>CAYLPS010000089.1:0-14112 GCA_964385625.1 uncultured Anaerolineaceae bacterium | reverse complement strand
GATTTTTGGCAATGTCCGAACTTGTGTCCGAAGGTAAGTTAAACCCCTTGTGGAATTAGAACAAATGTGCTATACTGTACTTGTAACCCTGGCACGGGAGGCTTCCTTCATTCTCGTGCCTTTTATCTTAACGGAGATAAAATTCATGCCCGATAATCCTTCCCCTCGTAAAATCCTCAATCAGGTGCCTCTTCCTTCACACCCCCCATTGGTGGCTTGTTCTATGAGCCCCCACCCCGATAGAAGAGACCACGTCTCCTGGTGAGTGATGAAAGATATTCGTTCCTCTTCGTTTTTTCGAGGTTCCAATGCCTCTCCCCCTTCATCCCCTCTGCTCTCACCGTTCGCCTTGGGGTGCTCCCACTCAGCCAGCGCCTGTTTCAGCTTTTCCCATTGATTCTGGAATATGCACACCCCAACCATTAATCCCTTGATCATAGGATCCTGCATAAAGCATTCCTCCCCGGCAGGTCAGCGCCATCAGCGATCCCGACTTCAGCAACAGCCGGCGCGAATCCTCCCCCTCTGCGGCATATGATGATTAAGATGAAAGAAATCCTTGGTGCTCTTTGTGCCCTGGCGGTTAATTTACTATTTTTTTCCTGTGCCGGTCCGCTCGGTGCTCGGGTGGGTCGCCTGCTGCTCGCTCTCCAGCAGCTCCTTCCAGGCGAAGGGTCGGCCGTGGCCCGGGTAAACCATCTTCACGGGCAGCTTCTTCAGCCTCTCCAGGCTGGCTTGGCCGGCGGGCTTGTCGTACATCATCGGGTTCAGCATGGGCGTGCCGCGGGCGCTGGTGAACAGGTCGCCGCAGAACAGTTGGCCCTCGCCGGTGAGGAAGCACAGCGAGCCGCTCGAGTGGCCGGGGGTGTTGAGCACGCTGGCATCCAGGCCCAGCTCAGCCAGCGAGGCGCCGTCCTCCAGCAGCAGGTCGGGCGTGCAGCGGTTCTGCCGTCCGAAGCGCACCAGCAGCGGGATCAGCAGCTTGAACAGCGGGCTCTTGATCTTGCGGTTCCAGAACATATCCCCGTGCTCCAGCATGCCGGCGTCGGCCTGGTGCATGGCGATGCGGGCGCCGAATTTGCCCCGCAGGTAGGCGGCGTTGCCGGTGTGGTCGAAGTCGCCGTGGGTCAGCAAGATCAGCCTCAGCTCGCCTGGGTGGGTGCACAGGTGCTCCAGCGAGCTGTCCAGCTGCTGGCGGGCGTTGCTCATGCCGCTATCCACCAGGTAGAAGCCCTGCCCGGTGTTGATCAGGTAGGCGTTCACATGGCTCAATTTAAGCGGCAACGGCAGGCGCAGGGGGGTGATGTGCAGGGTCATGTGCGGCTCCTTATGGATGTGTTAATTCGACTGCTCCAGCTGCATGGCCATGGCCACCCCGCCCAGCACCCCCGAGCGGTGTCCCAGGGCGGGCGGCACGATGTACTCGTCCATGGGGCCGGTGAGCGTGGGGTGGCTGAGGTAGCCGTTGAGCAGCTCGCCCACCCGCCTGCGGATTTTGGCGAACAGGAAAGCGCGCTGCATCACCCCGCCGCCCAGCACGATCTTCCTGGGAGAGAAGGTGAGGATGGTGTTCGCCAGGGCAGCCGCGATGTAGCCCGCTTCCAGCTCCCAGAAAGGGTGGTCATCTGCCAGGCTTTCGGCCGGCTGGCCAAAACGCTCCTGGATGGACGGCCCGCTGGCCAGCCCCTCGAAGCAGTCGCCGTGGTAGGGGCAGCAGCCGTCAAAGGGATCTGCCTGGCGGTGGTGCGGGATGCGCACGTGGCCCATCTCAGAGCCCACCATCCCGCGCAGCGGCTTGCCGCCTGCCAGGTAACAGCCGCCGATGCCCGTGCCCACGGTGAGGTACAGCGACGGGTCGTGCCCCTGGCTGGCGCCCCAGCGCTGCTCGCCCAGTGCCGAGGCAGCCACGTCCACGTCCATGGCCACCCGCACGCCCAAAGCAGATTGCAGGATGCCCAGGATGTTGGTGCCGCCCCACCCGGGCTTGGGTGTGGAGGTGATGTAGCCGTAGGTGGGCGAGGCCGGGTCGAGGTCCAGCGGCCCAAACGTGCCCAGCCCGATGCTGTGCAGGCGCTTTTGCCCGGCGAAGGGCCTGAAGAATGCGCACACCTGGCGGAGGGTTTGCTGCGGGGTGGTGGTGGCGAAGCGGGCTTCCTCGATGATCTCGTCTGGCCCGCCGGCCACGATGCAGATGAACTTGGTGCCGCCGCCTTCGATGCCGCCGTACAGTTTAGAGCTGCTCATCGGGTGCTGCTTCCTGATCTATGTGTGTGCCTGGTTCTGCCATTTCGAGGTTCCCGCCTGCCTTGCCGTCCCGCCTGGTGCGGTTTGCGCCTGGCCCGTCCTGCCCGCATGCGGTTGGCCACCAGTCGCGAGCGGGTAGAGCGCAGGCCTCGGGCGGGCTGTGCTGTGCGTGGCTCACCGCGCCGGTTTCAGCGTGGCCAGGTAGTAAGCCCGGTCTTTGATCAACAGTATGAGCGGGATGAGGTTGATGACCAATACCACCAGGTCAGGCCAGCCGAAGTCATCGAAGATGGTGAGGACGGCGGTGAAGGCAAAGAAGGCCATCACCAGGTAATAGGCTGGCCGGTTGCCCCTCATCAGCAGCACATACAGGCCCAGCAGGATGGCCGCCAGGGCAATGGAGAGGAACGCCATCACGCCGCGCCCAGCAGGCGGAATGCTCAGGGCGGGATGCAGCCCCGAGGCGATGATCACGCCCAGGCCCAGCCAGATGAGCATATTGAGCAGGATGAGCACCGAAGTGATGATTACCGTAAGAGGTCGCCTGGTCATGTGAAATCCTTTCTGCCTGCCATGGCTTGCTTGCAGGCGGGCTCATTGCATGGCATCCAGCGCCTGCCGCAGGATGGTCGCCCGGCGCGGCGAGTAATCACCTCCCCGGGCGTGCTTCAGGTACTTTTCGATGGCGGGGCGGGCATAGGTCAGCTCGAGGCGGGCCGCAGGCAGGTCGAGGCTCAGCAGGGTGTAGATGGCATAGAAGAAGGGGAAGGTACGCCATTTGCCATCGCCCAGGCGCCTGGCTCGCATGGTCTGCACGCCCCGGCTAAGGCGCTGCTCTTTATGGGGAAAGTCGCCTGCCCAATAGTGCCTCCAGAAAGAGAGCGAGCATTTGCCGCAGCAGTAGGTGCCATCCTGCTGGAAGCGCGGGTCGTCCTGGATCCAGCCGGTGGCCTGGCGGTAGGCTGCCAGCAGGGCGGCGTCGTGCCTGCCCAACAGCCACACCAGGCGGGCAGCTTCCTGTCCCAGGATGTGCCGGCTGCTGGCACTTTCCAGCCTTTCGCCGGTGAAGGTGCGGATGCCGTGGGCGAAATCGTGCGCGGTGGGGGCCGGCAGGCCGCGGTACGAGCCCTTCTCACCCTGCTGCGAGGCCATCCAGCGTGCCGCCCGCAGCCCTTCCTCAGGCGCAATGGCCTCGCCAAACAAGAGCTTTGCGTTGAGGTTGTCCACGGTGCTCACCAGCGAAGTTGTGTCCAGGAGCATGGTAGCCCTCCTTTGTCATGTCTTGATCGGTTGCGACGGTTGCCTGATAGATGCAATAGCTTGCCACCAATTATAGTGTAATTTTCACCTCCGGTCAGCCGGGGTTGGTGAGGCCGGCAGTATCTGCACCGGCGCCCGGGGTTTCACCAGGATGATATCGAAGCCGCCGCTGGGTGGTGATCGCGCCGGCACGAATGACAGCCCCACGACGATGGAGAGCGAGTGGCGATGCACCCACGGCTGCCTTCCTGCCCTGCTGCCCAGCCGCTCTGTCAGATGCCCCAGCTTTGGCGGGTGTGCCGCGCCTTTGTGGACCAGGAGCTGCCCGCCATGCCTGCCCGGGGATCCAGAACAGGGGCTGATCGCCATCCAACCAGGCTTAAACACAAAACACCTCCCGAACTTGCTGGGTGGGAGGCGTTTGGATAAAAGAGTCCCCGGCAGGTTATTTCAGGGTCAGCAAACCCCAGGATGTAGGATCGACCAGGTCCCTGTGCGGGGCGCTCGAGATCATCGTCTGCTGGACGTCCTTGTTGGGGTTATCGTTATCAGACACCGAGACGGCGAAGCCGAGCACCTGGCCTTTTACAGGGGTGATGCCGAACACCGACCAGGGGATGGCAAACTCGATGCGATAGCCGCCTTTCATCGGCACGGCGCCGATGGCCACATTGGTCAGGCTGCCTTCCTTCGACTGGGGATACCACAGGTAGGCCTCCATGTTCTCGCCGATATCTGGGTTGCCCGGCGAGATGCCGATCTGGTAATCGGCAGCGGTGAGGCCCAGCGAGCGGCTATCGGAGTCGGGGCTGGTAGACAGGAGCAGCTCGATGCTGTCGCCTTTGTACAGGTTGGCTTTGGTGGCATTCTGCACGTATGTGTCATCGAAGACCTTGACCGCCACGTACAGGTAGTTGCTGTCCCAGCCCACGCGGTAAGAGGCCTGCAGGTCGCTGGAGCCGCTCCAGTTATCGCCTCCGAACACCACGTGCTTGAGCGGGTACTGCGTGGTGGTCCACTCATCCCATGTGCCGTCGATCTTGGGCGGCGTGGAGAGGTGCGCTGCATCGGCGCTGACCCGGGTGATGGGCGTGCTGGTGTAGGTGGGCGTGGGCGGTGGGTTGGTGGCGGTTGCGGTGGGTAGCGGCGTGTTGGTGGGCAGCGGCGTGTTGGTGGGCAGGATCACCACCGGCGAGGTGGGGCTGGGCAGGATGATGGGCGTGCCCTGGGCTGCCGAAGTCTCTTGTGCGATGAGGGTTTGGGCGGCGGAGGTGCGGATCAGGTCGGGATTGATGGTTGGCTCGCTGGATGAGCCGGGAATATTGCAGCTCGCCAGCAGCAGGGCCAGGCAGGATAATAAGGTGATATAAATGATTCTCTTTGGGCGCATAGAACTCTCCTTTTATGCATGGACACTTTGATAGACGAATCAGGCGAAGATTTTGTTCCATGCAGGCTTTGCTTGAGGCGATTTTAACATGAACCGGTTATTAGTACCCATTCTTGCTCAGCAGCCCCCGGTAGAAGTCGTCATAAGCCTGGAAGGTGAGCTGCTCGTCGTGCGTCCGGCCGACCTCGAGGGAAACCTGGCCCATCTTGCGGGCTTTGTCGGGGTCACCCAGGATGGCGAGGATGGCGTTGCCCAGGTTTTCGGGTGTCATGGGGTGCACCAGCAGGCCGTTCTCGCCGTGGCGTACCAGCTCGGGCAGGGCGGCTGAATTGGCGGCCACGATGGGCAACCCGGTGACAGCTGCCTGGAGGGCCGGCAGGCTCTGCACCTCCACCAGCGAGGGGATGGCGAACAGCTGGCTGGCGCGGTACAGGGCGGGCAGGTCTTGCTCGGGAACATAGCCCAGCAGGTGGATGTATGGCTCAATACCCAGCTGCCTGGCGAGGTATTTGAGGCGCGGGTGCTCACTGCCGCGCCCCACCACCAGCAAGTGGGCGGGGTGCTGATCGCACACCACGCGCATGGCACGCAGCAGGATGTCGAGCTTCTTGTCTTTCATCAGCCGGCCCACCGAAAGGATGCGCGGCCCTTCCGGCAAGTGCAAGCGAAGTTCGACATCTTCCCCAGGTGTTTTAAGCGGGCTATAGCGCTGGATATCGACCCCATTGGAGATCACGGTGGTGGGCGGACGCAGCCCATGCGCCAGGAAGTCACGCTGGTGAGTGCGGGTGCAAAAGACCACGTGCTCGAAGTGGTTGAGGTTGCCCACCGCCACCTTCCACACGAGCCGTTCGAACAAGCTGACCAGACTGCCCAGGTGCAGAAACTGGGAGACATAACTTGGCAACGAGTAACAGGAGGAGATGAAGGCCGGGCGATTTTTCCAGCGGGTGAGGATCAGGGCGTTGCTGAGCACGACATTCTCGTGGGTGTGGATGACATCCGGCCGGAACTGATCGGTGAGCCTGCGGATGGCAGGCGGCAGCATGACAGGGATAGGGCCCTCCCACCAGCCCGGGTTGGGCAGCCCGAAGATGCGCAGAAGGCGCACCCCTTGGTCTTCCGACTCATAGGGCAGGTGCCGGTCACTGCCGGTGACCACGGTGACTTCGTGGCCGCGCTGCACCATGGCGCGCGAGATTTTTTGGACAACGAGGGTTACCCCGCTCAGTGTGGGCGGGTAACCGTGGCTGAACATCAAGATGCGCATCGACGATATCCTCAATAAGCGATTTTGGCTTGCTTTTCCGCCTTTCGCAGCAGCCGGCGATAAAATGGCAGGATCAGAAAATAGGGTATCAGGTAATATAACAGGCGAAACAGGATTACGGCAAGCACCGCCTGTTCAAAGTGTACTCCCAGCAGGGCATAGATGCCGGCCATGGAGCCTTCCTGGATGCCGAAGCCGCCCGGCACCATGGAAAGCAGCCCGGCCATGATGCCAATCACATACCCCGAGACCAGCGCGCCGACCTTGACCCCCGGGCCGAGCGCTTCGAACACAAAGCCAAGAGCAACGATGCTGGAGGTAAAATCGAGCAGGGTGAGCAGCATGACCCACAGCAAGACCAGGGGGCGTTTGCGAATCGCCTGGGTGCCGCAGGTGAGGGTTTCATCGAACTGGTCCAGCCAGATGTGCAGGTCGCGTTTGAATAGTCTTTTGATCAGGGTATCCAACAGGTTGATGATCGGGCGGCGCCTTGAGGGAAACAGCACCAGCACGGTGATTAAAACCAGCACCAGGCCGAAGATGAGAGTCATCATCCCCAGCCCGATAGCCACCCCTTGGGGCACACGGGCGTGGATCATCAGGTAAATGAAGCTCAGCGGCAGGATGGTGAGCATGTCGACGCTGGTGAGATAGTAATGCAGGAACGAGGAAGTGAGCACTTCATTGAGCGTGACGTTATACATCTTCATCAGCAGGTAGCGCAATGAATATCCCACCACGCCGCCGGAGGTGAGCACATGGTTAACCACCGAGGAGATAAAGCACGCCTCTGCCAGCTCGGCCAAGGGCATGGCGATCCCCAGCATACGGGCAACCACGGCGTAGGCGAGGCTGTAAAACGTGTACGAAAGGGCGGTAAACGCCAGCACCAGAGGAATGAAACGCCAATCTGCCTCGAGCAAGACCTGGTGGATATCCTGCCAGTCCAATGCCACCAATACCGCCCCTATCACCAGGATGGTGATGATCAGGACCGTAACTAACCGACTTTGAGCTGGTTTGGCGACTACCATCATCAATTGCGGGTAATGATCAATAAAAAGTCATTTATACGCATCAGTGACTCACCTGCAAGGTGTAATCCGTGCAGCGATTATACCCCGATAAAAGAGGTCGATGCAGCTCCATGCGGAGGGGATAGACGACTCAGCGATGTAAGCAAAGGCATTCCACAAGCTGGATTCTGGGCATTGCTTTCTGATGAAAGGTTAAAGAAATGACTGAACGGACAGATATATAATCAATAAGCTCAGAAAGGATCAGATAACAAATGGAAATTGAGTTTCTTAATTATTTTCTGCGGCAGTGGGATAGATATTTCCCCGGTGCCGAGCTGCCTATCACCTACTATTACACCGATCACCCCCTCCATGAAGACCTGAGCGGGAACCAGGTAGTGGATCGCTGCCTGATCGGTAACATGCGGCGCGTGCGGCAGGGATTCCCCTTCGTGTACGATGCTGATACCCCAGGATGCTCGGGAGGCAAGCGCTACACCGGCTTCAACCGAACGCTGCGCCCTAATTTCGATTATTTTCTATCGTGCGGTCTGGCTGGTGAAGTGGAGGGAGAGCGTTACAAACGAGACCCCGAGCTGGTGAGGCAGTACCTGCTTCAGCACCCACCATTCGATGCACCCGGTAAGTACCTGGTGTTCAAGCGCTGGGATAAGCTTGTGAGGCAGGATGAGCCGATGGCAGTGGTTTTTTTCGCCACCGGCGATGTGCTGAGCGGTCTATTCGCCCTGGCCAATTACGATATGGCCGAGCCGGATGGGGTGATCACCCCCATGGGTTCGGGTTGCGCCCAAATGATCGGGTACCCCATCGAGCAGGCCAAGCAGGAGAAACCGCGCGCCGTGCTGGGCATGTTCGATGTATCTGCCCGCCCGCACGTGAGCAGGGATGAGCTGACATTTTCCATGCCTATCGAGCGCTTCAGGCAGCTGGTCGGGTACATGGATGAAAGCTTCCTGATCACCAAATCGTGGGAGAAGATAAAAGGCAGGCGGGCCTAGCCTCTATCGTTGGGTTTAAAAAGCATCACCACTGAGAACCCAGTATAGGCATTGCCCAGTGGTGATGTTTTATTGATGATGGCTGCTATTTTATTGCAGGTGCCTGCCTTACTTCACATCCACGGTGATGGTGATGGTCTGCTTGGGGGCCACGCCGGTTTCCCAGCTGCGCTCGTAATCGAGGGTGAGGGTGGTGGTGCCCGGGTTGAGTGCCTGGAAGAAGATGGTCAGCTTGCCGGGAGCGCCAACGATGGGGGTGGATGAGGAGGGTTCCTCGAACTGCGGCTCTCCCATTTGCGCCAGCACATTGGTGTCAGCAATGGTGGCGAACCAGTTATACCCGGTGGAGGGGTTCGACTCGAGGGTGATCATCATGACTCCACCAACCTTGAGCTGCTGGGTGGTGCCATCGGCGCTGGCATCGAGCTGCAGGTTGGCGACTTTCCCGGAGATGATGGGCAGCATCTGCTGGTTGTTGGCTGGGATGGTTTCGGTGATGCCCTTGGAGGAATCAGCCTGGGAGGTGCTCTCATCTGCGCCTTGGGTGGGTGAAGTTTGTGCACCGCAGCCTGCCAGGGATGCGCACAGGATTAGGGTGACCAGGGTAAGGGTGATTTTCGTGAACATTCTTGCTCTCCTTTTTCTTTTATCGGTTTTCGCCCATAAGACGAATGGAGGGGAAGTATTGTTCCGGTAAAGTGAATTATAGTACAAAACCATGCTGGCGAGGTAACCCTGAAGTATTATTCGCATAGCCGACGAATCGCTGCCGGCAAAGCGTTCAATGGGAAGGGATTCAGGAATCCCTGGCATCACCTGCGTGCATTGGTAGGCTGAGATTTATGGGTGCTGGCGGATAATAGGTCGCCAGGCTGCGATTAAGGCTGGGCAGTATCCGTTGGATAGGGTTGTTGGTTGTCGTTACCTGGCATAGGTTGCCCCTGGCCATTACCGGAGCCACCGTTGCCGGGCATTCCGTTGGGCTGGCCGTATTTGTTTCCATCACCACCATCACCGGGACCCTCGGTGGGCTGCCCGAATTTATTCCCATCGCCGTCATTTTGAGGCATCTGGGTGCTTTGCCCTGATTTATACCCGTCACCAGTACTGTCACCTTCGTTGGGTGCCGGCGTGCCATTCGGAAAACCGGGGCCAATTCCTGGCTGCTGGTTGCCGGGTGATCCACCGGGCCCGTTCTGCCTCTGCAGCCTTTCCTGGATCTCCATCCTGAAAGTCTTGGGATCTGCTTTACCCAGGGCACTCAACTGGAGCTGTGCTTGCAGGCGCTCTTGGAGGAGCCGCATGGCCGGCTGAGCCTGTGGGGGTAGCTGGCCGATCAACCGCTGCACGATCATTTCCTGCTTACCTGCGTGGCTCATAATCTGCTGCAAGGCAGATTCCAGCTGGGTGTCATTCATTTGCGCAGCGAGCTCAAGGGCATTGTTCAGCTCTTGCTGGTATTGGTCGGAGGTTTGATCACTGACTATCCTGCCCTGGGCTACCAGGCTGGAGATCTCGTTCACACGGCTATTGGTGTAATCAAGGGTCAGATTAAGCCTGGATTGGGTGGAGAATGTGAGTGAGTAGCGCAGATTTTCGCTCCAGGTCTTGAGCGGGTATAAACGGTCGCCGGGAAGACTGTCTTGAGCAGCAAATACGGTGATGCCGCTGCTTGCCAAAACAATGACCAGGGCGATTAGCACGGCGAAAGCAGCTTTCAGCAATGGGGAGGGATGTACCAGCCATGGGAAGCCCGATATTCGACGAGCATCACCGCCGTGCTCACGATGGGGCTGGGTGTCCAGATCCTTGCGGAAGCTTTCGGCCTGGGCGAGAAATTGGCTTTTTATCTGGCCGGCTTTTGCGGGGTCTATGGGTGAAGCCGACCGTAAGGGCGCCAGCGCTCGTTTTCCAAATTCATCCAGCTCATTTTCTGCCCTGCTCATATATTCACATCCTCATAACGGTTCATAATACGCCGCAACGCTTCCAGGCCGCGGTGTTGCAATGCCTTGACGGCCCCGACAGGCTTGTTAAGTGTGCGGGCAATCGCTTCATTCTCCCAATCCTCGAGGTATTTGAGCACAATCACCTGGCGTTGTTCGGGAGTGAGCAGCGCCAGCGCCTGGCGGAGCTGTTGGTTGCTGTCTTTCTCGGTGAAGCTGGTATGTGGGTCTCCGCTCGAATCTGCCAGCGGAAGCGTATCCAGAGGGAGAGAAGGCGGAGTCTTGCTGCGGTAATAATCGGTGACCCAATTATGGGCAATACGATACAGGTAGGCTTGCAAGTAATCTTGCGGGCCGCTATTGCGTTTCAAGGCAGCTAAAAACCGGCTAAAAGTCTCTGACATACACTCACTGGCTAAGTCCTCATCGCCCAACATGCGATATGCATAACGATAAATCCCTTGATGGAAGGTATCGAAGATTTCTTCGAGTGCCTGGGCTTCGAAGCGTTTTGCTCGCTCCAACAAAGCCTGTTGCGGGTTATTTTTCATAATCTATGACGTAAAGTACCTTCTAAAGGAACGGGTGATTCACCTGAGTTTAGCTTTCAATTTTATCGCAGATCATCAAAAATATAAAACAGCGGTGTGAGAAGAACTCGACACCGCTGAATGATAGACCCCTGAGGTTATTTACGGTTGAACATTCATTGGCGCGCCCATCGACATGGGAACGTAGACGGTGATCAGTGTGACCTGATAGACACCGTCCACCAGATTACCGTGGATGGCCACGATGTCATTCACAGCCAGCTGGTCGAAGGTGATGGGCAGGCGGTTCCCGGTTTCCATCTCACCATCATTTCCCTGGATGATCTTGTAAATCTGGGTGCTGTCGTTGGCTTGCAAAGTCAATGTCATCCCGATAGAGGCTTTCACCTGTGCGTTACCATGGGTAATGCTCACGGTGAGCGTCTGCGTTACGGTATCGATGGCAGTGATGGAGCCTTGCAAGTAGAAGGGCGTGCGCATGCGTGATGATTGCCCCTGGCTGCCATTTCTGACTTCATTGGTTTCTCTAAATTGATTGTGGTTTGCATTTTGAGAATGCTGCGCTCCCTGCGATTGATTATGGTCCTGAACTTGATGCTCTGCCTGTTGCTGGAGCTCCTCAGGAAGGTTCTGGGTGATTGCACTACCCCCATTGGCAGCATTTCCGTTATTATTTCCCGGTGTCTTGGCCAGAACGGGTACCGCACTGGCTGCCAGCAGCACCAGGATGGCTCCGAAAAAAGCTATCCTTTTCATAATTTTCAATCTCCTATTAGCGAATTTATTGTGCGAGCAAGGCCATTCCATGCTCCCATAAGTTTAGACGGTAAATTATTGGAGTAGATATGGCTGGAGCAACATACTCATAAATGGTTAACCAGCAGGCAGTATGAAAAATCGGAGGTGGCGACCCGGGCTATTGGCTGATTAACTGGTGCAGCCTGGCCATACGAAAGGTGGATTCCAGCTCCAATGCCCGCGGATTGCGGGGAAACTCGCCGAGGCCCATGTGCATGCCGGCATACAGGTAGTATAAGAAATAAAAAAAGCGCTGTGGGGGGCCACAGCGCTGCTTTAGTACGTGCAATGAGTGTATGATTATGGCAGGCAGTTCAAAAGCGCGCCGGAGGTGATGCGGGTGGCGGTGAAGATATCGTCTGCCAGGGAAGCGTGGCTGCTGACGTTCTGCCCAACTTCCAGATAATCAAAGGTGATGGGTGTAACGGTTCCGTCGGCATTGCGCAGCAAAAAGCGGGTGGTGCTGGTGGTTTGCAGGGTTACTTGCTGGCCGATATATGGATTTGCCTGGCGGTTGCCACACACGACATCGATGGTGATGGCCAAATTGACATCGTCTACTGCGGTGATGGTGCCTGAAAAGGTGTAGGGAGCGGCGATGCCAAACCCATTGCGGGTGCCAGATGCATAGCCGTACCGGATGCCTGTACCGAGGCCAATCTGGGCGCTTGAAGCGGAGCCGTACTGGCTGCCAGCGCCGGTTCCAATCTGCGTGCCGTCGCAGATGCCGGTGCCGCTGCCACTATTTTGTGCGGGACCCTTGGCGAAGGCGGGTACTACCGATAAAGCCAACATGATAACTACCAGACTGACTACTGCTAACTTTTTCATTTTTTTCTATTCCTTTCTAGCTATAAAATGGTTTGGTTGGTATTGCACGTTCTTGACCATTATGACGTCAGAGATACCTGCGAGATATGGCTCAGGAAAAACCTTCACAACTTTTTCACAACTCTTTGGGTCTAAATGTGCTATTGAGAGGGATGCAGGTGGGGAGATGTGATGAATGACGAGGAGATTTTTTATCCGGTGTGGGTGGGTCAGCAGATGTGAGGATGAGCACTTTGGTATGGAGAGATACTGTTGAGTTTTTAAGCTGATTATTATGTTCCGCCAACTAATTATTGACAATTCATAGGGATAATAATGCTGTCGAGTATTCAACATAGCGGCTATGGATGATGTCATGAACAACTACCGCAAATTGATGGTGAAAGTAGAACAAACCCTGGAGGATAAGCTGGTGAGCAACCTCCTGAGGTATCCGGGCAAGCTCGATATTCCATTGGCGAGAAGCGACTTCGATATCATGGGATGGTTTGTTCGAGCGGGAATCAAGATTATGGAGGAAAATGATGAAGAGTAGCACCTTACGGCTAGCGCGTGTAATGGGAATCCCCATCGGCCTGGATCCCTCGTGGTTCCTGATCTTTGCATTGTTCACCTGGGTTCTGGCGGCTAATTATTTCCCGCTGGAGTTTAAAAACTGGACCACGTTACAATATTGGGTGGTGGCAGGGTTAACTTCCATCTTATTTTTCTTCAGCGTACTACTGCATGAAATTGGTCACTCGGTGATGGCACTTCGTTATAAGCTGCCAGTGAAAAGCATCACCCTGTATATCTTTGGCGGGATATCCGAAATTTCGGCTGAACCGAAAAATGCGATGGCAGAATTTGTGATCGCATTCGCCGGCCCATTTACCAGCCTGCTGCTGGCTGGCATTTTCTACTTGCTTTCAATGGCGCTGACGGCCTCCCCGCCATTAATGGTGATGATGAAGTACCTGGCTTACATCAACGCCATCCTGGCAGCCTTCAACCTGATCCCCGGGTTCCCGTTGGATGGAGGCCGGGTTTTTCGCTCAATTGTATGGGGGATCACCCGCAACTTGCGCCGCGCCACCGAGATAGCGGCTTTGTTAGGGCACGCAATTGCCTTTTTCTTCATCCTGCTGGGAGTGTGGGAGCTGTTCCAGGGGAATTGGATCGACGGATTATGGATTGCCTTCATCGGCTGGTTCCTGGAGACGGCCGTGGTGGGGCAGGTGCAACAGCAGCGCAGGTATGACCTGCTGGAAGGCCGTACCGTGGAGCAGATCATGAGTAAAAGCTGCATCATGACCTCAGCCAACATGACCGTGCAGGAGCTGGTCGACGAGTATGTATTAAAAAATGGGATTCGCTGCATGGTGGTGATGGGAACAGGGCAGCCGGTTGGGCTGCTGACTCTGCACGACATTCGCCAGGTGCCCAAGGAGCACTGGCAGAATACCATGGCCTCACAGGTGATGACCCCCATGGATAAGGTGAAGATCATCGGCCCCAAGGTGGGGTTAGCCCAGGCCTTGGACGAGATGGGCAAGGACGGGGTGAACCAGATGCCGGTGATGAAAGACGGGCAGATCGAGGGCATGCTGAGCCGCCAGGATATTATTGACTATCTCAAGCTATTGAAAAACCTCGAGAAGTAACAGAGCACTCAAAAAAGGGATCACAAAAGTGGTCACTTTAATTTGACATTAATCTAAATACTATATATACTCATCGTAGCTAGTTGTCTAAACAGTATCGTGTAATTTCATAGTAAGGATTGGCATCCATCTTACAAAAAG
>CAYLPS010000088.1:0-14238 GCA_964385625.1 uncultured Anaerolineaceae bacterium | reverse complement strand
ACGACTATATTATAGCACAAATGTTCTAATCTACAAGGGGTTTAAGCGGGAATTTCACCCAAAATGCAATATTTTAAGATTTCTCATCTTCGCAGGGCATGGTCCTCCTATTTTCACCACGGCCATGCATGAGAAAAAATCAAGCGTGAGCTGCACAGGCGAATGCCATCGGCTGCTGCCCGGCCTTGCTCATTGGCTGATTCCATGCACCCCTGCCACTACCTGCAAAAAAACCCCTCTCCCCGATCAGGGGAGAGGGGAGGGGATGGGGGAGGCCCGTGGCCGGCATGACCAGTTCGCCGGCTCGCATGGGTGGGGAAGAAGGCACACTCGCGGGGTGTAGTCCTTCGTTATTTCCTGCTCAACTCACTTGCGCCAGGCAGGCACCCGTAAGACATTCGGGTTCACCTGCACCAGGCTCAGTTCCTTGTCTGCTGGCAGCAGGCCCAGCTCGATTTGAAGGCTGGCCTTGTGGCGGCTTTTCAGGTATGCGGCCACTTTTGCCGGAAGCATCGGCTTGCCCAAATAAAAGCCCTGGCCATAGTGGCAATCCAGCTCCAGCAGCTGTGCCAGCTGGTTCTCCGTCTCGATTCCTTCGGCGATCGTATCCACGCCCAGCTCGCGTGCCAGCACCAGGATGGTCTTCACGATCTCCAGGTGGTCGCCATTGGTGCCGATGCGGTTGATGAAGGTGTAATCGATCTTCAGCGTGTCGATGGGGAATTGCTGCAAATAGCTGAGCGATGAGAAACCCTTGCCAAAATCGTCAACGTGCAGGCCCACTCCCAGCTCGCGCAGCCTGTTGAGCATGGCGATCATTGCCTCGGCGTCTTCCATCAGCACGTTTTCGGTGATCTCCAGGTTCAGGCAGGCCGGGTCAAGGCCGGTCTCTTTCAGCATGCGGCGCATGCGCTGGACGAATTCCGGCTGGGCAAATTGCTTCTGCGAGATATTGACATTGATGAATAAATCCCGGTAACCGGGGAACTGTTCCTGCCACCTGTGCATCTGCAGGCAGGCCTGCCTGAGCACCCAATGACCCAGGTCGATGATCAGCCCGGTCTCTTCGGCAATGGGGATGAACTCTTCAGGGGGGATGTTCCCCTTCTTGGGATGGGTCCAGCGCAGCAGGGCTTCGAAACCCGCCAGTGATTTTTCCTTCAGGGTGACGATGGGTTGGTACTCCAGCACCAGCTCGCCGCGCGACACGGCATGGCGCAAGTCATTTTCCATGCTCAAGCGGTTGATCGCCTGGTTGCGCATCTCGGTGTTGAACACCACGTAATGCGCTGTACCCAACATCTTGGCCTGGTACATGGCAATATCGGCATCCCGCATGATATCCTCCGTGGAGGTGTACTCGCTGCTGCTCAGCACGATGCCGATGCTGGCCGAGGTGAACACGCGGTTGTTTCCTATCTTGAAGGCTCTGGATAACACGTCCTGGATATTTTTTACCACCTTGATTGCATCGTGGACGTCGGTGATGTCATCCAGAAGCACCACGAACTCATCGCCTCCGAAACGCGCCACGGTATCCACAGTTCGCAGGCATGTGCTCAATGCCTTGGAAATTTCCACTAACAGCTGGTCGCCAACGGCATGTCCCAGGGAATCGTTGATCACCTTGAAGCGGTCCAGGTCGAGGAACAATGCTGCAAAACCGAATTTTTCGGAGCGCCGGCTGTATTCGATGGCGCGCTCCAGGCGGTCAAGGAAGAGGGCGCGGTTGGGCAGGCCGGTCAACAGGTCGTGAAAAGCATCGTGCAACAGCTGCTCTTCGGCATTTTTGCGGGCAGTGACATCGGTTTGCGAGCCCGCCATGCGGTAGGCAATGCCGTTGGCGTCCCTCACCGCCATGCCCCTCACCAGCATCCAGCGGTAGCTCCCGTCGTGATGCAGGATGCGGTGCTCGCTTTCGAAATGGTGGGTGTAATGATTAAGGTGGTTGGAGATAGCATACAGCACGGCTTCACGGTCATCGGGATGGATGCGGTGGATCCATTCATCGATCGTTGGGGCGATCTCACCGTCTGCGTAGCCCAGCATGTCTTTCCAGCGCGGCGAATAATAGATGCATTCCTTCTTGATGTTCCAATCCCAAAGGCCGTCGTTGGCGCCGCGCGCCGCCAGGTAATAGCGCTCCTCGCTTTCCCTCAGGGTTTCCTCCGCCTGCTTGCGGAGGCTGATGTCTCTCAGCAGCACCACCCAGTGCTGCACCTGGCTGGGTTGGTCCTCAATCGCCTCGAAGGAGAACTCTGCGAAGAAAGCCTCCCCGTTTTTTCGCCTCAGCAGCTTCTCATAAATTTTTCCCCGCTGGCAGCTTTCCATCGCCTCCATGCTGGCGATCGTTTCACCTGCATCTTCCCCCGTACCCAGCAGGAGCAAGCTATTTTTCCCCACCAGCTCATCATTCCTGTATCCGAAGATTTCATAGGCCGCCGGGTTGCAGCTGGCGATTTGCATGCTCTGTGCATCGATGATGAATAACGCGTCGTTCATGCAAGAGAAGGTCTTTCTAAATAGCTGCTCAGACTTGTGCAGGGCGATCTCCGCCAGCTTGCGCTCGATGGCATAGCGGATGGTGCGGCTGAGCAGGTTACCCTCCAGGTTGCCCTTCGCCAGGTAATCCTGGGCGCCATCCCTCACCGCGCGCAGCCCCAGCTGCTCGTCATCCAGGCCGGTCAATATGATGATGGGCATGTTGGGGAAGCGCTGGTGCAGCTGCTGGTAGGTTTCGTAGCCGTAGCTGTCTGGCAGGTTCAGGTCCAGCAGCACAATATCGGTGTTGTTGCTTTCCAGATGATCGATCCCGCTGGATAGCCGGTTGGCGTGGTCGAGCTGGCAGGCAAAACCCGGTACGTCGTACAGGATTTCCTGCACCTGCCGCACATCCCCGGGATTATCCTCGATCATCAGGATGGCAACCGAGCGGTCAATCATGCGCCTTCACCCCCGGCAGCTGGACAATGGTCAGCCAGAAAGTCTTGATCTGCTGCACCACGCTGATGAACAGGTTCAGGTCGATTGGCTTGGTCAGGTAGCAGTTGGCGTAATGGTCGTAGGCGCGGGCAATATCCTCTTCCGCTTTTGAAGCGGTCAGGATGATGACGGGTATCTTGTGCAAATCAGGGTCGGTCTTTATTTCTTCCAGCACTTCGGCGCCATTTTTCTTGGGCAGGTTCAAATCCAGCAGGATCAGGTCGGGCTGGGGTGCATCCTGGTAATCGCCTCGCTTGCGCAGGTAATCCATAGCCTGCTCGCCGTCCCGGGCAATTTGCAGCTGGTTGTAGATCTTTCCGTCCTGGAAGGTCTCCTGCACCAGGCGAACATCTCCCGGGTTATCTTCCACCAGCAGGATGGTGATCAGGCTCAGCTCAGTTTGTTGGCTCATACCGCCTCCTTGACCCTGGCAGGCAGGGTGAAGTGGAATGTTGCCCCCTGGCCGGCCTGCGAATCTACCCAAATGGTGCCACCGTGGCGTTCCACAATGCGTTTGCAGATCGCCAGGCCGATGCCGTTGCCGGGGTAATCTTCCCGGTTGTGCAGGCGCTGGAAGATCAGGAAGATGCGCTCGGCGTAGCGCGGGTCGATGCCGATGCCGTTATCCCGCACCATGATCTCGTGATTTCCGTTCTTTCGCCGCGAGGAGATGTTAATCACGGGGTTCTGCTGCCCGTGGAATTTGAGGGCGTTCCCGATCAGGTTTTGGAACACCTGGATCAGCTGGGTGTCGTCGCCTAAGACGGACGGCAACGCCTTGCAGTTTATCCTGGCCTGGTTCTCGGAGATGGCAACCTTCAGGTTCGACTGGGCCTGCCTGATCACCTCGTTCAGATCGATGCGGGCGAAGGATTTCCCGCGCGTGCCCACGCGCGAGTACTCCAGCAGGTCAAGGATCAGGGTCTGCATGCGCTTGGCACCATCCACGGCATAATAAATGTAATCCCTGGCATTTTGGTCCAGCTTATCGGTGTAGCGGCGCTCCAGCAGCTGTAAGAAGCTGGCTACCATGCGCAATGGCTCTTGTAGGTCGTGTGAGGCCACGTAAGCGAACTGCTGTAATTCCTTGTTGCTGCGTGCCAGCTCGGTGGCGTAGCGGTGAATGTCCTGTTCTGCGCGCAGGCGTTCGGTGTTCTCGGCCTGCAAAGCCTGGTTGGCGGTGGCCAGCTGCGAGGTGCGTTCCTGCACGCGCAGCTCGAGCTCATCGTGGGCCACGCTCAAGGCCTCCACCATGCCCTCCAGCTGCCAGAACAGGCGGGCATTCTCAATCGCCACCGCAGTCTGGTTAGCCACGGTGGTCAGTGTGGTCACGTCATCTGCCGAGTAGTGCAGTTCCGATCGCTTGGGTCCCAGCACGAATACGCCCACCAGCTCGTTCTTCGCCGCAGCCGGGATGAACAGCTCGGCAGCCAGGTGCTCCAGCTCATCCTTTTCGCGTTCCCACAGGGCATTGAACTGGGGCAGCATCTCGATGTCGGAACGGGTGAGCGGCTTGTTGTTTTCCTCCAGCCAGTTCATGATGGGATGATCTTTGGGGAAGAAATTCGTCCCGTGGTTATCGATATCGGTGCGGGCCGTGAGGTGGAAGACACCCGATTTGTCATTCTTCAGGAAAAAAGCAGCCTTTTCAATGTGGATGGTACCGGTCACCTCCTTGAGGATCATGCTGGTCAGGTCGTCCAGCTTGATCATGGCGGCAGCCGATTGGCTCAGGCGCTGCAACATCTGGGTGGCGTCATATTTTTCACGGAAGAACAGCTTGTCCATCCATCGCTGCGTGCGGTACAACAGGGGCTGGGCAATGATGGCGATCAGCACCGCCATCACCAGAGAGACGATGACTTGCGTGCTGTTGGAGGCCTTGAAAATCACCACGACCAGCGTGATGAGCAGGAAATAGCTGGTGCTGATGAACATGGTGGGGATGGAATACAGCAGGCCTTTGCGCAGCATGACCGACATGTCCACCAGCCTGTGCCTGCCGATGGCGATGGCAATGATCAGCGCGTTGACCAGGTTGGCGATCACGTCTACCGGGATCGATTGCCAGCGAGTGGTGAAGCTGGTGATTGCTCCCGCGCCAATTATCCCGCTGCCCACCAGCATGTAGCGGATGCGGGTGCGCCGCGGGAGTGGCTGTTTGTCCCGGGCGCCGCGCACCAGGTGGATGATGCTATATGCCATGTAAAATACCGCCGTCAGTCCTAGCAGCGGCGCCAGCCGGCCGTACGTGGGCAGGGTAATGCCCGTTGTGCCCAACGCTACGTCCTTGATCACCAGCTCAGTGGGTGAGCATAAGAGCGCCAGGATGAACAGCGTCAAACCGGCGATGAATATGGGCTGCTGGCGCTGGGCTTCGGTGATTACCAGCACGAAAAAGCAGTAGAAGATGAACTGTCCCACGATCCCGGCGGTCATCAGCCGGTACCATAGCAGCACAGTTTCAGGGGCAGCGATGAAAGTCACCATCACAGCCGTAAGCTGCCAGAACAGCATGGCGGTCAGGTACAGCAGAAAGGCTCTATTCACCTGCCGGTGCCTGCTGTGGCGCAAAAACACCAGGATCAAAGCCATATACACGGCCATGGACACCAGCGAGGTGATTTTTGCGGGCATCATGGCAATACCTTGTGTTTCACAAATGTGGGATAGCCGTTGACCCAAAACTGGATCGGTCCCCGGTCCATGTTCTGGGTATAGTTAAGAGCCAGCTCGCTTATGGCTTCTGTGATATGGTCTTTTTCGTTCACGGGCTTCCCCTGTTCCCTTGCTTCGACCCTGTTTCCAGCAAAAACCTGGATCCCTCATCCGCCGGACCGTCTACCAGATTTTTTCATGCTATTTGCCTGGTGAATCTGGTGACATCCTGCAATAATAGTATCATAATTCATTAATTCTGCAATTTTCATTACTGAAAGGTGCTGCTGAGAATCACCCTTCAGTTCTGCAAGGAACGGTATTGAAATTCTTAAGCTTGCCACTTGCCTGTCCTTTCTCCCAATAAATTAAGACAATTATTAAACGAATAAATTAGGATAAAAATTATCTGAATTACGTGGTATAATCGAAGCCTGATTGATGATCAAGACCCTGCATGGGGGAGTTCCCCATGGGGGAAGTCAATTAGAAAGAAGGAGGTTCTACTATGAGACTCAGAATCTTTATGATAGGCAATGCAATTCTGGCGCTAATCGCCGGGATTATTCTGGTGATCGTACCAAGCTTAATGATCAATGCATTCGGGATAACGTTGAATGATTCAACCCGGCTGCTGGGCGAGTTTTATGGCTCAGGGCTTATCCTGATGGGTCTTGTTGCCTGGTCTGCAAGGAATATGACGGATCGCAAATCACAGCGGGGAATTTTCGCCGCCTTCACCATTGCAAACCTGGTAAGCCTGGTCCTCTCGATCATTGACCTGGTGAACCACACCTTTAATGCTCTTGGCTGGATTGCCGTCGTTGCGTATGCGATCCTGTTCGTGGCTTATGGAGGCTATCTGCTAATCCGGGCCAGCCAGGCAGGGCAAATGCAGCCTCAACAGCAAGTCCAACAAACACAGCACCAACCTTCATAAGCTGTGCCGTGTAATTAATGTTCATTCAGCCCCACGGGTCAACATACCTGTGGGGCTCTTTTTTTTGTGGTTGGGTTGAGCGGTGTGTGCGAAACCCGACCAAACCTCTTCCTCTAATTAACTCATCTTCAATTAATTACCCCGGCCCGTTGTCCATGCGATAGTGAGTATAATATCCACGTTTCATATGCATGATCAGGGAGGTAGGATCATAAAATGCTTACCATTTACGAGGAACTTCAGCTGCTTGCCATCCATGGCGACAAGGGCATCTTCATCCACTCGGCCGATGAGGCGCTAAAACCCGGCATGAACGGCGCAATCCTTTCGGAGCTGGCCCTGGCGGGCAAGATTTGTACCGGCAATAACCACCGCCTGAAGCTGGAGGAACGCAGCTTAACCGACGATCCCATCATCGACGCCAACCTCAAGGCGCTAAAAAAATCTGAAAAAGAGCGCAAGTTCGGCTACTGGATCGCTGGCCTCAATCCCAAGCCGGAGAAACTCCGCCGTCAGGTGACCGCCAGCCTGGTTGCCAAGGGCATCCTCAACCAGGAAGATGATCGCCTGTTATGGGTCATCCCTTCGCCCCTGCAGCCCGCAGCCAAAGGATCCACAAAGTACTGGCTCATCCGGCGCCTGCGCGGCATCATCCTGTCGCAGGATGACTACCAGCCTCACGACCTGGCCCTGCTCAGCCTGCTGAATGCCTGTGGATTGCTGGAGCTGGTCTTCCTGCGCGATGAGCGCAAGCCGGCGGCCCAGGCCATCAATGAGCGCCTGGTCTTCCAGGCCATGAACGATCCCAATTTTGAAACCATCCAGGAGATCAGCGCCACCGTTGCCTCGCTGGTAGAGGAGGAGTAAAACCTCCCCTTTCGCCAGCCAGGTTGGTCAGGGGTTCTACACTGGATACCATTGGGGAATATTTGGCCTGCTTTTGAAACGAGGACCTTCGCAGGAGGTGTTGTATGGAAGGCTGCCAGCCTTTACTCGACACGATTTACGCCGGCTGGTGCAAGTATCAGGAGCTGCTGGTTGCTGCGCTTCAGCCGCTCACCACTCACCAGCTGTCATTACGCCCCGCGCCGCCCCTGCGCTCCATTGGTGAAATCACTGCCCACATCATCGCCGCACGCGCCCGCTGGTTCGCCTCACCCCTGGGTGATGGCAGCCATGAGCTGGCAGCTTATAACCGATGGGATCAGCCCGATGCCCCGAAGCGCAGCGCCCATGAGCTGGTGCGCGGCTTGCAGTTCACCCAGGACTACATGCAGATCACCATGGCATGCTGGACCCCTCAAGAGTGGAATATCTCCATCCCCGGCGAGGATGACCACGAACCTGCGGTCGTCACTCGCCAGTGGGTCATCTGGCACCTCATCGAGCATGACCTGCACCACGGCGGTGAGATCTCGCTCACCCTGGGTATCCATTCCTTGACCCCACCCGACATGTGATCGTTCTCGTCGATCACAGTCAGTCGGATTTCATCAGGAGGAAAAGATGAATTCCTTATATGAAGCCTATGCACAATGGCTGCACGAAACTCATGCTGAAATTTTGAATGACCTCGAATCGCTCCCTGCTGAAGCATTAGACTGGGTGCCGGGGCACGAGATGAACTCGGTGAGCGTGATCATCGTCCATCTCACCGGAGCCGAGCGCTATTTTATCGGTGATATCATCATGGGCGAGCCGTCCAACCGCAACCGCGCTGCCGAGTTTACCGTAAATGGCCTGAGCAAGCGAGATTTGCAGCTCCGCCTGAACGAAAGCGAGTCTTACATCCGCTTGGCCCTTGAAAAGCTCAGCCTCGAGGACCTGGGCAAAGAGCGCCTTCACCCTCGGCAGGGCAACCAGGTGACGGTGGCCTGGGCGCTCATGGAGGTCTTGCAGCATAGCGCCCTGCATGCCGGTCACATCCAGATCACCGCCCAGCTGTGGCACCAGCGTCAGCAGGGGTAGAGCTGGCAGCAGGTTTTCTCCATGACCATTCTTGCCCGCCTTTCCTCCCAAACCGGTGACCGCAGCCAGGCTTCTAATCTGATAGTGGCGCGCCAGTGCCTTGAGAACCCGCGCCTGCTGGATGAAATCTCCGGCGGATTATCCGAGCTGGATGAGGCCCTGGTGGGTGACTGCGCCGAGGTGCTCACCAAGGTGGCTGAACAGCACCCCGAGTGGGTGGCGCCCCATGCTGCCGCCCTGTCCGCCTTGCTTACCCGCCAGAGCACCCGCTTGCGCTGGGAAGCCATGCATGCCCTGGCGTTGGTCGCCACGCGGGCTGCCGATACCGTCATGGCGCTTGTACCGCTGCTGGTGGGGCTGATACGTTATGATAAGAGCGTGATCGTGCGCGATTATGCCGTGGATGCCCTGGCCAATTACGCTTCCACAAGCCCGCAAGCCGCCCGTTGCGCCTACCCCTACCTGAAGGAAAGTCTGGCCTTGTGGGACGGCAAACAAGCCGCCCACGCCTTGCAGGGGCTGGTGCACGTGTCACGCCTGCTTCCCGAGCACCGCCCCGAACTGGCCGCAATTGCCTCTCAGCATGCCACCTCCGCCCGCCCCGTGGTTCGCCAGGCTGCCAGGCGCCTCCAGGAATACCTCCAACAGTAGGGCAGCGACACGATCACTCTTCGTCAAATTTATCCTGTAGGGGAGGGTCTCAGATCCTCCCCTACAGTCTCCTCCTCATGTCATTGCGAAGGAGCGTTCAGTGCGACTGAAGCTATCCGACCTTCTCATGTCAATGCGCCTGCCCCCTTTACTCTTTTTAGCGTCATCCCGTTGGTTCGCGAGGGAGCGAGCGAAGCCTGCAAACCCTCCCTTTATTTGTCATTGCGCCTGCCCCCGTTGCTCTTTATAGCGTCATCCCCCTGTTTTGCGGGGAACGAGCGAAGGGAGAGGCCACCTGCATCGATAAATTGTTCCTTGCGGCAGTCAGCCATCCACCATCTTCGCGGAACTTATTTCCTGGTTACTTCGTTACATACCAAAGCGAGGAACGTGTATAATTCAACGCGCCTGCCTGTTCATCCTCTCACGAGATGAAGGATAATGCTCACAGAAACAAATGAAGCCCTCCAGGGGCAAAAACAAAGCTGGAACCTGGTCAAAAAATTAGGGGAGGGGGATGCCGGTGAGGTCTACCTGGTCACATCGATCCTCGACCAGCACCCCGCCATCCTCAAGCGCCCCCGCCGGGGAGCCTTCTTCAGCGACACCCTGCGCCAGGCCAGCCAGATAAACAACGAGGGCAGCATCCTGCGCGGGCTTACCCACCTGGCTTTTCCCCGCCACGCCTTGCAGCTCAGCATCCCTGCCCTGGTAGACCAGAACCGCACCCAGCTTGAGCAGGGCGCCCAAACCTTCATCATCATCTCCCAGGCTCGCGGCATCGACCTGAAGCAGCTCAGTCAGTTCATCCGTTTCGGCGCCGCCAGCCAGCCCGATGTATCCGCCGAGCCTGGTATCTCCTCCCTGCTCGACCAATGGTCGCACCTGGCGGTTTTTCCTGACCCATTGCTGGTGCGCGTCTTGCTGGGCGTTCTCGACCTGCTAGAAACCATCCACCACAGCCCCATCCGCACCGCTCAGGGCACCCATCCCGGGCTGATCTGGAACGATGTTAAACCCGAGCACCTGTACTGGGACCCCGCCCGCACCTGCCTCACTGCCATCGACTGGGGCAACAGCCAGCTGCTCGAGGCCGATGGCATCACCAAAGACCGCCGCTATTCCGCCGCCGACGATTTCCGCCAGTTCTGCCAGGAGATGGGCAATTTTGTCTCCGAGGCTAACGCTGAGTTGCATGCCCGGCTGGATTGGCCTGCAGACCTCCCCGGAGAAGGCGTCTATGAGCAGTGCATCCCGCCGCTCAAGGCAACCCTGAAAGCCCGCAATGAAGCCGATTTCGCCCGCCTGCAAGACCTGCGCCAGCAGGAAGCCGAGCTGTATTCTCTCACCAGGCTGGGCCTGGAACATCTCACGCAGTACCAGCAGCTACAGCGTCAGCTGGCGGAGCACGGCGAGCTGCCCGACCATTTTGGTGCCCTCAACTTCCTCTCAAAAGCTGCCTTCCAGATGGTCAGCGCTTCACGCTGGGAGGGTTTTCAATCCGTTTGCGCCCAGGCTGCCCGGCTGCATTCCACTTCTGCCGAGAAATGGCAGCTTTTGGCGCAGCTCGCCACCCTGGCCAGCCAGGCCAGCCATGCCGGGGAGCTGTCCGCCTTTTCGAATGCCCTGTCTGCCGGGGTAGCCGACGATTGGGCCGCTGCCCTGTGGGAGCTGTTCGTCCAGTTGGGTGAGGCACCCCGCCCCGCCTGGTGGGAAAAAATCAGCCAGCAGGTCCGTATCCTGGCCTTGGGGCTCGAGCCGGATAGCCTGCCTCCCCGCACGCTGCTCGCCCGCCTGTACTACACCCTGCGCGCCGAGGTTACCCACCTTGGAGATCAGCACCTGCGCGATAGCCCGGGTGAGAATGATGTCCAGCCACAGAATGGCAACGGCTTAAACTCGCAATCAGCTGAGCAGCTGGCAGCCACCTTCCGCCAGGAGGTCATCGACAAATGGAGTGAGGTTGAGCCCGGCCCGCCGGGTAGTGATATCACCTATTCGTTCGTGGATGCGCTCATCCCGCCGCTCGAAGCGCTCGTGCCCGGCGCACGCCAGCAGCTGGACCGCGCCCTATCTCAGCCCAGAGCTCAGGTTGACCTGGTGCTGAAAGCCTGGGAGCAGAGGGATTTTGAGCTTGCCCGCCGCAGCCTGCGCATGGTGTTGTTGTGGGACCCTGACCGCGCCCGACTGTTCAGCGCCTGGAAAGCGCTCGCCACCGCCTCCGACTGGCTGGTCTCGCTGAAGCGGGGTGCAACCCAGGATGAGCCATACTACGACTACCTTACATCCATAGAGCTGGCCGGGCGCACCCTGCGCAACCAGGTTGGCCCTGCCGGCTGGCTGGACCATATCCTCGAAGCCCTCAAGCGCTTACGCAAGGGCACCCACTCGGTTGACCTGCTGATCGAGTTCCCCGAGATCATGCACGAGTTGCCCTGGCTGAAGGAATACCAGTCGCGCGAGCTCATCTCGCTGCCTCGCACCCGCCCCCTCACCCTGGAGAGGGACAATCTGGCACCCTTCACAGATGCTTTCCCGCTGGGCGTGGTGGAGGGCAGGTTTGGCCCCCAGCAAGCCATGACCCTGGCAGAGCCGCTGGATGCCTGGGCGCCCGAGGCGCGCGGCTCTTCTGCCCGCGTCTTCGCCGGGAACCTGCCCGGTCCGGCTGGCAAGTCCACCTCGTTGGCCTTCAAGATCATGCGGCCCGACCAGCAAGCCTACGCCCTTCCCTTGTTCATCGAAGAGGTGCACATCCTCACCCTGCTGCGCGATGTGCCTGGCATCACCCCCCTGGTAGAGTGCGGCTTTATCCGCCTCGACGAGGGCCTGGCGCTGCCCGGCGATGGAAGCCAGGCTTCGGCAGCCCCGCTCTCCGGGCAGGTGATCCATTACGGCGTGGAGCAGGCCCAGAACTTCCTGGCCTCCATGGATCGGCAGCTTTCGGTGGGCTGGCTTCCCTACCTGGCGCTGGTTCGGCGCAACGCGGAGTATAATTTACTGCATTATTGCGATGCCAGTTACACTCACGGCTGGTTCTTGCCCTTGCGACATAGCCTGCTGCTGGCCCTGCAGCTGTGCGAGCTCTTGCAGTATGCCCACGACAGGAATATCGTGTATCGTGATCACAAGATTCTCCATTATTATTGGGACCCCCTTTCCCACGGCGTGACCATGATCGATTGGAACATCGCCAAGCGCCACCCCCAGGGACTGTCAGATGCCGACCGGCAGTTCGACCTGGTGCAATTTGCCGCCCGCGGGTTGCACCACATCTTCACCGGGCGACCTGCCCCGGGCAGCCTGCCGTTGGGTTCCAACCGTGCGGAGGACATCGAAGAGGCTTCCTCCCATTACCCTGTGAGCTGGACTTATGACGATGAGCGCCTGCCCAACCAGCTGCGCTTCATCCTGGAACAGGTCTTGAATCAAGGCTATGCTCAGCTTCACGACATCCGTAAGGACATGCTGGATATCTTCCAGCAGCTTCCTGCCACAAATTAGGTTTACCAACTCACAATCCCTTATGAGCGATCAGAATCCTGTAAATATATTTGCCTCCATTGAAAATCAGTACCAGGAGCTGCAAAACAACCCTTCCGCCGGATTGGTGGACCTGCGCCACCTGTTGCTGGATATCGAAGAGCTGGTAAGCTCGCCTGATTATCAAGATTTGTCCACCGCGCAGCGCGCTTCGCTGCAATCCTACCGCAAGGCCTTGCTCAGCCGCATCCACGAACAGGAAAATGAGGCCGCAGCCGCTGGCAACCAGGCCAACAGCCCAGAGCAGTCGCCGGCTGCCTCGCCAAACTCCGGCAGCCAGCCGGCTGCTACCCGCCCCGAGCCCGAGCGCCAGCACAACCCGGCCGCCGAATCGCAGATGGAAATGGCCGAGAAGCTGTTCTACAGCGGGCGCTATGCCGAGGCCGTGCAGATTTTCGACCGCATCCTGCAGGTGGAGCCCAACTGGGAGCGCGCCCGCCAGCACCGCACCGAGGCCGAGAATTACCTGCGTACCGGCTACATCCCGGTGGTAGCCCTGCCATCCGACGCCGCTTCTGCCTACGGCAAGGCCCAGTCTGCCGCCCGCGTGGGGCGCTTTGCCGATGCCCTGGCGTTGCTGGAAACAGCACAGAATGCCCTGCACGAGTTGGGCATCCAGCGCTGGCAGGAAGGCCAGGAATTTGCCCAGAAGCTGCAAGAGAACATCGACGCCGAAAAGGCTTTCGAAGAAGGCATGGAGCTGTTCCGCCAGGGCAACATCGACGATGCCATCGACCGCGTGCAGGCTGCCGTGGGTGCCACCGGCATGCCCAAATATACCGAGCGCGCCCAAAGCTTGCGCAAGGTGAAAGACAGCCTGCGCACCATCTACGAGAACCTGAACCAGGCCGAGCTCGAGCCGCAGGCCGCCTCGCAGGCCAAGGCCAGCCTGGATGCCCTGGTGGTCGAATATGGCGACAACCCGGCTTTCGAGCGCCTGGTGGAGCGCTTCAAGGCCATCACTCCCCGCGTGGTCGAGCCGCTCAAGGAGCAAACCCGCTCGCTGATGAACCAGGCCGAGCACGCCACCACCCTCGAGGAAGGCCTGTACCTCAACAAGCAGGCTCGTCAGAGCCTGGGGCAGATCCGCAACCTGGAAGGCGTGGACGACAGCCTCGACCGCCTGCAGGGTGAGATCGAGCGCCAGCAGCGCCTGTACCAGAAATACGACAATGACCTGAAAGCCGCCTCGCAGGCTTACGAGAAAAATCCCACCTGGCCGGCCGAAGCTTCGCGCCTGGGCGCCGAGGTGACCAGGCGCTTCCCCGTGGACCCCGGGGTGAAGGAGCTCAAACACAAGCTGCAGCAATACCGCCTCAAGCTGTTGGGTGTGCGCGCTGGCGCGGTTGTGTTGGGCATCATTGTCGTGGCGATTCTGGTTTCGGTGGGACGCAATAAATACCAGGCTTCCCTGCTGGCTCAAACCCCCAGCCCCACCTCCACCGCCCCCTCCACCGCCACCCTCACCCCCACCCCCACCCAAACCCCCACGCAAACCC
>CAYLPS010000087.1:0-14255 GCA_964385625.1 uncultured Anaerolineaceae bacterium | reverse complement strand
TGTCGCGGGCGCATCTTGTGCGAAAGCCCCGTAATGGAGGACGATGCGATGTACATGAAGGAGCTGTGGGGTGAAAAATAAGGCTGCCACACCATTCCGGGCAGCTTGATAGGGGTGTTTTTTCTTTTTTTAGTGTACCTGGCAGAAATAAATAATCACCAGGTTCTTCTCGCAATCATCAAAGGTATTGAAATAGATCCGGTCTGAAAGCGGCAGGTTTTGTTGATCCAATAATTGGATCCATAAACTATCTGCAGAAGCAAACGGCTTATCTGCCAGGGTAATTTCAAAACCTCCCTGGCCATATTGAGGTGCCAGCCCGGTCATGGCGAGTTTTTCCACCGCATCCATACCAGGCACCGAGCCTCCCAGCTCAACGAACAGCCCCCTGAGCGCTTCACCATTCAGGCTCGTCGCCTGCCCCGCCACACCTGACCAGTTGCAATCAGCATTTTGGTGAAAATCATCTCCTGCAATGGCTGCCGGGCTACCTTCCTGCAGCTTAAAAGCATACAACCCTGCCGGTTTATTGGATGGCTCTTGTGTGGACGAAGGGACTACTACCATGCCAGCAGTGGGTTCAGGAGTATAGGTTGGGACCAGCGTGGGGGTCTCTGTGGGCGGCATGGGGCTGGAAGTGGGTGTCCACGAAGGCACGATGGTGAAACGTAGTGTGACCGTGGGTGTTGGTGTCCACGACGCCGGGTTCACTGTGGGTGGTGGAAATGGATTGAGGCTGCTGTTGGGGTTAACGAAAATAATGGTGACCGCGGAAACCACGCAGCAGATCGAGACCAGCGACAGGATAGTCAGGATGTTCCACACCATGTTGCCAGTGTTTTTACGGCTGGGTGGTTCCTTTATTTCGGATATGTCATACGTGTCCATGCTTCATTTTCCCAACGATCCGCTATGGCACCAGGACTTGAATCTGGCTATTCTCCCTTCGTTGGCTGATCCAATCCTGTAGCGCCTTCACCTGCAATGCCCTTCTGGCATCGGGCTGCAGAGGGTGCTGGCTATCCCGCTCCAGTAGATAAAGGATGTGATATCCGACTGGTGTGTGGATCACAGCACTATATTCTCCGTCGTGCAACTGGAAAGCGGCCTCCTCGATTGCCGCATCGCTCAGGTAACCGCGTGGGAACCATCCCAAATCACCATTCGTAAGGGGATCATATTTAGCAGCTAAATCCAGGAAGTCTGTTCCCGATTCCAGCGAGGCATAAGCCTGGTCTGCCTCCTGTTGGGTTAGCAGCAGGATCTGCAGGATGTGCACCTGTTCTGCAGTTTCAGGCACTGCGGTGATGATTTGATCCCTCATCCAGGCGGCTGCAATTGCTCTTTCTAACGCTGAAGAAAAAGCCTCGCTGGAATACCCATGGTCACTCTGCCATGCTTTCAATGCTTCGCTCCCGCCAAGCTTAGTTTCCAGGGCTTCAATTCGGGTTTTTATAAGCGTATCATCCACGGTATAACCATCCTCAGCGGCAGCTTGCGCCATAAGAGTCTGGTCGATCAACTCGTTCAACACAATGGTATTCGTATCGGATGCCAGAATCGTGCCAGTTATCGTGGAGGAGGCTTCATACCTGGCAGCTTCCGCCTGGAACTCGGTCAGGGTAATCCCTGCACCATTCACAATGGCTGCCATTGGCACAGGCGTCGCAGTGGAGGGCACAACCGTCCTGGTGGGCTCGATCGTGTAAGTTGAAGAGGCAATTGCCACCGTCTCTGATGGGTAGCCGGTGGAAACAGGGCTGCTCTTGTTGCATGCAGAAACCAGAAAGGGAAACAAGCAGATACCGGTAATGATAACTACAAGTTGGCGCAGGCTCATTGGATTGATTATACCCATAAATCCATCATCACCTTTGGTTAGCATCTATGCTGCTGACTCCCATGATAATTTGCAGAGAATTATTTATTTTACAATAGTTTTGGCTATAAGTTAAGTCTTGACAGAAAGGAGCAATTGTCGATAATTAGGGGAAATAAGTTGAAAGGCGTTGAACGAGGAAAGTAGCTGGACCTAAGCCAACAGGGAGGCATGGGGCGCAGACTGAGACCCCACCGGGTATAAATCCAGTGAAGTTCCCTCCGGAGCCTTCCGTGTGAATGTGCTTCTCACTAGTAGCGCGGAACGCACCCCGAGCGTTATCCAGGGAACCGATCGCCTCAGTGCCGTCGGAATAAGCGGGTCGCTCTGCGACCAAAAAGGGTGGTACCACGGGAAACGCCTCCCGTCCCTTATCGGGGCGGGAGTTTTTATTTACTGCCTGGCAAATATGGTTAAAAGCCAGCGCCGGTAACCAGATTTAATCGGAGGTGACCATGTTAGAAGATATGGATGATATGAAGCTGCGTGCCGTCAAAGAATTGGAGGCTGTAAGCGATGAAACCAGCCTGGAAGCCTGGAGGATAGCCCACCTGGGCCGTTCAGCACCTCTCATGCAGGTGTTCGAGCAACTTGGTAAACTCTCGAAAGAGGAACGCCCTATCCTTGGTAGGCGCGCCAACGAAATTAAACGCACATTGGATGCAGCCTATGATGTTAAGTTCGATGCCATCAGGAAATCAGCTTTGCAACATTCCTTGCAAGCTCAGCGCCTTGATGTCACCCTGCCTGGACGGGAATTCCCCATAGGAAGGCTTCACCCGGCCACACTTTCTATGCGCCGCGTGGTGCGTGCTTTTGCTGACATGGGCTTCCAGGTCTACCGCTCGCCGGAAGTCGAAACCGACGAGTTTAATTTCGACCTGCTCAACATGCCCCCTCATCACCCAGCCCGCGATATGTTGGACACATACTACACCAACATGCCCAATACCTCCCTGCGGCCACACACTTCACCGGGACAAATCCACGTGATGCGCCAGTATTCCCCCGAACCCATTCGGGCCATCCTGCCTGGGATGTGTTATCGCTACGAGCAGGTGACCACTCGACACGAGACTCAGTTCTACCAGATCGAAGTGCTTGCAGTGGGAGAAAATATCACCCTGGGTGACTTGAAGGGCACTCTGGGTGACCTGGCGCACCGCTTGTTTGGTTCTCATATACACACCCGCTTCAGGGCATCCTACTTCCCCTTTACCGAGCCGAGCGCCGAGTTTGATTTTGAGTGCCTGATCTGTGGCGGGAAAGGTTGCCCGGTTTGTGCTGGAAGCGGCTGGCTTGAGATTGGCGGTTGCGGTATGGTCCATCCTGTTGTGCTGCAGAATGGCGGCTATGATCCCCGAAAACATTCCGGCTTTGCTGCTGGCCTGGGCACCGAGCGCATCATGATGCTGAGGCACCGCATCGAAGATATCCGTTATTTCTGGGCCAATGACATGCGGTTTCTGGAACAATTTTAGGAGGTTTTTATGAAAGTCCCCATATCCTGGTTGAAAGATTTTGTCGACGTGACCATCCCCATTCCACGCCTGGCTTACCAGCTGACCCTGGCAGGCCTGGAGGTGGAAGAGCTACGCTATATTGGATTACCGCTTCCCAAGGTGGGGGGCGATGAAGCTCAGCCCGTTGGGGAAAACCTGGGTACCAATATCACCGGCCTGGCCTGGGAACCCGATAAAATCGTCACCGCATCGGTATTAGAGGTGATGCCCCACCCCAATGCCGATCGGCTTGTATTGTGCAAGCTGTACGATGGCGAGCGTGAGCACATCGTGCTCACCGGTGCCCCAAATTTATATCCCTATAAAGGGAAGGGATCGCTGCCAACACCTCTAAGAGTGGCTTATGCCCGCCAGGGTGCGCATATCTATGATGGCCACCAGTCCGGTCAGGTGCTCACCACGCTCAAGCCGACCAAAATCCGCGGCATCGAATCTTATTCGATGATCTGCTCAGAAAAAGAGCTGGGCATTTCGGATGACCACGAAGGTGTGATCATCTTCGACGATGATGCTCCTGTAGGCATCCCCCTGGCTGATTACATCGGTGATGCGGTATTCGACATCAAGATTCTTCCGAATATCGCCCGGGCTGCCAGCATCCTGGGAGTGGCCCGTGAGGTTGCCGCACTCACCGATGTCCCGCTGCGTATCCCGGCTGATTTTTACCAGCTTCGAGAAGATGGCCCCACCATAGCAGGAAAGGCTTCAATAGAAATCACCGACCCCAGTCTAAACCCTCGCTTTGTCCTCGGCCTGATCCAGGGTGTCACCATACGCCCCAGCCCCTATTGGATGCAGCTTCGCCTCAAATTGGCAGGCATGCGCCCCATCAGCAACATCGTCGATGTGACCAACTATGTGATGCTGGAAGTGGGCGAGCCGCTGCATGCCTTCGATTACGATGTGCTGGTGCAACGCGCCGCCGGAAAAGCGCCCACCATTATCACACGCACCGCTCATCCGGGTGAGCGCCTCACCACCCTGGATAGCATCGACCGCCTGCTTGACCCCTATACGGTGCTGGTGTGTGATACTTCAGGCTCGCTCTCTATTGCCGGCGTGATGGGGGGCGCGGAATCAGAAGTTTTTGATGCTTCAGCAGCGCAGGATTCTTTACCCGATGGAGCACCTGCATCCGGCTCTAACCATCGCTCGAAGAGCACTGCCTCCATCCTGCTTGAAGGAGCAGCCTGGAATAATATCAACATCCGTAAGACGATCAGCGCTCAAAAGTTGCAGTCAGAGGCAGCATTTCGCTTTTCTCGCGGCGTGCACCCGGCTATGGCTGAGCGAGGTGTGCGGCGGGGCTTAAAATTGATGCACCAACTGGCTGGCGGGATGATTTACCAGGGTCTGGTCGACAATTATCCCCTGCCGCCGACTGACCCGGTTGTCGAGCTTTCTCCTGATGACGTCAGGCGTAACCTGGGTATTCAGCTGAGTGCGAAGGAAATCATGGATATCCTGCAAAGGCTCGATTTTCAATGCCAGCTGGTTTCTGGCGCAGCCTCCCAGGTGGTGGTACGCGCCACAACCCCAGACCATCGCTTGGACATTGGCGAGGGCGTGGTTGGCAAGGCAGACCTGTTAGAAGAAATTGCCCGGGTCTATGGATACGATCGAATTCCGGATACACGCCTGAAGTCAGAGCTGCCACCTCAGCGCAGCAATCCCACTCTCGAAGGAGAGCAGCTGGTGGTGGATTTGCTGGTTATCCTCGGTTTGCAGGAAGTCATCAGCCAGCGCCAGACTACACCAGAGCGTGAAGCTCGCCGGCTGGCACCCGGGACGCTAGCCGATGATAAACCTTACCTGCGCATTATCAATCCCATCTCTTCCGATAAAGTGGTTATGCGCCACAGCGTGTTGAATAGCGTCCTTGAAGCCATAGAGCACAACTCGCACATACGCCCGCGCATGGCGCTCTTCGAAATCGGTCCAATCTTTTTAAGTTCTGAAACAGGCGACCATCCTGACGAATTCCACCGCCTGGCGATAGGCCTCACCGGGCCACGGCTGGCAGCTGGATGGCAGGGCTCTTCCAGTGAAGCGATGGATTTCTATGATCTTAAAGGTATCATCGCCTTGTTATTTGACGGGCTCCACATTGCCTTCCGGGTCGAACCCATCAATCACCCCACTTTCCATCCCGGTAAATGTGCCCGCCTGCTGGTAGGCGATCATCAGGTTGGAGTGTTTGGCGAGCTGCACCCACAGGTGCATGAACAATATGATTTTTCAGCCAACCCGGTGATGGCTGCCGATCTTGACCTGGATCTACTGGTCAGCCTGATACCGGAACGCTACGAGATGCAACCTGTGCCGGCTTTTCCACCGGTGCTCGAGGATATAGCCCTGGTTGTAGATGAAGGTATTCCTGCCGGGCGCGTTGCTGAAGTTATAAAATCAGGTGGGGGGCGCATGGTTGCCAAAATTACCTTGTTTGATATCTATCGCGGAGATCAGATCGGCAAAGGGAAGAAAAGCCTGGCCTATTCCCTCACCTATCAGCCTACCGATAAGACTTTCACCGACCATGATGTGGCCCAGATACGGCAGCGGATCATCCGCCGCCTGGAACAGGAGCTGGGTGCGAAATTACGCCAATAAATTCCACAAAATTCGCCGCGGAGAGCATAAATCACGATGCACTTGCATGCTTTCTACTGTTACTATATACTTGGGCTATCTGAAGTCCATGATCGATAAAGGAGGTAATCATGCGTGACCGTACCCTTGCCGTAATCCTTACCATTGTGGCAATACTTTTACTCGGTTTCCCAGGATTGGCTTTTTTATGCCTGGGGCTGCTCGATTTTATTGTTTTCTATGGTTTTAATGCCCAGCCCCTTGGTAATTCACCCTTGTTGGCTAACACCTTGGGAACAATTGGCGTCTGCCTGGGATTTTTCCTGCTAGTGATCACCATCCTTGCTGCCTATTTCCTGCTACGCAGGCCAGTTGGAACTTACCCTACAAAACCCACTGCGCCTGCGCCACCGGCTCCGCCCGCACCGTCAACTCCTGAACCAGCGGAAGAACCTACACTACCCGTTCCTCCTACGCCACCTGAGCAAACTACTCAGCCCACAGAACCTGAGCCACCTACTCCTCCCTCAAATCCCGAAGAGCCGCTGCCTCCATCATATTGATCAGACAGTTTATTGCAGTGAGCAACCAGAGCTGGATCCCAGCTCTGGTTTTTTTACCTGCACCACAGGCTCATTATTTCTATCATCGCTCAAACTTCCACCGGTTGAGAATAGATTTGTTACATTAACGCATCCAATATTGACAGACTGATATCCAAACATTAAACTTATCGTGCTTGGTAACTTTTCAAGGAGCATGTCCATGGTTGGTGCACAGGAAATGATCATATCTATGATGCGGTAAGAGTGAGATTATCTAATTCTTGCAGGAGAAGATAAGCGGAGGAAAAATGAAAATCAGTGCGAGAAATATCCTAAAAGGTAAAGTGGTAAAAGTAGTTCGCGGCGCTGTAAATTCTGAAATCACCATTGAGCTTCCAGGTGGCACCCACGTTGTATCCATTATTACCAATACCTCAGCCGAGAAGCTCAGCCTGGTTGAAGGAAAAGATGCCTACGCGATTATAAAAGCCTCCAACGTGATGGTGGGGGTGGATTGATCAACGCTCCAAATGGCACATAATTGGATACACGGGCTTGAAACCTGCCTGGCTGGTTGAAAGCGGGCAACCCGGTGCAGCTTTATTCTCATGTACCTCACTTCATTATTGAGCCTGGATGCTCGGTTTTATCCGCGTCCCAGGGTGCTGCAGCTTTAATTTCGTCGCTGTAAAGCGATGCCCTGACAGCTTCTGCCAGCTCCGGCAGTACATCGGCGGTGGCTGCCAGCAAACCGAAACACCCGGTAATCATCATGTCACCAAAAGGTGCCGGGAAATACGCCCGCATGAACTGATCGTCTTTATCTCCCTGATTATTTGAGAAAATACTCCTTCTCGGTCCGGTGATTACTACGTCAAAATCCCCGTCGCCAAGTTGTAGAGGGGATGTGTCATACATCAAGGCTCCATGTCCCTGGTCGTTGAATACTTCTTCCCGCTGGATGGTGCCCCTGGCCAGCCTGAGGAGTAAATTGTTTAATTTATTCGCATTCACCAACCCGGTATGGTGCTCAAATAGCCCCTCGATCCCCTTGCGACCCATCCTGAATGCCAGGGTATGGAAATTCCCCACATTAGCGATCAAAACGCGCTCCCTAGCTGCAACTTTTCGGTCCAGCATGGCACCTAACACTGCGGCAGGTGCAGTATCCATTACCACCAGTGGAGAATCAAGCTCCTGCGCCGAATCAACCACCGCTTGCAAGCGGGTCATAATTCCAGGAACTTCGTCCGAGCGATAGGCAAATGCGCTCAACCGGTTTTGCAGCCGGATGCGCTCGTCCAGGTAATCGAAACGGAATGCCCGGTCCGATATTCCTGCGGGCGCATTTCCATGATCGAATACCCCCACGGTTACAGCATCAAGCCTGTCCAGATCCACGCCAAATGTAGCGAAGGTTTGATAAATCGCCGGGAAATTAAAATCACGGAAACGCAAGCGCCTGACTGCCCCTGGCAATCGTTCAGCTTCGTCACCACTCACAATCTCGATTCCCATTTGCTTTACCGCAGCCAGATCGTCATCAAATGTGCGTGCGGCTTCCGGTGTGGCATATACCTTCAACCCTGCTCGAAGGTGCGCCTCCGTCGCCCACGTGCTAGGCCCGCCTCCCATGGTCACACCTGACAGGAGGATGGCATCACCTTGCCGGGTGGCCTGCCTGATTTTTTCACGCACCATCATGGTGGGACTGGGCACCACCAGCTTTAAGTTGTTCTCCAGGTCCAGGTTGGAGTTATATAAGTAAATATCCTGCGTGCCTGTGCCAATATCGACCGCCAATATTTTCATCCCGGTGAGTTTACCACATCCGCTAATATGGGAAAACCCTGGTATGCAAGCCTGCGAGCAGAAACATAAGGTATACTTTTACAGATTAATGCATTGATCTCATCATGCTCCGGCTCTGCATTGGGAGGCATTTATGAATTTGCACGACGAGAAGAAACGCTGGCAAGAACACACGCTTGGCGCGCAAGGGCGGCATACGCAAGAGCGAAAGTCAGCCTTTGAGACCCCTTCTGGAATTCCACTGCCACCATTCCTGACACCCTCCGTTTCCGATCCCGATTATATGGACCAGCTCGGTTTTCCGGGGGAGTATCCCTTCACGCGCGGGGTTCAGCCCACCATGTACCGCGGGCGGCTTTGGACCATGCGCCAATATGCCGGCTACGCCACCTCTGAAGAATCTAATCACCGTTACCGCTTCCTGCTCGAGCAAGGCCAGACCGGGCTGAGCGTGGCTTTCGATCTGCCCACCCAGATCGGATATGATGCCGACGACCCCATCGCTCATGGGGAAGTGGGCAAGGTGGGGGTCTCCATTTCTTCTATCAAGGACATGGAAACCCTGTTCGATCAGATTCCGCTGGGCAAAGTATCCACCAGCATGACCATCAATGCCCCAGCTGCCATCCTGCTGGCAATGTACATTGCCGTTGCCAGGCGCCAGGGTGTGGATAATCAATCGCTGCGTGGCACCATCCAAAATGACATCCTGAAAGAATACATTGCCCGCGGCACGTATATATTCCCTCCTGGCCCCTCCATGCGCCTGATCACCGATGTCTTCCAATACTGCCGCCAGGAGCTTCCCCACTGGAACACCATCAGCATTTCAGGCTATCATATCCGCGAAGCCGGTTCAACCGCCGTCCAGGAAGTAGCTTTCACACTGGCCAACGCCATCGCTTATGTTCAGGCAGCCATCGCTGCCGGCTTGGACGTGGATGAGTTCGCCGGGCAACTTTCCTTCTTCTTCAACGCCCATAACAATTTCCTGGAAGAGGTGGCCAAATTTCGCGCTGCCCGCCGTATATGGGCACGCCTGATGCGTGAGCGTTTTAGCGCACGCCAGGCAAACTCTATGATGCTGCGTTTCCACACCCAAACTGGCGGCTCAACCCTCACTGCCCAGCAACCCGAGAATAACGTGGTGCGTGTAGCACTGCAGGCATTAGCTGCCGTATTGGGCGGTACCCAATCGCTGCACACCAATAGCATGGACGAAGCCCTGTGGCTGCCCACTGAAAAATCAGTCCGCCTTGCCCTGCGCACCCAGCAGATCATCGCCCACGAGTCGGGCGTAGCCGACACCATCGATCCACTGGCAGGTTCATACCTGGTTGAGTACCTCACCGATGAAATTGAGCGCCGCGCCATGGAGTACATTCAGAAGATCGACGAGCTGGGTGGCGCATTAAAAGCCATTGAACAGGGCTATATCCAGGGTGAGATCCAGGAAGCTGCTTACCAGACCCAATTAGCAATCGAAAAAGGCGAGCACCTGGTGGTGGGAGTGAATGCTTTTCAGAGTGATGAAATCCTATCACTCGAGCGGCTGAAGGTCGATCCTGCCATTGAAGACTCACAGCGCAATAACCTTCGTGAATTACGCGCCAGGCGTGATTCTGCCAGGGTGAGCCAGCTGCTCAGCCAGCTGGAGAAGGCAGCTGAGAATCATGAGAATCTGATGCCATTGTTCGTAGAATGCGTGGAGAATGACATCACTCTGGGTGAAATTTGTGGGGTCCTCCGCCAGGTGTTTGGCGAGTATCACCCGCCAGCCTGGATATAAGCTGGCTTTATCTTTCATAAAGGAGCCTTATGACAGAGATCAAGCGTATCCACCATATTGCCATCCTCGTCGAAGATATCGACAAGGCTCTCGTTTTTTGGCACGACCAGCTGGGTATCGAGCCCGCCAGTGTGGCTGAGGTTCCCCAGGAGAATGCCCGCGTTGCGTTCCTGCCTTTGGCAGGCAGCGAGATTGAGCTGCTGCAGCCCATTACGCTTGATTCCGGATTGTCCCGCTTCCTCCAAAAGCACGGTCCCGGGCTGCACCATTTATGCCTCGAAGTAAACGATCTGAAAGGCACGATCGCTCAGCTGAGAGCCATGGGTGTTCAGCTTATTAACGACCAACCCAGGCTTGGTGAAAACGGTAAGCTGTATGCCTTCATACACCCCAAGAGCACGCAAGGAGTGCTGGTTGAGCTATACCAGCTGCCCAATGAAATAGATTGATTACTACTATGGAGCAGGTTGAAATCCTGTACTAATCCCCAAAACAAATGCCTATTTCTCGGGCGGTCATCATGGTATCTGAATTCAAGGGGACAGTCTTCATTCGCTTGGTGGCTGATTCAAGTGGAACATACTTTACCGTGGGAGGGTCAAGGGCCACCATGATGCCCCGCTGCCCTTCAGCGATCGCCCGAACTGCAGCTGCGCCAAATCGCTGAGCAATCAAGCGGTCAAACCTGGTGGGGGTGCCGCCCCGCAGCAGGTGGCCCAATACCACCAGCCGGGTTTCCTTGCCGGTGAGCGCCTGTAATTCATCCGCCACTTTCTCGCCGACCCCACCCAGGCGTTCAGCCCTTCCAGTTTCCTTGCTGATTACCGACACCTCTCCACCGAGGGGTTTTGCTCCCTCAGCCACGATCACGATCGAAAACAGGCTGCCGCGGTCTTCGCGGTCGCGGATTTTTTGGGCAACCTTTTCGAGATCATAGGGGATTTCAGGGATCAAGATCACATCCGCTGAGCCGGCCACGCCACTTTCCAGGGCGATCCAGCCGGCGTAACGTCCCATCACTTCCATCACGATGATGCGATTATGAGAAGCCGCTGTGGTATGTAGCCGGTCCAGGCATTCAACAGTGAATCCACAGGCGGTATCAAAACCAAAGGTGATCACTGTCTTGTCCAGGTCATTATCGATGGTCTTCGGCACACCCACCACCCACAAGCCTTTCTTCGACAGCTCATTGGCGATCATCATCGATCCATCCCCACCCACTGAGATGAGCGCATCGATTTGGTGCAGCCTGAAGGCACGGATCAGCTCATCTGAGCGATCTATCTCGATGATCGTGTCATCCGGTCCTTTGATCGGGTACCTCAGCGGGTTGCCACGGTTGGTGGTGCCAATGATTGTGCCGCCCAGGTGGGTGATCCCTCGCACCCGATCGCGGGTCAGGCGAATCAATCCACCTTCAATATATTGCTCGGGCATCATCAGGCCGTTATAGCCATCACGTATCCCGTACGCTTCCCATCCCCGGTTGATAGCTGATAAAACAGCCGCGCGGATGACTGCATTCAAACCAGGGGCATCACCTCCCCCGGTTGAAATGGCAATCCGCTTGATTTTCACCTCAGGTTCCGCCATGCATTCCTCCTCGCCAAGCTCTTATATTTTAACTCAATCATCATACCTCTTATCCAATCAACCTGGCAAGTAAAAACGCCACTCCCGCGGCTAAACCACCCACCAGCACGGTTTGAAGCCCCGAGCGCAGCGCCCTGGTTCCGGTGAACTGCCCCTTTACAAATCCAAATACGAACAGGGCGATCAGCGTCACAATGACCGATACATATAGTGCGGTATACAGGTCGGGAATTAATATATATGGGCTGAGTGGGATAAAGCCACCCACAATATACGACATTCCGATGGTTATGGCACTGGTGCGCGCCCTCTTAGGATCGGGGTCTTCTAATCCCAGCTCAAATTTCATCATGAAATCCAGCCACTGTTTGCGCTTTTTGCTCATCGTTTCCACAATGGGGGTAATATTCTTCTCCTCCACGCCATAACCGCGGAATACCTCTGCCACTTCTTCTTTTTCCCGCTCAGGCAGATGATCAATTTCCCAATTTTCCCTTCCTAATTCTGTATAATAATGCTCAGCATCCGTTCGTGCTGCCAGGTATCCTCCCAGGCCCATGGCAATTGACCCTGCGGCAATCTCCGCCAGTCCGGCAAGCACCACGATCCTGGTCGCCGCTCCCGCCCCCGAGATGCCCGCTGCCAGTGCAAAAGGCACCGTCAAACCATCCGACATGCCGATGACGATATCACGCACCGTCTCGTTGGCGCGAAAATGACGTTCTACATGAGTTTCTACTGGCTGTGTTTCCTCCCTCTGTGACTCTTCCATTTTTTTAGAATTATTTCCTCCAATTGCGTAAGGTAACCCACCCAAAAATGAATGTGAACATACAGTATTATAACTGCAGGAATATTCATACCCGCTTTCAAAAATAATCCCAGGCATTTTATAACCTTTAATTAACCATTCTACAATTTTTATCGACCGAAATGTTTCAGGGAAAAATGAGGGTACTGTGCGCACAACTTAAGTTCTATGCTTATCTACCTTCCTGATTTTTGATGATTTTAGATTTAAATGAAGCATCAATTACAAGCGTTGAGCAACCCGATGCATAATAGGTAACAATGGCTTACAATTAAGCTATGTTCACTCACGCTCTTACCCGCCTTCCCGGTGAGAATTTCGCCGAGGGCTTGACGACAGTAAACCTTGGACAGCCAGACTATACCCTCATCCAGCAGCAACACCGTAATTATCGACAAGTACTACTTAGCCTTGGCCTGGACGTGCTCGTCCTGCCTGCTGAGCCATCTTATACCGATGCCTACTTTGTCGAGGACCCGGCCATCCTCACCCCAAAAATCGCCGTTCTCACCCGCCCTGGTGCCCCATCACGCCGTGGTGAGGAGCTTTCGCTCCAGCCCTTCATCGCCTATTATCGCCCCGTTTTCCACATCCAGCCTCCCGGCACCCTGGATGGTGGTGACGTGCTGCAGGTGGAGAATCATTTCTTCATCGGTTTATCTGAGCGCACCAACCATGATGGCGCCGCTCAGTTAGCCTCATTTCTAGTCGGTGCCGGGCATACCTCTGAAACCGTTCCCGTGGCTGCAGGCCTGCACCTCAAATCAAGTGTAAGCTATGTGGGCGACAACACGCTGCTCCTGGCGCCAGACATGGCTGAATACCCTGGATTTGCCAGCTTTAAGCACCTAATCCTGGACAAGGATGAGCAATACGCTGCCAATACACTTTTCATCAATGGGTGCCTTATCATGCCAATGGGCTTTCCCCAAACCCATATCAGGCTATCTACCCTCGGTAGAAAAATCATCGAGCTGGACGTAAGCGAAGCCCGCAAGATGGATGGAGGCCTCAGCTGCATGTCACTGAGATTTTAAATCGATGGTCACCTATGCCGCACCAACTGACGATCAATATGGTCAATTTCTGCAAATGATGTGGGAGGATGGGCAGGAATTTTGGGAGAATACCATGCGCATCATGCAGCTGACCTGGGAGCAGTATGCCCAAATTTTCCGCACGCGTGGCGAAGTGCAGGCCATCTACCAGGGCGGCCAGCTGGCAGGCTTTTATTGGACCGAGCTGCGTGATGGCACCCTCCACCTGCACGGAATCATCTTAAAACCCGAGTTTCAAGGAAAGGGTATTGGTACTTCCGTGCTGAACATGCTATCTGAATGCTACTCGGGTAAAGCAGCCTGCATCGAGCTGGGTGTCTACCAGGCCAACGCCGGTGCCATCCGGCTATACCAGAGGATGGGGTTTAACATCATGCGCAGCCTCGATGAGCTACATTTCTACATCATGCAGAAGCCGCTCACACTGCCAGGAAGCGTTGAAACAGGCCATGCCGCTTAGTTGGATCGATGTACGCGACATTTCCTTCAACACATTGCTCTTGCTCGAGCGCGTCCAGCTCAGCTGGTTCTCGGGATGGGTGAATGAGCAGGGTCCTCGCTGCAGCAAACAGCTGCCCACGAATATCTCACCGCTCGAGGGTTCAATTGGTCCATCTTCGAAGAATCCGGTGACGGTGCCAGACGTAAATATT
>CAYLPS010000086.1:0-14506 GCA_964385625.1 uncultured Anaerolineaceae bacterium | reverse complement strand
GCTCAGCATGTGTTTCAATTCTTAAGGTACAGTTTTTTCAGTCAAGCCATATATTGATAATTATCTTGTTAGATGTCAGGGAAATCGAGTAACTTCTCCTGTCGAGGTACAAACATTATCGGAAAGTCATCACCCATAGAATGATATAAACACTACGTTTATTTACGTAAAACATCAGGATAATAATAACAATTGGTATCCTTTCAATATGGAATTATGGGTAGAAAATATCCCGTATTATGTACAAAAAATGTCTACAGATTATTATCAAAATTCACGTGGAGAAATTTTAGAAATATATTTACCACATATTTCTCTAATGCATTAAGCATGAAGAAGATAACCAGAAATGATATTGCGGATGGGAGGGAGCAATGAAACTTTTCAGACGTTTTCCAAAAAAAGTACCTACTTATTCTCCCTATTTTAATCGTCCTGGGATTTTCAATATTGTCCATAATGGAAGTTCGAGCCCAGGAGGATTTAATCACCGAGCTGGAATCACGCCTTACCCAATTGGAAATATCGGTGAAAAGCATAACCATCGACAACCGGCTACCCTTCGAGATCGGCATCACGCTCCAGTCCTCAACTTCGGGGGGTCACAGAACCGAAGAAGATGGGTGGAATGAATTCCTGGCTGAACGCGAAGCCATATTGGCGCATAAGTTTGGATTGAATTTATACATTTTCACCCTGATTCTGGTCAACCAGAAAGGGGAAACCCTTGACTGGTCAAAAATTGGTCTAGATCCGCATATTTATTCCCGAGCCTATACTCAATTCAATCCCGGAAATAAGCACCTGGATAACCAGGCAACCGCTTCCCTGGTTGAGCAGCAGCTTGATTTTAAGGGTATGACCGTGGACGAGATAAAAGTAACCACCGGCGCTGGTTCGGATCAAAGCATGCAGACATTGTCAATAAGGCTGTCTACCCGGAATCTACAGACCGCCAACCGCGCCATACCTGACCTCATGGATTCTTTAAAAGCACAACCGGACAATATTAACCAGGAAAGCGACTATTCTTTAATCGCCATCTGCCGCCTGTGGGTGACGGACCAGAGCGGCAACAACCTGCTAAGCAATAATCACGATGTGCGGTTGGGAAGGCAGACCTGGGGGATGGCGTCTGGTGTAACCACAGACTGGTTCCCCCATCCCGCACCAACCTGGTTTCCATCACCCACACCAACCCCCACCCCACCGGACTACCCGCCGCCAGAGGCCGAACCTACCCGGGTTGCGCCGTACCCCTACCCATAAGCAGGCTTTATTTCAATGCCTCGCTGGCCTGCTGGATGCGCTGCAATATACTAGTGGCCTCATTACCCTCTGCGATGTGCACCATGCCATCCCCATCCACGTGGGTGGGGATCAGCTCGTAGCCGGCGTACTGCATGCCGGTAAAATGCAGCTGCAGGATCACCCCCTGCTGGTGGGCCAGGTCCCAGGTCTGGTCGAAGACGAAGTTCCCCAGCCCATAGAACACGTCGATGCCATTGATCTGCTGGATGGCCTGCACCACGTGGGTGTGGTTGCCCACCACCACGTCGGCGCCGGCGTCCACTGCCACCTGGGCGAAGTGAAGCTGGTAGCTGTTGGGCTCGGAGGTGTCTTCGGGGCCCCAATGCGGCATGGCAATCACCACGTCTGAAACCTGCCTGGCGGCGGCAATGGCCAATTGCAGGTTACCATCGGTCAGCTCGGCAATTCCTGGGCTATCTTCACCGGCGAAAGCGTTGGGCTCCACCATCCCCTGAGAAACGATACCGAAGCGCACGCCCTTCACCTCCACCACCAGGGGCCGCAGGGCATCAGTCATATTATTTCCCGCCCCTACCGGCAGGATGTTATTGGCGCGCAGGTTGTCGAGGGTATCGAAAAACGCCTGGTTGTAGTTGTCCCCGCAGCTGGGGCCATTGCAGTTTTTGATGTGGTTGGTGGCCACGCTCATCACGTCGAAACCGGCGGAGGCGGCCGCCTCCGCACTGCGGCTATCGCTCACCAGTACATAAGTCACAATGCAGCCGGTGTGGGTAGACAGGTCGCTAAGGCTGGTATTCAAGGTACCCACGGCCAGGTCGGCGCGCGAAATAACATCACGGACCTCGTCGTAAATATAATCCGCATTGTCGTGCCAGTCGATGGCACTTTGCACGCAACGGGCCGGAACGATCACCCCGGTGAACAACAATGTAATTTCCTGAGCTTGCTGCGGGGTGGCAGTAGGTGTGAGAGTTGGGGCAAGAGTGGGTATGAGGGTGGCAGTTGGAGTAAAGATAGCCGTGCTGGTCAGCTTGGTTTCAAGGGAGCTCTGCGGCCTGGCGTGCAGGATCAGGGGCAAGGTTAGCTTGTATTGCGTAGCGGTAGGTGAAAAGAAAACTGCGGAAGGAGTGGGCGGGGAAGGTTTGATTATTTGGCCCCCAGTGCTACTCCGTAACACACAACCACTCACAATAAATAACAACCCGAAAATAACCGCAACAAAATACTTCACCTGCAGGGTGTGTCTCAAGACATGCCTCGCTTCCACATTTTAATCAATCTTCGCGTAATGCAGACTGTATCTCTAATTTTACCTGTAGATGCATTTCGCTGCCAGCCGCATCTTCAAGCGCCTGCCTGGCTAAGCTAGTTCCGATCTGCCCGAGCGCCCAGGCGGCATGCGCCCGCACGAGGGGCTCAGCATCACCTTGCAGGGCATTACCAAGCGCCGCTACGACTGCCGGGAGGTGAGTGTTCCCCAGGGCAACCGAAACGTTCCGCAGGTAGCCTCTGCGTTTGGCGCGTGAGATGGGGTGATGGCGATATTTTTGATTGAACTCGCGGGGAGCAAGGGTAATTTCGCTCAATAAATCGGGGGCGGGCTCAACCAGGCTGTTTCCATAAACTGCGCCTGCCTGAGGCAAGGCGAAGCGGTTCCACGGGCAGACCTGCTGGCACACGTCACAGCCGAATACCCAGCCGTCCAGCAGGGGACGCAGACTGACGGGAATTGCCTCTTTCAGCTCGATGGTGAGGTAAGAGATGCAGCGGCTGGCATCCAGGGTGCGGTCGGGTAGGATGCAACCGGTGGGGCAGGCCGCGATACAACGCTGGCAGGTGCCACAGCGATCGTATGTGAAAGGCTCGTCGGGCTCGAGCTCAATGCCCAGCAACACTTCTGCCAGCAAGAAATAGGAGCCCTGGGAAGGGTTAATCAGGCAGGTGTTCCTGCCGATCCAGCCCAAACCGGCGCGCTGGGCCAGCTCGCGCTCGAGCAGCGGTCCCGTATCGGTGTACCAGCGGCTAGGCACCGGATGCCCAACCTGTGATTCGATGAAACCGACCAGCTGCTTAAGTTTCTCCGGCAGGGTGCGATGATAATCTTCTCCCCAGGCATAGGCGGCGATTTTCCCATACGGTCCCTGATTGGTTTGTGGCTCCATGGGCGGAGACAATGGCTTTGGGTAGCGCATCCCCAGGACGAGCACGGAATGGCATCCGGCCAGTAGCTTGCTGGGGTTGAGCCGGCATTCTCTGGAACGCTGTGTGGCGAGGTAAGCCATCTGACCATGCCGGCCACTATCCAACCAGGCATTGAAAATCTCCCCATGCGGCAGAGGCTCACCTGTGGTAATGCCCACCAGAGCAAACCCAAGGCCGTGTGCCTGTTCCTTGATTGCCTGGCTGAGATTCACAATTGAATGGTCACCTTAAATAAATTGTAGCGCAAGAAAGCATCTTGCACCACAATTATTTTCACAAGGACTGCAACTATGGCGTGCAGGAGAGCTCAAATGAAGCATGATTGGAGCTTATATCCACCGGTGAAGTGACATGCAGCCAAATCGATCCCGAACCGGAGCTAGTGAAGGTCAGTTCGGAGGGTATTGAATATGTACCGGCATCAAAACTGCGCGTTTGCGGCCCGGGCAGGTCAAACTCAAAACCGGGTGTTACCGCTTCCCCTTTCAGCTGGTAGGTAAGGGTAGCGCTCTGGTTGAGGCTGAGCATGGCTGTAAAGGTGAAAGTGTGCGGACAGGTGCCTTCGTACGAACCCTGGTCGACCAGCATGGTCAGGCTGGTAATGGGATTACCAGGTTCCCCGGTAGAGGTGGGAGTGGGGGTCACGGCAGGCGTTTCGGAGGTGCGAACCGGGGTGGTAACCGGATTCCCAACCGTGATCAAGACATAAACTGAATAATCGAAGAATTGGCCGGTGGCATTCTTCATTTTCCAATAGCCTTGGTAGCTTCCCGGATTGTTGGGAGCCACCAAATTCACCGACACATCGATTTGTGCTCCGGGCGCTACTGATTGCTTTAGGGCCACCGAGGCATCGCCACCCATCTGCTCACCACTGGCAAATGCCAGTGAATAGGATGTGGTCCAGGTAGTGGTGCCACCATTCTGCAGCTTCCAGGTCTTGGTGAATGAGGCCCCGGGAGCGATCACGGTGCCATCTGGGATGGTCACATCGGCGACAAAAATGGCAAGATCACCCGAGTTTCCACCCGGATTGAGTGTAGGAGTGGCAGTTTCCGGTGGCGTGGGAGTCAGGCTTGCCGCCTGGGTGAGCTGCGCTGAGGCAGTTTGAGCTGCCATCGTCTGAGTGGCATCAAAGGTTGGCGAGGGTGTGACCGGGGTGGCAGACGGTGTACTGGCAAAGATCTCGGTCAGACGGGCATCGGCGGTCTGGTTGGCCGCCGTGCGGATCAAATCTGGATTAGCCGTGGGTGAGGCTGTTGCTTTGGCGCCACAACCGATTAAAAGCGAAGGCGCCAACAGCAATATAAAAAGCATGATTACTACTTTCTTCATGATATCTCCTCTATAGCCAGGAATTTTCCCTGTGCTCATCCTGGCGATTACATGTCACAACCGAATACCTGGCTGTGCGCTCTTCGGGAAATATTAATGACTGTGGGCGGCAGAAGCACCGTGTTTATCATACCACGGTTGTTCTGCCGCCTCGAATGGATGGCCAGTTCCTGATGGAATTTGTGCCGACTACCTCTCAATGCGTGGCGCAACCCACAGGGCAATATCAGACTTCCACTCTCCATTAGCCACTACCACCAGCTCAAATTGGACAGTATGGCCTACCAGGGCGGAGAGGTTGATGTCCAGGGAAGTCAGGGCATTGTCACAATTCTCCACCCACTCACCCACGGTAACCTCGGATTGCCCTTCGATGTAACGGATCTGGAATTTTACACTACCAGAGTCGCAGTTATCACGCAAGCCGATCTTGGTGCGCAGGTGATCATTTGCCTGGATGGTATAAGCAGGGTAGAGGCCCAAGACCATGCCGTCGGTAATCATCTGCGGGTAAGTGGCGAGCAGGTAGGGATAGGTAGTTCCATCTTCCATCTTAAGGTCAGTGACCTTGGCGGCGATGCCAGGGGAATCACTATCCTGGTCACCCCATGGAATCTGGCTCGTGGCGTTTCTCCAGGTGGCATCAGGACCCCTGGCAATAAAGTCGAACGTTAGTGTGTAAGATGAGGTGGGCGAAGGGGTAGGCGTGGGGGTAACAGACTTGATCTGCACCCAAAAGCTCTGATTGGCTCCGTCACCAATGCCAAATGATGTGCCACCGGTATTTCGCAAGCGCCAGTTCCCTTTATAAGTACCTGTTGTGGTGGGTGCTTTCAGGGTTACCGAGATGTCAACCGTATCACCCGGCGGCACTGTTCCGGTGGTCAGCTGGGCTGAATCAGGCCCGCCCATCTGGTCACCGCCGTAGAAATATATGCTGTAACCGGAGGTCCAGGTGCAGGAACCGGTATTTTTCAAACGCCAGGTCTTCACAAAGGTGCTGCCGGCGGCGATCTCTGTGTTATCCGGGATGGTTACATCTTTTACGAACGATGCCCTATCACATGGAATAGGAGTGGGGGTTGCCGTTGGTGGAATCGGGGTATTGGTGGGAAGCGGCGTGTTGGTGGGCACCGTGGTATCCGTGGGCGGCAGGCTGGTGTTGGTGGGTAGAATCACCACGGGCGAGGTGGGGGTCGACTCATCTGACGTAGTTTGGCTGGGCTGCGCAATCTGCGTGCCGGCTGCTACCTGGGTTTGCTCAGCGATCAAGGTCTGCGCCGCTGACGTGCGGATAAGGTCTGGATTGACGGTGGAATCAGCAGTACTGCCGGGAAAATTGCAGGCGGTTAGCAACAGCAAGGCAGCGGCTATTAAGAAAAATGGGCGTAATTTTCTCGCGGACATAACATCCTCCTTATAAAAGTTACGTATACTAAGACGCACCCATGGGGGATAAAGTTCCACTTATAAAATGATTTTATTCTTTATCAAAGACCCCTCACACTCAAACTTACCCACTTTATCATTGTCCAACAGACTTAAATGATCTAGATGATAACATCTCCCTGCATGGACCACGGTCCTGCCCTGGTAATCTGCACCAGTAAAACACGACCTGCCAGGTCTTGCTCCGCATCGACGAAGACCAGCTTATTGGTGGTTGTGCGCCCTTTCCAGCGACCTCTTATTCTTTCTTCGAACAGCACTTCCACCATCTTTCCCAGATAACGTGATGCAATTTCAGCGGCAACACGCTCCTGCTGAGCTTCCAAAACGCGGAAGCGCCGCATTTTCTCATGTGCGGGGATGTCATCTTTATAACGCCGGTCTGCCAATGTGCCTGGCCGGGGAGAATAGCGCGCCAGGTGAGCTACATCCAGCTTAAGTTCCTCCAACAGGTCTAAGGTGCGCTGGAATTGAGCGTCCGTCTCCCCTGGGAAGCCCACGATGATGTCGGTGGCAATGGACACTCCCGGCAAGTTTCCACCCAGCCGCTGCCTAATCTTCTCAACCAGCAAGCGGTAATCATCAGCAGTGTAGCCGCGGTGCATGTTGGCCAAAATCTGGTCGTCCCCGGCCTGAACGGGCACCTCAATATGCGGCATCACCTTGGGCAGCTCAGCCACCGCATCCAGCAGCTCATCGGTCATCCAGATGGGATGTGAGGTAAGGAAGCGGATGCGCTCCAGGCCGTCAATGGAGCTAGCCAGGCGTAAAAGACCGGCCAAATTTGGCCCGCCGGTAATATCCTTGCCATAGCGGTCCACGATTTGTCCCAGGAAGGTGATCTCTTTTACCCCTTGGGCCACCAGAGATCGCACTTCTTGCAGGATGGTTTGTGCAGGCCTGCTGCGCTCGATGCCTCGCCGGTAGGGGATGATGCAGTACGTACAGGCATGGCTGCAGCCTAATACGATGGGCACGTAAGCCGATATCAGCTTGCCACGTTCAGCAGCTGGCAGCAACCAAAAGGAAGCCGTATCCGGCATTTCGTCCATCAAAGTGAAGCGTCTGGCGGTTTCTTTCTGCTCCAGGAAGCGGCTTTCTCTCTGGGTCAGGTAGGCAACCAGCGGCCCTGGATCTGAGGGCGGCGAAAATACATCTACGAAGGGAAAGCGTTTTTGCAATTGCTCGTGCCCGCGGATGCCCACCAGGCACCCCATCAGGTTGATCACCAAGTGCGGATTTTTATCTTTCAACGGCCTAAGAGAATGCAAGCGGCCGTAGGCTTTATTCTCTGCGCTTTGGCGCACCACGCAGGTGTTTAATACGATCACGTCCGCTTGCTCTGCATGGGGCGAGAAGTGCAATCCCAGCCGTTCAAGTGCCGAGGACACGCGCTGCGAATCGGCGACATTCATCTGGCAGCCTTCAGTCCAAATGTGGTACTTCATGACCGGTATTATAACTGAGCGGTATTTATCATTGATGAAGAAACGATGAGCATGGTTCACGGCTTCCTTTTCTAATGTGAGGGAGACAATGCCTGATGGTAGAATTGCGCCTATGCCTCAAAAACCCGGAAAACATACTGGCATCATCCTGGCAATGATCATCCTTGCCTTTGCTGTGATAGCCGTGACAGCTTACCAGGTGCCGTCGATTAAAACCAGGCTAAGCTGGCGTATGGATATTGCTCTCACTTATCTGAGGGGGGTAATCCATCCGGTCAGGCCCTTCCCTACCCCAGCTGGTACATTAATCCCGCCCACCATGGTCTCCACCCCGATCACCAGCGCATCTCCCACCGCCATTCACATACAGCCCACGGCAACGCTGATGTCCAGTGCCACCCCTCTGCCCAGTCCAACACCCATCCCCGGTAAAGCTGAGCTGCCTGCCCCTGCCTGGGAGCAACAAGGCCCAAATAACTGTGGCCCAGCCACCCTGGCACTTTACCTGCGCTATTACGGCTGGGAAGGGAACCAGGATAATATCGCCCAGGTGGTTAAGCCATTGGAGGAAGACCGCAACGTCAACCCCGAGGAGCTGGTGTATTTCGTGCGCACACATACCGGTTGGTTGGCGGCTGAATTTCGCGTGGGCGGCGATTTGAAGCTGCTCAAGCAGCTCGTTGCCGCCGGTTTTCCGGTGATGATCGAGGAAAGTTTTTTCTTCGACACCCCTTATTGGCCCAATGATGACCTTTGGGCGGCACACTACCTGCTGGTAACCGGTTATGATGATGCCAGCCAGACATTCACCGGGCAGGATAGCTTCCATGGCCCCGAGCAGCATATCGCTTACACAACGCTGGACAGTTACTGGCAGATATTCAATCGCGTTTACCTGCTGGTCTACCTTCCCGCACAAGAGAACGTGCTCAAGTCAATAATGGGAAATAATTGGGACGCTGACCTGAACCGCCAGCATGCCCTGGAGGTTGCTCAGGGCGAGACCGTGTCTCAGCCTGGGAATGCGTATGCCTGGTTCAACCTGGGCAGCAACCTGGTCTATTTTGAGCGTTACGGCGAAGCCGCCACTGCCTATGATAAAGCCCGCGAGCTGGGTTTATACCAGCGCATGTTGCGCTACCAGTTTGGACCCTTCTTCGCCTACTTCCACGCCGGAATGACCACCGAGCTACTGGCAGTAACAAAGTACGCCCTCGAACGCACCCCGAACTCGGAGGAAGCCCTGTTGTGGCATGGCTGGGCGCTGTATCGGCAAGGAAAGGAAAACGAAGCCATTGCAGATTGGCAGAATGCACTGGAGTATCATCCCGGGTATCAGGATGCCCAATATGCCCTGGACTTTGTGGCTGCCAATCCCTGATGGTTACCTACTGACAAACCGGTAAGTTCATCAATTGCTCGTATATATAACGTATATTTGCCTGGTGTAACCGCTCATAACGGTCACTGGCGAAGATCGGGTATCCCGGATCGGTAACAACCTCATCGGCAGTGTGCCCCAGACGAATATGCTCACTGGTTCTCTCCCAGGTGTTCAGCAGATAATCACGCAGGTAAATGATCTCTGCCTCGCTGCAGCTTACTCCATGCCCGGGAATGATCCATTCAGCTTTGAATTCCAGCAGCCTGTCCAGCTGATTGATCCAGGCGGAGATATCCCCATCAAAGATATAAGGATAACGTCCCTGGAAGATCAGGTCTGAAGCAAATAGCACCTTTTTCTCTGGCAGCCACACGATCGACAAATCGGGAGTATGCCCACCTAAATGGATCACCTCATACTTCACCCCGCCTATTTCACCCACAAAGTGTTCGTTAAATACCTGATCGGGTAGTTTGATCTGCAGGTTTTCAACCATTTTACGAACATCCTCAGCATGGAGTGGGTCCGTCTTTTCCAGTTCGATGATATGAGCTTGGAGCTCTTCCATGCTCCATTCAGCTTTCAAAGCTGCTTGCATCTTCTTGAGGCACAGGCGATGAGCCAGGATGGGACAAGGAAAAACCTGGTTACCCCAGGTGTGGTCGCTGTGGGAATGTGTATTAATCACCGCGTGGACTTCTTCCACGCTCACCTGTGTAGCCTGAATCAAAGCCAGGATCTCACCTGGAGAAGAAGTGGTATCGATTACCACCATCCCCTTTGGAGTGCTGATCAACCCAACATTGGCGCCCTCACCTGGACGGATAAAGGCAAAAATGGATGAGTTAATCCGGATGATTTCCATAATTGCTCCTTTATTGAAAAATCTTGCTTCCAGAATCTCGCCATAGTGCGCTATCCAGCTGCACCGCCATCGCTCCTGCTATGAGCATGGCATTTACCTGCTCGCGGGAATAGATACCTCCCGCACCAATCACCGGCGCACCTTGCTGTTTTAAGGCGCGTATGACCATCAGTGCATTGGGGAAGATGGAAGGCCCGTACAACCTGCCTTGAACGAATTCTTCCTCCCCGGCCGGCATTAACCCTCGCGGAGGGGCCAAGCTTATAGCCACCGCGCCTGCCTGGATGGCACACATAGCCAGCTTTGGGGCACACTCGAGCGGTAACCGAACAATCACCGGAAGCTCTCCAACGGCCGCCTGGGTGAATTCCCCCACCATGGTGGCGCTTGCCTCGCTGCTCACACCTATCTCCAGTGCCTGGACGCCTTCAACCACCTCCAGGCGGTGAGCCATCGTCTCTAGCTCACCAGCTGCCTGGGCCAACAAGTGGACGATCACCGCAACGGGTGATCGCTTCCAGCGCCCCGCATACCTGCGCAGCACCTGGGTGAACCCTGGGTTGGGATAACCGCTGTGCAACAGGAAACCTCCCGGATAAGGGATGAATCGCTTACCCCGGGCAGGCGTGCGTGGACCGATACTTACCGGGTTGGTGACGAATGCCCCCAACTCCGACCAATCGAGCATATCACGGTTGCCTGGGGCGAATCCCAGAATACCAGCAGCATTCATGATAGGCGGGGTAAAACTCAGGTCATATTTGGGCACGCATCCTCCCAGCTAAACTAACTTCACCTAAGTTAAATTAATATCGAAGACTAACATGCGCCATCAAACCCAACGCATCACCATCGGATGGTGCGCAAGTCAAACACCGGTCCATCCTCGCACACCAGCTTCCAACCTCTCCTCCCTGCAACGGCGCAAGCCCCACAGCCCGCCATACCTGCACATGGCATGAAGGTAGTCAATAGCACCTGCGCCGGGCAGGGCAACCAGGACCTATCGTGCAAGCCCAACAGGCTGCGCAGCTCCGGCAGGCGCTCAAGGGGGATATCTAGCACGAGCATGTCCGGCCAATCCAGAGACTCCTTCAACCATGCCAATGGGGAAATTTCCACCATCGCCGGAAGCGCCGGGATGGCCAGGTCACTGAACAGGGTTAAGGCAGCCCGGGTTGGGGCAACCTGGTGCACCAGGGGCATTAGTCGCGCCAGGGTATCGCCGACTGCCGCCAGCCCCAGCCGCTCGATTCCAGATGGCAGCTCAAAGCCATGCCCCATGGGCCTTGCTAGGTCCAGCACCGTGCCCGGGCTCCATTTAACAGGGTTTAGAGGTGCTGCCCAGAAACCACGCCCAGTTTGCTCGGCAGTAAAAATCGGCGTTCGGATCACTTCATCGAGGCTGTCAGCAGCTAGCGCCATCACAAACTGGCCAGCACGAGGGACTAAGTTCGCCGGGCAGGTGATGTATAGCTCTGTTTTCCCGCCCGACCCAAGCCTGATCTCACTCACCCGCCCAGTACCCTGCCACATGATTGCATGGTATCACATTTCATGCAATCCGTGACAAAACCCTACCATTCAAGGGCGTTATTAATAGAAGAAAATTAAAGTAAAAAAGTAATGAAGACGGTTAGTGATGATACAAGACCAAAAATCCGTGTATAATCTACCCGAATATGACACATTTACCAAAACACAAACCTTCTGGACGGCAAATCCGCCTCACCACCCTATCCAGCTGTGCGGGTTGAGCATCTAAGCTGAGTGCGGAAACGCTGGCGCAGGTGCTGCGTCCTCTTAAGGGAATTTATGAAGCTTCCGATTATCCCAACCTGCTGGTGGGGCTGGGAGAACCGGATGATGCTGCCGTGTGGCAGCTGGATGATGCCCACGCTCTGGTGGTGACCACCGACTTCTTTACCCCGGTGGTGGATGATGCTTATGATTTCGGCGCCATTGCGGCGGCCAACGCCCTTTCTGATGTATATGCCATGGGCGGAAAGCCATTCCTGGCACTGAATATCGCGGCCATGCCTCCTGACCTGCCAGTTGAGGTGACCGCGGATATCCTACGGGGTGGGGCTGATATTGCCCGGCAAGCCGAGGTGGTTATCGCGGGAGGCCACACAATCCAGGATAAAGAGCCCAAGTATGGATTGGTGGTCCTTGGATTTGCCGACCCGCGACACATGCTGACCAAGAAAGGCCTGCAGGTGGGCGATGTGCTGGTGCTCACCAAGCCGCTGGGGTTCGGCGCCACCACCACGGCCCTCAAGCGCGAACAAGCCGACCCCGCTGACCTTGCCGAGGTGGTGACCTGGATGAAAAAGCTGAACAAGACCGCGGCTGAGCTGGCATTGGAGTTTGGCCTGCGTGGCGGCACTGACGTGACCGGTTTCAGCCTGCTGGGGCATGCATTTGAAATGGCAGAAGCTTCACAGGTGGGGTTGCGAATAAGCTACCACGAAATCCCCTTTACATCAGGTGCACGCCGCTACGCCGAGGAGTATACATTCCCCGGCGGTACCTACGATAACCGCCTGTACTTTGGCTCTAACGTGCATTTTGATCCCACACTGGATGAGCCGGCACAGTTATTGCTCTTCGATGCGCAGACCAGCGGCGGTTTGCTGCTCTCCGTGAACCCGGCCAGGCTCGAAGGGCTTCGGGCACGCGCCGTAGAGCTGGACCAACCGCTGTGGGTGATCGGTGAGGTCGTTCAAGGCAAGGGAATAAAAGTCACTCCTTGATATCCTTACAGCTTCCACAGAGAAGCCGGTCTCGAGACTGATTTCTGCGTGCCTATTCGTAACAAAGTGTATCATGCCTGTTGAAACCGAATTTAAGTTTTCCTCGCGCCGCTCCCCGGTTTACGGAATGGGTGGCATGGTGGCAGCATCACAACCCCTGGCAGCAGCTGCTGGGTTGGAAATCCTCGCCCAAGGAGGCAACGCAGCCGATGCCGCCATCGCCGCAGCTGCCGCCTTGAATGTCACCGAACCCACCTCCACCGGCCTGGGCGGTGACTGCTTTGCACTCTATTACGAAGCTTCCAGCGGCCAGATCACCGCCCTCAACGGCTCAGGGCGAGCCCCGGCAAGCCTGAGCCTTGAGCGCCTGCATAAGGAAGGCTTTACCGGCGTGCTTCCCCTGTTCCATCCTTATACGATTACTGTACCAGGGGCGTGCGCCGGATGGTGTGACCTGCTGGAACGACACGGTCATCTATCTCTCAACCGGGTGCTGGCACCCGCCATCCACCTGGCAGAACAGGGCTACCCTGTAGCTCCCATCACCGCCTACTTTTGGGGACGCAGCGCCAACCGGCTGAGTAAAGTGCCGGGAGGCAGCGAGCTGACCATCGACGGACGGGCACCCCAGGCGGGTGAAATTTTTCGAAACTCAGGATTAGCCCGCACATTGAAAAAAATCGTCGAGGGGGGAAAATCCGCTTTCTACCAGGGCGCGATCGCCGAAGCCATTGCCAGGGTTATCCAGCAGGCAGGCGGCTGCATGACAGTGGACGACCTGGCTGCCCATACCAGCAGCTGGGAGCAGCCCATCAGTACCACCTACCACGGCGTGCGCCTGTGGGAGTGCCCTCCCAACGGCCAGGGACTGGCAGCCTTGCTGGCGCTTAACCTGCTGGAAGGATACGAGCTGAATTCCATGCCAGCACTGTCAGCACGTCGCCTGCACCTGATGATCGAAGCTATGCGATTGGCTTTGGCCGACACCCGCTGGTACGTGGCAGACCCTGGGTTCAATCCTGCTCCCCTTGGGCAGTTGTTATCGAAGGATTATGCGGCCATGCGGCGCAGGCTGATCAACCCCCAGCGCGCAACACTCAACCAGCTACATGGAACGCCCATTTCATCATCTGATACAGTTTACTTAACCACCGCGGATGCGGATGGAAATGCCTGTTCTTTTATCAACAGCAATTACATGGGGTTTGGCACCGGTATTGTCCCGCCAGGTTGGGGATTCAGCCTGCAGAACCGTGGCCTGGGGTTTTCACTAGATCCCGACCATCCCAATGCACTGGCTCCCGGCAAACGGCCCTACCATACCATCATTCCCGCCATGCTCACCATCGATGCAGGTGAAAACTCAACGATTCCAAATATCCTGTATGCCAGCCTGGGCGTGATGGGCGGCTTTATGCAGCCGCAGGGGCATATGCAGGTGGTGGTATCGCTGGTGGATGATGCACTCGATCCCCAGGCTGCCCTCGACCAGCCGCGCTTCTGTATCGAAGACGGCAGCGCAGGGGGCAGGGTGGCATTGGAAGAAGGTATCCCGGTTGAAGTCCAGGCCGACTTGAGCCGCAGGGGACACGAAACCTATCTTGTAAACGGTAATGCCCGCGCCGTTTTTGGGCGGGGGCAAATCATACGCCGGGAGGCTGCCACGGGTGTTTTGTGCGGAGGTTCCGACCCGCGCGCCGACGGCTGCGTCATTTCCTTGTAATCCACACCTAAATTATTAATTCCTTGCTTTCCTGGGAATCCTGCCCGCTTCCCCGCCGGTGGATGGGGTATG
>CAYLPS010000085.1:9369-14521 GCA_964385625.1 uncultured Anaerolineaceae bacterium | reverse complement strand
GCTCTTAGGCAGCGGTTAGCTAGATAGCGGCACCTCCTTTCAGGCTGCTCCTCTGAGACGCGTACCCTAAAAAATCAGTTGAGCTGACCCATTACTAGGTACATGTGGGTAGGTTGTGCTTCGAGAAAAGACGTATTCGATGATGTTCTATAAGAGAGCCCTACGTCTGTGCTTACATTATAGAAGAAAATGCAGAGAGAAAACAAGTCACAATTAGCGATTAATCCAGACTATAAATACCCCATTCAATTCAGGCACCAGTCACAGCTGCTCATCGGTGTCGTCCCCTTGGTTTGCGAGGTGGTGAGCGCAATGAATCAAGCAACCTATCCCGCTTCTCCTGTCCGGTTGGTTTTTGACGGATTAAGGGCAGATCTTTGTCTTCAATCACCTCTATCGATTTTTTAGAAGTTATCTTGACTGCTTTCGATACCAGCACTATAATAGGAATAATAAACCGGCAGTCGGTTTATTAATAAAATATGGCACGCATTGTAAATCCAGAAGAATACCAGCTCCGGCGGAACAAAATTCTCGAATCTGCCCAACGCCTGATATACACCAGGGGTTATGAAGGCATGTCCATCCAGGATATCCTGGCCGACCAGCAGATTTCCAAAGGCGCCTTCTATCACTACTTCCCCTCCAAGCAAGCTTTGCTGAAGGCCTTGTTCGAGCAAATGGCGCACCAGGTCCTACAGCTCATGGCGCCCATCACTCAGCATAACAGCTTATCTGCTGCCGATAAGTTGCGTCGTGTCTTCGATGTCGCCTTGCACTGGAAAACCGAGCGCAAGGAAGTCCTGCTCAGCCTGGTGAGCGTATGGTATGCCGATGAGAATGCTGCACTACGCCAGAAAGCCCAGGCAGCCCTGCTACCCATCATCGCTCCCAAGCTCACCCAGATAGTCCGCCAGGGCATTCGCGAGGGTGTCTTTCACAACGACTTTCCCGATCATGTCAGTGGCATCATGTTTTCCATCTTACAGAACTTTGGCGATTCGTTGGTCGCTTTGATTGTTAAGCCGGCACCTGACCCGCACTTGATTCAGCATCTGGAGGCGGTGTCTGCCTCCCATCAAGATGCCATTGAGCGCCTCCTCGGGGCGCAGCCTGGCTCGCTGCCCCTGTTTGATACTGATGTCCTGAGAGAGTGGCTGCCCCTCTCCAATCCTTCAAATTGATCGTCCAAGGAGCACATTAATGAGCATTATCGAAGTTGAGCACCTCACCAAGTATTATGGCAAGTCGCGCGGCATTGTAGATGTCTCCTTCAACGTGGATGAGGGTGAGATCTTCGGGTTCATCGGCCCCAATGGCGCCGGAAAATCCACCACCATCCGCCTGCTGCTCTCGCTGATCCATCCCACCAGCGGTAACGCCCGTGTCTTCGGCAAGGATGTGGTCACTCATGGGCCCGAGATCCGCCGTGATATCGGTTACCTGCCTTCCGAGGTCTATTATTACGAGGGCATGAAGGTCATCGACCTGCTCAAGTATTCTGCCAGCTTCTATGCCTGTGACTGCACCGCCCGGTTGAAGGAGCTTTCCGAGCTCATGGAGCTGGAGCTGAACCGCCGTATTAGCGACCTTTCGTATGGCAATAAGAAAAAGGTGGGTATCGTGCAGGGATTGCTGCACAGCCCCAGGCTGCTCTTCCTCGACGAGCCCACTGCCGGGCTTGACCCGCTCATGCAGCGCAAGTTCTTCGATCTGGTGCGCCAGGAGAACGCCCGCGGCGTCACCGTGTTTTTCTCCTCGCACATCCTGGGGGAGGTGCAGCGCCTGTGCACCCGCGTGGGCATCATCCGCGAAGGTAAAATCGCCGAGATTTCCGATATTCACACCTTGCAGCAGAATAATTACAAGAAGGTGCACATCACCGCCCAGGGGCTCGACCCGCATGCTTTTGATATACCCGGGGTGACTAATCTACAATCAGAAGACAGTTCCGTGCACTTCTTCTTCAAGGGGGATATCAACCTCGTGCTGCGCAAGATTGCCCCCCTCCAGGTGAGCGATGTCTCCATCGAAGAACCCTCCCTGGAAGAGATCTTCATGCATTACTACGAATAGGCACACGCTATGAGCGCTACCATCTACAAACACGAATTTTTCTCCCGCCTGAAATCAGTGCTCGTCTGGTCGGTTTCACTGATGCTGCTGGTGCTTTTCTTCTTCTCCATTTTCCAATCTTTTGCCGATCAAGCTGCCTTGCTGAACGAGATGATGGCCCAGTTCCCTCCGGCCCTGCTGGAAGCCTTCGGCATAACCAAAACTGACCTCTCCAGCGTGCTGGGTTACTTCAGCTTCCTTTTGGTTTTCGTCCAGCTCTGCCTGGCCATCCAGGCCGGCAACTATGGCTTTGGGCTGGTGTCTATCGAAGAGACTGAGCTCACCGCCGACTTCCTGCTCACCAAGCCAGTCAGCCGCTTGCAGATCATCACCAGCAAGCTGCTGGTAGCCTTCTCATGCCTGCTACTGACCGATCTGGCGGTGACTGCCTCGACTTTCATCGCCATTGCCCTCTTGAGCGGTGGTCGCCCGTATGATACCGGCACGCTTGGTCTCCTGCTGGTCAGCATGCTGATCCTTCAGCTCTTTTTCCTGTCGGTTGGCATGGTCATTTCACTGCTGGTCCATCGGGTGCGCAGCGTAACCCCTTATTCTCTTGCCCTGGGCTTCGGCGCCTACATCCTGGCAGCCTTCAGCGGCATTTTCGGTGATGTCAAGCTCGAGTACATCACCCCCTTCAAGCAGATCGACGCGGCTTACATCGTGTTGCATAACGCCTATGATATGCCATTGCTGCTGGTCAACCTGGCAGTCACCGTGGTTGCCCTGCTGGCAAGCTATGCGTTGTACCTGCGCCGCGACATCCCCACGGCATCCTGAGGAGGCAGACATGAACATCTTTCTACACGAGTTAAAAGCCAACCTCAAGTCTCTTATCATCTGGGGCGTCATCATGGTGGTATTCGTCGTGATCGGTGCTGCCAAGTTCTCCGCGTATGCCGGCAATCCCGAGATGCTGTCCATCCTGGATGCTTTTCCCAAAGCCATGCTGGAAGCCCTCAGCATGATTGCTTTCAACCTCACCACGGTCACTGGCTTCTTTGGCATCATGTTCGTCTACTTTGCCCTGATGGGCGCCATTGCTGCCGCCATGTGGGGCAGTGGGATCATCTCCAAGGAAGAGCGGGATAAGACGGTGGAGTTTTCGCTGGTGCTGCCGGTGTCGCGCACCCGTGTCATCACCGCCAAGGCGTTGGCCGGGCTGGTGAACTGCATCGCTTTCGTTCTGGTCACCTGGGCCGTGTCGCTGGTGGTCGTACAGCCCTATGCGCCCGATGCTGCGTTCTACAGCTTCCTACGGATGGAGATGGCTGCCCTGTTCATCATCGAGCTGATCTACCTGGCTGTTGGCCTGCTGCTGGGTTGCGCCATGCAACGTTATAAACTCTCAGGCGCCACTGCCGTGGGTATCATCCTGGTCACCTATTTCCTATCGATCGTCGTTAGCTTGGATAGCAAGCTGGATTTCCTCAAGTACTTCACGCCCTTCAAGTATTTCGACGCCAGCCAGTTCTTCCGCATGGGCCATTTTGACCTGGTCTACCTGCTGTTATCGGCTGCCATTATCGTGTTGTCCCTGGTGGTGGCTTACCTGTCCTACAACCGCCGCGATTTGTACATCTGATCTCATCATCTCCCCCAATATTTGCACTTTGAAATCCTGTCCCAACCGCCTTGGATTGGGCCTGTAACAATTGCCTTATATTGTCATTGAGGGGAAATTTTCTCCTCCCCTAATTTTGGTTTCTAAACTTGTCCCAATTGCTCTGGATTGGGATTTGGGGGAGGCGTGAGGGGTTGTGAGAGGTCAGGAGACGCTAGGCCCGCCATCACCAAATCGGTTGAATTAGCAAAGGCCTCATGGCGGATAGAAAGCTACTTAAAATCTTTAACCTGCTCCAGGCTAATCGGTGGTCGCCGATAATCGTCCTGCCGGTGTGAGCCGTCGCATAGGGGTTTCGTGCTCGAATGGCCGCAGTTGCACAATGTTACCCGGTTGCGACGCTCGAACGGCTGACTATCAGATCGCAAGATGGGGATACCACCTGTCACCCACAACGGCCCCAGGATCGGTCCGCTGGAAGTGATCTCTGTGGTCACCGCGATTTGGATTGGCAAGTCCACCTCGATATCGCCAGCTACACCATGGATGCGGTAAGTGAGTGCGCCCGCCGGGCAATGTTCGATCATGCTGATCAGCTGGGTTCGCACGCCGATGTCGTCGCTCTTCTCCACCAGCTCGGCGGCGCTTGTGAAGCGGTTGGCGCAGAAGCCCGATTCCATGCACAGGTCAAAGTCGAAATAGACTTTTAGCTCACTACCGCCGGGATATTCCATGCGCCGCTTCTCCGTTGGCGTGATGGGGGCATGCTCGCTGCCATCGAAAGGTTTGGCGCGGTGCATGCCATCGCAGAACGGCATCAGCTGCGAGCGCCCGCAGCGGCACAGGTAATACTCCTCTTCGATGTCGATCTCCCCGATTTTCTTCCACGCTAGCGGCTCGCCGAGCTCCGACACCACCTGCGTTTTCACCACCAGCGGGATGCCACCGGTGACTTTATATGGCCCGTTCGGGCGCACGAAAATCTGCATGCTGGGTTTAAATGTAATCCTGGCTGCCGCCATTATTCTCCTCCGTTAGAGTGCCGCAATTATACCCAAGAGTATTGGAGGTAATATTTGCAGATGATTAACATTTATGGAGTGGGTGAAGAACGCGGTTAGGTTTGGGAAATCAGGTGTGGCGAAGTCCTCCATTTCGATATTTGATGGATTAAGCCCCATCCCCGCCGATCAATCCGTCACCTCATCCGGTCTGGTGTGCCCCACCTGAGGTAGGGAGCTTTTAGGAAAATTCTGCCCGTCAGATGGCTCGCGCCGCGTGCCCAAACCTGCCGCCGAACAACCCACCACAGGAGAGCCCGTTCCGCCCGAGGCCACCCCTTCCGCGTAGACCGTTTATTTTTCATCCCCATCCTTATGGTAGAGCCGCCCGAGAGCGGGATCAACGGCCCTGGCTACAGCGTAGAGACGCCCGGGAGCGGGATCAGCGACCCTGGCTACCGCGTAGAGACGC
>CAYLPS010000085.1:0-9269 GCA_964385625.1 uncultured Anaerolineaceae bacterium | reverse complement strand
CGACCCTGGCTACCGCGTAGAGACGCTCGGGAGCGGGATCAGCGACCCCGGCTACCGCGTAGAGACGCTCGGGAGCGGGATCAGCGACCCCGGCTACCGCGTAGAGACGCTCGGGAGCGGGATCAGCGACCCCGGCTATAGCGTAGAGACGCCCGGGAGCGGGATCAGCGACCCCGGCTACCGCGTAGAGACGCTCGGGAGCGGGATCAGCGACCCCGGCTATAGCGTAGAGACGCCCGGGAGCGGGATCAGCGACCCTGGCTACCGCGTAGAGACGCCCCACTGGGGCGTCTCTACAATTCCAGCTTCTATCTGCCATAGGAGTTTCCCTTGTGAGTTGAACCTGCGTCTTATAAAATCGGGGTAGAAATCTTAAAAAATTACTTGTACTTGCTAAACCCCTTGTAGAATTAGAACATATGTGCTATCATAAGCGTATGGATAAGCTCTTTTCCTCCTGATCCTGCTGCCGCGCCTCCTGGGAACCGAGTCGTTCCTCTTCGTTTCTTCAAGAGGAACCAATCTCCTTCTTTCCCGTTCTCCTCCCCCCTCCCCGGGTGTAAAATTATCCCATCTTACGCTCAGGAATTTGCCGGGCGTTGATAGAGGAAAAGAGTATGCTCACATGACCATCTCAGCTGCTGAACGAAGCATCCGGGCGCGTTTCCCGCTCATACGCTTTATGCAAGCCTATATGCCGCTTTCCGTATCCCGCTGGCTGCTCAGGCTCAGCGTGTCGAGGCTGCAGCTGGATCCCGATGTGCGCCGCGAGAAGGTGCTGGCAGATGGAGTGCCCTGCGAGTGGCTCATCACCCAAAATGCTTCGCCGGGCCAGGTGCTGCTCTACCTGCACGGGGGTGGCTTCGTGCTGGGAATCACGCATTTGCATATCCAGATGGTGGCAACCCTGGCGAAAATGATGGCGGTGCGTGCCCTGATGGTGGATTACCGTCTGGGGCCTGAACACCCCTACCCCGCCGCCCTGGATGACTGCGTGGCAGCCTACCGCTGGCTGCTCAAGCAGGGCGTCAGGGCGCAGGATATCGTGCTGGCGGGAGATTCAGCAGGTGGCAATTTAGCCCTCACCTCGCTGCTGAAGCTGCGCGACAGTGTCGACCCGCTGCCCGCCGCAGTGGCCTGCCTCTCGCCGGTGGCGGATTTCAGTGATAGCACTCTCCCCCCGCCAGGCTTCAAGGACCCGCTGATCCCTGCCCGGGTGGGCCGGTTCTACCGCGATGCATACCTGGGCGGGCACGATGCGCATGACGCGTTGGTATCGCCCATCTTCGCCGACCTGCACGGCCTGCCCCCGCTGCTGGTGCACGCCGGGGAGGGCGAGCTGCTGCACTATGACGCCCTGCGCATCACCGAGCTGGCAAAAGCAAGCGAGGTGGAGGCCCGGGTGGAGATTTACCCGCGCATGTTCCATGTGTGGCAGATCTACCTGGAAATGCCCGAAGCGCTGCAGTCGCTGGAGGATATCGCCGGCTTCCTGAATGCGCACATGAGGGCGGCGAAGACGCAGCCTAACCCATGTTAACCGCTGGCGGGTAGATGGCGGATACCCATTAAGAGGATCATCGCATGAAAAATTTCTACTATATCGGGACGAGTATCTGATGTGTAAATTGAAATTCCTTCCAATCGCCGTAATTTTTCTTCTCATGGTCTCAGCCTGCAACCCCACATTGACCGTCGCGCCCTCACCCACCATGCCAGCCACGCAAACTTCACTCCCCACCCAGGCTGAAGAAGCAACTGCCCCCACCCTCCCCACGGCAACTTCCAGGGCTGCCACCGTCGCCCCCACCATCCCAAGCGGAACTTCCCTGACGACACTCAACAATATCCACATGCTGGATGCGCAGGATGGCTGGGCCGGGACGATGGACGGCCAGTTGTTGCATACCGCCGATGGTGGCCGTACCTGGATCGACCGCACTCCAACCGGCTACCAGCATGGTGAGGGCTTCTTCCTTGACGCCTTGCACGCCTGGTTGCCGGTGTACCTGGCAGACGCCAACCGCTTCGGCCTGCTCTACACCGCCGATGGTGGGCAATCGTGGGTGCAATATCCATACGGCCCTGCCTCGGGGCTGCACTTTGCCAACACCATGGATGGCTGGGCGGTGACGGCTGACGTGGGAGCCGGGAATGTATACTTCTCCCTGTACCAGAGCAGCGATGGGGGAAAGATCTGGATGCCCATCCCGGCGAAGCCCCCCTCGCCAGAGCCTGGACTGCCGCCGGGCACGATCCACCTGTGCAACATTTGCAACGATGCCTTCCATTATGACCCTTTGCGCATGGTGATAGTCTACGGCGACTTGGGTAGCATGGAGTCCGGCGGTGCGGTGCGTCTGGAAGTGTCCTTCGACCTGGGTAATACCTGGCAATCACAGGACCTGCCCCTGCCCCAGGGTGAAACGGGTGCACTGGTTGCCCCCAATCCCCCGGTCTTTTTCGCGGATGGGCAGGGTATCTTGCCTGTCCACCTGCTCAAGATGGGCGCGGATGGTTCCTACAGTGAGCAAAAACTGGTCTTCTACACCACGCCGGATGGCGGTGCAAGTTGGACGCAGCTCCCCACCCTGTTGGATGCGGTTCCACCGTACGAAAGTGTCCAGGTGGATGCATCTGGTGATGTTTTCATCATCTGCGGTAATAATCTATGCGCCAGCCATGACGTGGCTCGCACCTGGCAGACGCTGAGCTCTAACCTGGACTTTGCCCCCAGCGAGAACCGCTCAGTGTCCGCCATCGATTTCGTGAATGGTGCCACCGGCTGGGCGTTGGTGCAGGGCAGCGAGGTCAGTAGCTTGTACCACACCACCGACGGCGGGCTGGATTGGGAGCCGCTTTCGCCTCTTCTACTGCCTTCAACTCCTCCGGCGGTCACCATCGATACCGGCATCCCCACCCCCACGGTGGTGCCCACACCAGGATAATGGCCCCCTTATTGAGTTGTTGACAGAAAGGCAATGTTCTCAATTCAACCCGCATCAGGGCCGGCTGCACCATTCGCAGCCGTACAACGCCTCCCCAAAAGCACATCCAGGTGGCAGCTTGCATGCCATGACGGAAGGCCCCTTGAAAATGACCCGGGGATAAATGCAAACCCCAATGTCCCAAGTTGCCATACAGTTAAAGACCGGGCGCCAGGAATATCAACCATGCATGGCAGGGAATAGAACTGCAATACGGTGGTCTGGATACCAAAGCTTGGGTTATTATCTTACTTTAATATTATAATAATTGCATACCCACTGAATCGAGAAAGGAGAAAATATGAAGGGGATTATATTAGCTTTGGTATTAATTTTCGGCGTGATCATTATTGCTGTAAGCGGGAATGCATATAATACGATCTTCATACCCATCGTGAATCGAGCGCCAAACACGCCTACCTCCACAATTACACCTACGCCCACAAACACACCCACGCCCACAAATACACCTACGCCCACAAATACACCTACGCCCACAAATACACTCACCCCCACGGCAACTTCTCCGGGCCCAATATTAATCCCCAACGGAGGCTTCGAGCAAGGACGGGTGATCTGGCAGGAGTATTCATCCCAGGGATATGAGATTATATATAACGAGGAGGATCTGCCTGTCCAGCCATTCGCCGGCCAGTGGGCAGCATGGTTGGGTGGGGTGTATGGCGATGATTCATATCTCTGGCAGACGATCACCATCCCGGCCGACCACCCGTATTTGTCTTATTGGCGATACATCATCTCCAGCGATTACTGCGGATTTAATTATGATTTTGCCAGGGTGCTCGTTGATGGAGATACCGTAGAAAGTTTAGAGCTGTGTGAGGATAATAATACATTCGGTTGGGTCCAAAAAGTCCTCGACTTGCACGCCTATGCCGGCAAATCGGTCGAATTGATGTTTTTTGCTCACACTGATTATTCACTGGAAAGCAACTTGTTTATTGACCATATCATGCTGTTGCTGACCATGGATGATGCGAATTATCCACAGGTTACACCCACATATATCGATCCAGGCTCGGTCGATAAGTATCGTTTGGGTAAATAGCCCATCACCACGCGAAGAGGCTGACTAAAAAGTGAAATTAGTCAGCCTCTTTACAGTTCATGGTTTGATGATGAATCCACGCTTGCAGAGAGCGCTCGTGGGATTCGGCCAAAGATCGGCCTAGTAGTCCATCCCACCACCGGGCGGCATGGCGGGCGGTTTTTCCTTCTCGGGTACGTCGGTGATCAAGGCCTCGGTGGTTAGGATCATGGCGGCGATGGAAGCAGCGTTCTCCAGGGCACCACGCGTGACTTTGGCGGGATCGATGACGCCGTCTTTGATCATATCCACGTACTCTTCGCTGATCACATTGAAGCCGATGTTCTTGTTTTTCTTAGACTTCTGCTCGCGGCGTACGTTCTCCAGGATCACGGAGCCATCTTTACCGGCGTTCTCCGAGATTTTCCGCAGGGGGATTTCCAGTGACTTGCGCACAATGTTGACGCCGATTTGGGCATCCTCGTTGTCCATCTTCATACCGTCCAATACTTTCATGGCATTGATCAGGGCAACCCCACCGCCTGGCACGATACCGTCTTCGACGGCGGCGCGCGTGGCCGAAAGGGCATCTTCCACGCGGTGCTTCTTCTCTTTCAGCTCGGTCTCGGTGGCGGCGCCTACCCGGATGATGGCTACACCACCGGAAAGCTTGGCCAGGCGCTCCTGCAGTTTCTCCTTGTCGTAATCGCTGGTGCTCTTGTCGATTTCCACGCGGATTTGGTCGATGCGACCCTTGATCATGGCCTGTTCGCCCTTGCCACCCACGATGGTGGTGTCATCCTTGGTGATGACCACTTTCTCGGCACGGCCCAGATCGTTGATGGTGACGCCGTCCAGCTTGCGGCCAGTCTCTTCGGATATGACCTGGCCGTTGGTGAGCACGGCGATATCCTGCAGCATGGCCTTGCGGCGGTCACCGAAGCCGGGGGCTTTGACGGCCACTGCATTGAGCATGCCACGGATTTTGTTCAGCACCAGGGTGGCCAGCGCTTCGCCGTCCACGTCCTCGGCAATGATCACCAGGTCGCGCTTGCCGATTTGCACCATTTTCTCCAGCAGCGGGACAATATCAGCCGCAGCAGAGATTTTCTTGTCGTAAATAAGGATATAAGCGTCGTCGATAGAGGCTTCCATGTGCTCGGGATCGGTGATGAAATAAGGAGAAATATAGCCCCGGTCGAATTGCATACCTTCGACGTACTCGGTCTCGAATTCCAGGCCTTTGGATTCTTCCACGGTGATCACGCCATCTTTGCCGACCTTATCCATCACGTCGGCAATCAGCTCGCCAATCACGCGGTCTTGGGCGGAGATGGAAGCCACGTTGGCGATATCGGCTTTGGTGGTCACTTCGATGGCATCCTCGCCAATCTGCTTCACCACGGCCTTGGTGGCGGCTTCGATGCCGTGCTTGAGCAGCATTGGGTTGAAGCCGGCGGCCAGGTTCTTCATGCCCTCAGTGACGATGGAATGCGCCAGCACGGTGGAAGTGGTGGTGCCATCACCGGCGATATCGTTGGTTTTGGTGGCGGCTTCTTTGAGCAGCTGGGCGCCCATGTTCTCAAAGGGGTCTTCCAGCTCGATTTCCTTGGCCACGGTCACGCCGTCGTGGGTGATGGTGGGGGAGCCGAATTTGCGGTCGAGGGCCACGTTGCGTCCCTTGGGGCCGAGGGTGGTGGTAACAGAAGTTGCCAGCACATCCATGCCTTTGCTTAGTTTGCGGCGAGCTTCTTCAGAAAATTGTAATTGTTTTGCTGCCATAGTTCAATACTCCTTCATGAATTCTGATTATTTATCTTCAACAATTGCCAGCAGGTCGCTTTCGCGCAGGATAAGCAGTTTCTTGCCATCCACCTTGATTTCAGTGCCGGAATACTTGGCGAACAGCACGGTATCGCCTTTCTTGACATCCATGGCGATGCGTTTGCCTTCATCATCGCGGTCACCAGGGCCGACGGCCAGGACGGTGCCCTTTTGGGGTTTTTCTTTGGCGGTTTCGGGGAGAACGATGCCGCTAGGCGTGATCTCATCTTGCTCGATGGGCTCTACCACCACACGGCTGCCTAGGGGTTTGAAATTGATGGACATAGCCACCTCCTATAAAGAAATTAAAATGGTTTGGTTAACAGATTGTGGTTTAGCACTCCCCTGACATGAGTGCTAAACCGGGCTGTATAATACCCAATATTCAAGTGCGTGTCAAGGGAAGCGTAGAGGATTCTAACAATATTCTGATAAATAATATGCAAACGCTACCAATCCAATGTTATCTTCAAAAGGATCGGTCTTTGCGGTGCGGGATCAGAGATCCCGGCTGCACAACAGTTCAGGGTGTGGGTGTGAATGAGGCTGTCGGGGTGGCAGTATGGATTACGGCAGGATTTTCCATCAGCGAGCGGCAGGTGGCCTCATTGTCCTCCACATTCTGCATCAGCAAAGGGTCGTCGGGATAGGTGAGGCGCAGCTGGGTCATCAGCTGGAGCGAGTGGGTGCAATAACCATTCTCGGCGGTGTTGAGGTAAGCCAGCACGCTGCCGTAACGCACATAATAATAGGCCACATTCAAGTTGGTGAGCGGTAAAGGCGCAATAGTGACGGAAGTGTCTTCGGTAAGTATTATATTTTCGCCAAATAAACCGTCGAAATCTTTTTTTGACATCGTGCAGCCATCCACTGCACAGCGCAGGATAGGCAGGGCGGTTTCGTAGTTGCGCGCCTGCACGTAGATCATTCCCAGCTGGCCGTAAGTATCGGGATTGGCAATGTCATATGAAAGAGCTTTTCTGGCGTTAAGTGCAGCGGTCATGAAGTATCCCTGTTGGGAGTAGACCTTGGCGGTGGCGATATAGGGATAAGGGTCTTTGATACCGAGCTGATCGTTGATGGTGGCAGCCTTATCGAAGTACTCCATGGCGGTATTGTATATGGGGCTTTTGACATCCCCGGTAGCCAGAGCCAGCTGACGATAGCCCAGGCCGATGCGCAGGTAAAGGAAGGTGAGATTGGGTGTGATCTGCGAGGCCTTGATGTACTCGTCGATTGCATCGAAGTAGTACCCCCACGATTCGAGCACAAGCCCCAGCACGCGGTGGGCGTCCATCGAATCGGGCGCTAGTTTCACCGCTTGAGTGGCGTATTGATTGGCCTGGTCCCATTTGTTCTGGTCAAGCAGCACCTCGGCATAGAAGGACAGGGCTAGGGCGTTTTGTGGGTCGAGCAGGTAGGCACGTGTGGCGGCGGTTTCAGCCTTTGCCAGGTAGGCTTCATGGTCATCGGCGCTGACCAGGTTGCTGGAAGCGTTCCAATCGAGCACGAAGGCATGGATGGCATTCACCGTGCTGTCATCGGGGGCAAGCGCCGCAGCCTGCTCAACCGAGTCGAGCGCTTCCTGGAGCCGGTTGAGGCGTAGCTGGTCGGTGCTGAGGGTGCTGGAGGAATAGGTCTGGATGCGCGCCAGCTCGGCCCAGATTAGGGCATTCTGGGGGTCGACACGCAGAGCCTGCTGGTAGGCGCCGATGGCATCCTGGTCGGAATTTGGGTCATCCAGCTTTCCGGCATCGAAATAAGCCTGGGCTGCCAATATGTATGATTCAGCGCTGCGTGTGGGGGTGGGCGTGGGGTTAAAAGGACTCTCCACCTTGCCCTGCTTGACCTGCATCAGCATCCAGATGGCGCCCAGGCTGAGGAAAGCCCACAGCATGATGCGGTACGGGTTGGATTTGCTCCTGGGTGGGTGCAGGTTGAAGCTTTTACCGTTCTGGATCTGGCTCATGTCAGGGGGTCACGGTCTCGGTTACTTCGGAGGTGACGGAAGGCGGGGTTCCGGCGGCGGTCCTGCAGTAATCCATGCCCTGGGTGGCATTGTAATAGGCCACCTGGTCATCTGCGATGTTGGTGAGAATGAGCTGCATGACGGGGATGGCCTCGGCGCAGTGGTCGAGTTGGGTGAGAGATAGGGCATAGATCGAGAAGTAGTCATCGGCAATGCGCCCGGGTGCAAGTGGCAGGCCTTCCACAATAATGCCGTCGCTGGTGGCGCCTCCGTGTACCACCAGCGAGAGCTCATCAACGGCGGCAGAATACTCATCATTCTGGTACAGCATCACGCCCAGGTTGCCATGCAGACGGGCGTTGGATGGATCGAGGCTGAGGGCCTGTTGGGCATACTGGATAGCCTTGCCGTACTGGCCTTCAGCGGCATAGGTGCGGGAGATATCGGTGAGGATATCGGGGTTGGTGGGATTGAGGGCCACGGCGGTGAGCAACTCCTGCACGGCCTGGTCATACTCTCCCTGGGTGCGGTAGACAATGCCCAGCGAGTAATGCAGGTCCCACAGCTTGTCATTGATGGCAAGGGCTGCCTGGTATTCGGTGATGGCTTCGGGATAGTTTCCGGTGTTGAATAGCACATAACCGCGGGCGCGGTGAGTTTCCAGGGCATTGGGAGCCAGCGCCATCGCCTTTTGCGACGTGGAGATGGCAGTTTCGATATCCTCATAGTTACCCTGATCGAGCAGGATCTCGGTATAGTAGGCATAGGCAGCGGCGTTATTCGGGTCCAGCTCGATGGCCTTGTTGGCAGCGATGCCGGCCTCGTCATATTCGCCCAGGTAATCGAGGGCGCTGGCTTTGATGGCATACGCCATGGAGTTGCTTGGGTTGAGCAACAGGGCATTCTCGGCATTGGTGACCGCATCTTGGTAGGCGCCGGCGAATACCTGGATGCGCGCAAGGTCGATAAAAGTGGAAGGATTTTGTGGGTCAGCCAGCACGGCTTGCTGGTAAGATTCGATGGCTTGCGAGAGTTTGCCGTCATTGAAGTAAGCCTGGGCTTCATTGAGCAATGATTCCTGGCTACGGGTGGGCGTGGAGGAAGGCATGAAGGGTGGCGGCATCTCGGGCACTACCACCTGGTTAAAATACACCAGCCCACCGATGGCCACCAGCAGCAGGGCGATCAACAGCGGGTTTGAAGGGCGCCGGGGTCGCTTCTTCATGTTCAATTTTCCACCACGCAGGTACATGCTGCCATATTACCACTGCCGGGAAGGAGAATCAAGAGACACAGGAAGAAGATTAATATACTCTCGTCTGGGGTCTGCTCCTCATTTTGCCGGTCTGTGCGAGCCGGGTGGTCGCCGGAATAGAAGCAATTGGTTATTATTTGTCCAAATCCTGCTTTGTCAAAGCACCGGGTAGGTTGGAGGGTTAAT
>CAYLPS010000084.1:0-14624 GCA_964385625.1 uncultured Anaerolineaceae bacterium | reverse complement strand
ACGGTTCGGGTCCGTGAGGTCCCGAGTTCAAATCTCGGCGCCCCGACCAATCATCTTCCGTGCAAAATCTCCCCCGGTTCTTCCAGGGGAGGTTTTTATTAGATGATCACATGGTATCAAGTCTAGCCTATTTGTAAGTTGGCTGCTTCTGGAATACAATACACCTGGTTGTATCGCTTCCCAGGCTATTGGTTGGCCTTTGAACCCAGGCTTTGGGAAGTGTGGTAGATGTGCGATTAATTGTTATCGTTCTCTGGTTAACCGCTTAGGTAAGTAGATGCATAGGATGCTCGCCCGTAAATTAAATCCTTCCCAACAGCACATCCTTGAGCTACCTGCCGATTCCAAGGCATTCCTGGAGGGTATCGCCGGTACCGGCAAGACCACCGTTGGGGTGGAGCGGATGCTGCACCTGATGAGTTCAGGCATCCCAGGCAGCTCGATCCTGGTATTGGTGCCGCAGCGCGCGCTGGGCGCTCCCTTTCTTGACGCCATGCAAACCCCCGGGGTAGTGGCTGGTGGCATGGTGAATGTGCTCACCATCAGCGGCCTGGCGCAGCGCATGGTGGATTTGTTCTGGCCGCTGATTGCCGAGAGCGCAGGGTTTTCTCGGCCAAATTTACCTCCCACCTTTCTGACCCTTGAAACTACCCAGTACTTTATGGCTCATCTTGTGCGTCCCTTAATCGATGATGGCCTGTTCAGCACCATCACCATCGAGCGCAACCGCCTCTACAGCCAGATCATCGATAACTTGAACAAGGCCGCCGTGGTGGGATTCCCCTACCAGGAGATCGGTGCTCGCTTGGAATCAGCCTGGTCGGGTGAGCCGGTACAATCTCACGTCTACGAGGACGCTCAAACCTGCGCCACCTTGTTTCGCCAATATTGCCTGCAGCATAATGTGCTCGACTTTTCTCTCCAGGTCGAAGTGTTTTGGCATCACCTGTGGAAAACGCGCCTGTGCCATACATATCTGCTGGATACCTATCACCACCTGATCGTTGATAATATTGAAGAAGATGTACCCATCACCCACGACCTGTTATCACGGTGGATACCGCACGCTGATTCTTGCCTGCTCATCTTCGACTCAGATGCAGGTTACCGGCGCTTCCTGGGTGCCGACCCAGGCAGCGCGCACAGGTTAGCCAGGCACTGCCCGCTGGCTTATCGATTCGAAGATTCATATGTCACTTCTCCTGAGATTCGCTCCCTATCCTTGTATCTCAAGAATTCACTTTCGCGCTCTCCTGGTGAAATACCGGTTGTTGATCCTCGTCCGGCAATCATCCACGAGACGCACACTTACTACCCGCAAATGCTGGATTGGGTCGTTGAGAATATCGAACAGCTGGTCATCGATGAGGCGATCGCCCCGAAAAACATTGTCATCCTGGCGCCTTTCCTTTCAGATTCCTTGCGTTTCTCGCTTGTCCACCGCCTGGAGAGCAGGCATATACCTGTAAAAACCCATCGCCCCTCACGCAGTCTGCGTGAAGAGCCTGCCACTTTTTGTTTGCTCACCCTGGCTTCCCTTGCTCATCCTGAGTGGGGATTCGTGCCTGCCAGGTTCGATGTAGCCCAAAGTTTAATGCAGGCGATCGAAGGATTGGACCTGGTCCGTGCCAGGATCCTGGCGGATATCACCTATCGCCAGCGGGATGGGGTCGCCACCCTGCTGCCCTTCGACCAGATTATCCCCTCCACCCAGCAGCGCATTTCCTATGTGCTGGGCGAAAAATACGATCACCTGCGCCTGTGGCTCGAGGAATACCGCCAATCGACTTTAGGTGAGCTCGACCATTTTCTCAGCCGTTTATTCGGAGAAGTCCTTTCGCAACCAGGTTACGGTTTTCATTTCAATTACGATTATGGCCAGGTAACCGCAAACCTTGTCGATTCCATCCGCAAGTTTCGCCGCGTGGTGGCTGACGCCTTGGCTGATTCAGAGCTCGACATTGGCAAGGAGTATATCCGCATGGTACAAGACGGCACCATCGCCGCCCAATATCTCCCCCGCTGGCAGATCCAGCAGGAAGATGCGGTTTTTATTGCCCCTGCCTACACTTTTTTAATCAGCAATTACCCAGTAGATGTCCAATTCTGGCTGGATGTCGGTAATCGCACTTGGGCAGAACGCCTTTATCAGCCGCTCACCCATCCCTATGTGCTCAGCCGCAATTGGCCTGCCGATAAAGTGTGGACGGATAGCGAAGAGGTGGAAGCCGGTCAGCAGGTGCTGAATGCACTGGTGCTTGGTTTGTTAAATCGCTGCCGGCAAAAGGTGTATCTCGGGTTAAGCGAATATAACGAGCAGGGTTATGAGCAGCGCAGCCCGCTCTTGCAAGCCTTCCATCGCATCCTGCAATCCCTGGCCAAGGATTAGCCTAATGGCAATCTTCATGCTGCGCCCCATGCAAAAGGATATCCTGAGCTACACCTCTGGTAGGATGGGCATCTCAGCCGTACCCGGCAGCGGTAAAACCTGGACTTTATCCTTCCTGGCAGCAGATTTACTGAAGCGAGGTGTACTTCTGGAAGACCAGGAGATCCTCATCGTCACATTGGTCAATTCTGCCGTGGATAACTTTTACAACCGCATCAGCACGTTCATCGAATCGCGTGGGCTGATCCCCAACATCGGTTACCGTGTGCGCACGCTGCACGGGCTGGCTCATGATATCGTGCGTGAGCGGCCTGAACTGCTCGGCCTGGATAACAATTTCCAAATTATCGATGAGCGGGAAGCTAATTCGATCCGTGATGGTGTAGCCCAGGCCTGGATTGCCAGCCATCCCGATCAGCTCGAGGTTTACCTTGAGCCAACTGTGGATGAATCCAGGCGCCAGTGGGTCAAGCGCGAGCAGTTACCGGGGCTGGTCAATGACATTGCCCTCAGTTTCATCCGTTTTGCCAAAGACCAGCGCTACACGCCCGATCGCCTGCGGGAGAAATTGAGAGAGATGCCTGTCCCCTTGCCGTTGGCCGAGATGGGCGTGGAGATGTATGAAAATTACCAGAATGCGCTCATCTACCGCGGAGCGGTGGATTTCGACGATCTCATTCGCCTGGCATTATCGGCGATGGAGTGGGATGCTGCACTGTTGGAACGCTTGCGCCACCGCTGGCCCTACATTCTGGAGGATGAAGCCCAAGACAGTAGCAGGCTCCAGGAAGAGATACTCAGCCTGCTGGCCGGGGAGCAGGGTAATTGGGTCCGTGTGGGTGATCCCAACCAGGCCATCTACGAAACTTTTACCACTGCCAGCCCCGAATACCTGCAAAATTTTATCCACCAGCCCGGGGTCATTCAAAAAAATCTGCCCAATTCTGGCCGAGCCACGCTGAGCCTCATCAACCTGGCCAACTACCTCGTACAGTGGACCAGCCAGGAACATCCCAATGGTCCCTTGCGAGATGCCCTGGAGACTTCCCCATTGATTGAACCCACCGGGCATGACGATCCGCAGCCAAATCCTGCGGATGATCTGACTTATATCCACTTCGCGACACAAAAGTTTACCCCCATCACCGAAGTCCAGGCGGTCGCGGACAGCCTTGAGCGCTGGTTGCCCGAGCACCCCGATGCCACCGTGGCTGTGTTGGCTCCCCGGAACGAGCGTGCCTTCAATCTGGTCGATGAGCTACGCCGTCGTAATATCCCATACCATGACGACCTGCTGCGTTCCTCCAGCACCACCCGTTTTTCTGCCGGAAGCCTCGGTCATATCCTGCGTTATCTATCCGACCCAGGTTCATCGGGTAAGCTTGCCACGGTATTCCGCGTTTGGAAGCGTGATAGCCGGCAGGATGAGGCTCAAAACGCCCAGGTGGAAAAAACAGCAGAACTATTGCGCAAGATTAAGCATGTGGAAGATTTCCTGTGGCCTGCAGATGGCAAGGATTGGCTGGAGGAAAGTGGGCTGGCCTCCCGCTTGCCAGGCATGTATGAACAGCTCGAACAATTCCGCATATTTGTCCGTCGCTGGCAGGCTTCCATCGTGCTACCCATTGACCAGCTCGTTCTCACCCTCGCCCAAGACTTGCTCACCGAACCGGGTGAGCTGGCAATTGCTCACAAACTGGCGGTACTCCTCGGCCAGGCACAAAATACCCACCCAGACTGGCGCCTGGATCAGCTGTCAGAAGAGCTGGCCGTCATTGCCAAAAACGAGCGCCGTTTCCTGGGCTTCAGTGACAGCGATTCAGGTTTCGAGCCCGATAAATACAGGGGCAAAGCCATCGTCTCCACCATGCACAAGGCCAAGGGTTTGGAATGGGATCGAGTCTACTTGATGTCGGTTAATAATTACGACTTTCCTTCCGGAAACCCCGGTGACCCCTATATCGCCGAAAAACATTTCATCCGTGATTCGCTGAACATCCAGGCGGAAGCCCTGGCGCAGCTGAAAGCCCTGTTGTCCAGCGATGAATACCACTGGTACCAGGAAGGCGCCGCCACGCTTGAGTCGCGCCTCGACTACGCCCGCGAGCGCCTGCGGCTGCTGTATGTTGCCATCACACGGGCCAAAAAAGAGTTGATCCTCACCTGGAATAATGGCCGCAGGGGCGAGTTGCGCCCTGCATTGCCCTTCACCGCCCTCTATTCTTATCTCGAGCAACACGGGAAAGCTCAACATGACCCTGCCTGAAGGTTTTCTATTCAGCCAAAGTAGCCTGCAAGATTATGTCGACTGCCAGCGCCGCTTTCAGCTCAGGTACATGCTCCACCAGGCCTGGCCTGCCGTGGAAGCGGAGCCTTACCTCGAAAGTGAGCGTTTGATGGACCAGGGTGCGCAATTTCATAAGATAATTCGCCAGCACCAGGTTGGTGTTCCAAAATCTAAAATCACCGCCTCAATCACGGGCGATCCGCTGATCGAGCAATGGTGGGGTAATTACTTGCAGGCTTTACAGTTAGGGAACCTTAAATTCATCGCCGAGCCAGGGAACATTCGCTACGGAGAAGTCAGCCATGTTGTCCCGCTGGGCGAATTCCGCTTGGTGGCCAAATACGACCTGCTGGTGATACGCCCCGATGGCGGCTTGGTGATCCTCGATTGGAAGACCTCCCACACTCATCCCCGGCACACATGGCTGGCCAACCGCTTGCAGACCCACGTGTATCCCTATGTGCTGGCAGGGACTGCCATGGCTTTTCTGGGTGGAAAAACCCCCGACCCGGCACATATTGAGATGATTTACTGGTTTGCCAACCATCCTGAGCAGCCTGAACATTTCACCTACGGTCCATCCCAGTACCTCGATGATGAAAGATACCTCACCAATTTGGTTTCAACCATCGCCCATAAAACAGAGAGAGTTTTTCCCCTCACCCCGCAAGTACAGCGCTGTTTGTACTGCACTTATCGCTCGCTATGCAATCGCGGGGTTTCTGCCGGTGACTTGCAGCACCTGGAGGAATGGCAGGAACCTGATTCTTCCGAAGATATCGACCTGGACTTCGATCAAATCGGGGAGATCGGCTTCTAAAAACCCATGCTTAGAAATTGGCTTGAACCCCATGCGATGTCCGTCCCAGAAAGCTATTACCAGGCCATCGGCGGCAATCCCCTGGTGAGTGAGTTGTTATTTTCACGTGGTATGCGCGCGATTGACCAGGCCTTGGGTTTCCTCTCTCCCCACGATTACACCCCTACGCCAGCAACCCAAATCCCCAACCTTGAACAGGCGGTTGATCTCATTCGTAATGCCATCTCCAACGGTAAGACCATCGGCGTGTGGGGCGATTTTGACGTGGATGGCCAGACTTCGACCACGCTTCTGGTTTCCGCCCTGCGAGAGCTTGGCGCGCATGTCGCTTACCATATCCCCGTGCGGGCAGAAGAATCTCACGGCATCAGCCTGCCGGTATTGAAAGGCTTCATCGAATCGGGTGTGGATATAATCCTGACCTGCGATACCGGTGTTACCGCCCACGAGGCCATTGACTACGCCCGCCAACAGGCAGTGCCGGTCATCGTCACCGATCACCATGATCTTCCCAGTCATTTACCCGCTGCTGCAGTCATCGTTAATCCCAAGATGCTGCCCGCTGGCCACCCCTTGAGTACCCTTCCTGGTGTAGGCGTAGCTTTCAAGCTGGCAGAGGCGTTACTAGACGGTCAGTCTGGGCAGACGATCACCCAGTCTTACCTTGACCTGGTGGCACTCGGAATCGTGGCAGATATTGCCCTGTTGTATGGTGATACCCGCTATTTGTTGCAGCGCGGGCTGGAGGCATTGCGCCACACTACCAGGCCAGGCTTGCTGGCCATCATGGAGCTATCTGAATTAAATCAGGCCTACCTCACTGAAGAGCATATCAGCTTCATCTTTGCCCCGCGCATGAATTCCATTGGCCGCCTGGAAGACGCCAACAGCATGGTAGAGCTGCTCACCACCCACGACATGGGTCGGGCGCGTGTGCTGGCCCTGGACCTTGAGCGCACCAACGCTCAGCGTAAGATGCTGACCGACCAGGTCTATCAGGCCGCTCAGGCGCAGGTAACTGCCGATCCGGGATTGCTCGATTATCCGGTGCTGGTGCTATCCCATCCCACCTGGCCTGCCGGGGTGATCGGTGTGGTCGCTTCTCGCCTCGTGGAGCAATACCATCGCCCGGTGATCCTGTTCTCAGCCCCCTCGGGTGCCGAAGCTCGCGGCTCGGCCAGGTCGATCGAGGCAGTTAACATCAGCGCCGCCATCGCAGCCAACCGTCAGCTGCTCAGTGGCTTCGGGGGTCATCCCATGGCAGCTGGCTTGTCGATTGATCCATCCAAAATCCTTGAATTTCGCCAGGCACTATCGACCACCATCCAGCGGTTAGGGGTTGGGCTCCAGGGAGAAAAAGATATACAGATCGATGCCTATTTATCCCTCCCCGACCTGTCTCTCGAGCTGGTTGAAGACCTGGAACGCCTGGCTCCCTTCGGTGCGGGTAACCCGCCCCCGGTTTTCGCCACCAAGGGCGTCAGGCTCACTGGCTATGCCGCTGTGGGGCGCAGCAGTGACCACCTGCTGCTGACCATTGAGGACGAAATGGCCCACACCCAACGCTGCATCTGGTGGCAGGGAGCTGGATATGCATTGCCAGCTGAGAAATTTGACCTGGCCTATTCGGTGCGAGCCTCCACTTACCGCGGCCAACGCGATGTCCAGGTGGAGTGGATCGATTACCGCGAGCTATCAGGTGAGTTAATTTCACTTTCCACCAGGAAAGCAGCTCCTCAGCTCATCGATTTGCGCCATGATCCACAACCCCTTCAAAAGATAATCGAGCTTCATAGCTCTGCGCAGCTGGAAATCTGGGGAGAAGCCTGGGTGAAACCTGAGCCGCCATGCCTCACCCGCCTCGCTCTTCATCCCGGTCCCAATTTAGCCATCTGGACCATACCACCAGGGCCCGAGGAGCTGAAATCAGCCCTGATCCTGGTCCAACCGGCGCAAGTATTCCTATTCGCTGTCAATCCCGGCATGGACGAGCCGCGCCAGTTTTTAAAACGCCTGGTTGGAATATTGAAGAGCCACCTCCAAAATACCGCCGCAGTGGCCAGTCTGGCCACCCTGGCTGCTGCCACCGCCCAGCGCCAGGTGGCCGTTATCGCCGGCTTGGAATGGCTGGACGCCCATGGTCACCTTCAGCTGGTTTCCATACACCAGGATGAAGTCAAAATCAGCCTGCCCGGCAGGAAGAAAAAAGAGGCTGCTTCTGCTTACTCGAGCCGCTTGAAGGCCTTACTGGCCGAAAGTGCCGCTTACAGGCGCTATTACCTGTCAGCCGGCGAAGATCGCCTGATCGATGTCAGTGAATCAACATGAACGAAATACCAATCTGCATTTCAGCCTTGCCTTCTTCGCATTGGGTCATTAAAATCAACCTATGGTGAAACACATCTCACGCAAAGGTTTCCTCAGGCTGGGAGCATTGGCTTTATCCTCCCTGGCGGCTAGCTCATTCCCTCCTTCGCCCGATGACGCGGCCTATCCCAGCGGCATCTTTGGTCGGGTCACCAAGGATACCGTCAGTGTATTTAGACAGCCCACCTGGCCGCAAGGTGAAACCGTCGCTTATCTCCGCCGTGATACACTCGAGAACCTCTACTATTCACTGACCCCTCCTGACGGCCCGCCCTACAACCCCACTTGGTACCGTGTCTGGAATGGATATGTGCACAGTGCCTATATCCAGAGGGTAAAGTACCGCTTCAACACTCCGGTGGCTTCCCTGCCTCGGGGTGGCCAGTTATGTGAAGTAACCGTTCCCTACACCCAAATTTACCAGTATAGTCTCGAATCTGGTTGGAAGCCTCGGAGTCGCCTATACTACCTCTCAACACATTGGGGGGTGGGTGTGGATGAAGGGCCCGATGGCGAACCCTGGTACCGACTCTACGATGAGCTGCGCGAGGATGAGTATCACGTCCTGGCCAGTCATATTCGCTTGATCCCAGACTCAGAGCTGAGCCCCATTTCACCCGATGTACCGGCCCATAAAAAAAGGATTGAAGTCTCCATCAGTGACCAGACCCTGACCGCTTATGAAGATGACCAGGCAGTTTTTTCCACACGCATCTCCTCGGGCATCAACCAGCAGCCCGATCCAGATGGCATTCCCTGGGATACCCCGCGCGGTGAGTATAATATCCAATCGAAAATGCCCTCCAAGCACATGGGCGATGGTGATCTTGCCAGTGATGGCAGCGACTTGCCCGGCGTGCCCTGGACCCAATTTTTCCTCACCCCACCCGGAAATGCCATTCATGGCACCTACTGGCACGATAATTTTGGCCTGCAGATGAGCCATGGTTGTGTGAATATGCGTACCGAAGAATCCAAGTGGCTTTTCCGCTGGACCACCCCGGTTTTTAACACCCCGGTCACGAATCACGTCCAATGGGAGCAACGCGGTTTGGGCACCAGGGTGATCGTCACTTGAAGCGTTATTCCTTCAATTCCATGGCGCCATCCAGAAACAGTTTTACCTGGCTGATCATTGGATATCCATCGCGAAAAGATGATGAATCGCAAGCATACTGTCCTGTATAGTATTGGGGTGATCCTGGTTCTCTTTTCAGCCTGGCAAATACACCGGGCGCAAGCTGGGTTACAGGTGATAAAAATCCCTGCCTCCAGCCCACCCGTCACTGTCATCGCTCCTGCGAACGTAACCATGCCTTCTCGGCCTGCTGTGATGATCGCCCACGGTTTTGCCGGCTCGCAGGTGCTCATGCGTGGCTTTACCCTCACCCTGGCCCATGCCGGCTACACCACCATCGCCTGGGATTTTGATGGGCACGGCAGCAATCCCCATCCTTTCGATTTATCGTCCGAATCGGCTGATTTGCTTCAAAATGCTGAAGCCGCCCTCTCGGCAGCACAGGCCAGCGGGTTGGTTGATATACAAAATGTGGCCATCCTCGGGCATTCCATGGGCAGTGGTGTCGCTTTAGAATATGCCACCACTCACCACGCTACCCGCGCCACCATTGCCGTTTCGCCGGTTGCCCAGGTAGTTACCCCCTTGCTTCCCCACGACCTGCTGCTCATGGCGGGCAGCCTTGAGCCGCAATTTGTATCCAGCGCACAAAGGATACTGGCGCAAGCGGGTGGTCCGAATAAAAACTTCGCTGATGGAATAGCCCGCCAGCTGGTGGTCATCCCCAACGTGGAGCATATTTCCATCCTGTTTTCTCCCACCGCCCACACAGCTGCCCGTTCCTGGCTGGATGATACCTTCGGCATTCAGCCGGGCGCCCAGGATTATTCCGATCGGCGCATCCTGTGGTTTGTCCTGGGGATCATTGGTTTTCTATTTTTGTCCCGGGCAATCCTGGCATCCTTACCTGCCGGTATCAGCCAAACAGTCCGCCAGTCGCCCGGCTGGCTCCGGCTGCTGGCTCTGCTCTTGGGCAGCCTGCTTGCCACCACACTCCTCTGGCTGGTGAGCCTGGCCGGGGTGCACATCAGCCAGTTGCTCGGATTGGTGGTGGGTGGTTATATCCTGGTCTGGTTCGGCCTTGCAGGACTATTCATCCTGGTCATCTTGCGTCCGAAGTTTGTCCTCCCCAAGAGAATGGATTTCATCCAGGGATTGATCGCATTCGCCGCCTTATGGCTGGGTGTGGGCTTGTTGGGCAATTTTATCTGGCTGCCCTGGCTGCTCATCCCCGCTCGCTTTTGGTTATGGATCCCTGCTGCCATCATCGTGCTTCCGTTTTTCTATGCAGTTGGAGAGGTGGCAAAAAAAGCTGCTACCCTCGGTCAGCTTGGCTGGTGGGCTTTCCAGGTCATCGTGGTGATTGCCGGCTTTTATCTGGCTCTCACCATCAATCCTGAGCTAGGTTTTGTATTCATCATATTGCCTTTGGTACCCATCATGTTAGGTTTGCAAATGCTGGTTATCTCACCCCGGCAAAGCACCTGGGCTTATGCGCTGTCGGGCGCTGCTTTCACATCCTGGTTATTATTGGCAGTTTTTCCCATTTTATGAAGGTGAAGACGTTGCTATGACCGATCAGCAAGTCATCTTTTCCATGAGCAGGGTGGGCAAGCTCTATCCACCGAATCATCAGGTGCTCCGTGATATCTCACTGGGTTTCTTCTATGGAGCCAAGATCGGCGTGCTGGGTTTGAATGGTGCCGGGAAAAGTACCTTGTTGAAAATCATCGCCGGAAAAGACCAGGATTACCTCGGCGAGCTAGCCTTTGCTAGAGGCTACTCGGTGGGCATCCTCGAACAGGAGCCCCAGCTGGACCCTCAAAAAACCGTTAAACAGGTCGTAGCAGAAGCCGTCCAGCCCATTTACGATTTGCTCTACGAGTATGAGGGTATTAATGACAGGTTCAGCGACCCTGATGCCGATTTCGAAGCCCTAATCAACCAGCAAACCGCCGTCCAGGAAAAACTGGATAAGCTGGATGCCTGGACGCTCGATAACCGCCTGGAAATCGCCATGGATGCCCTGCGCTGCCCGCCAGAAGACATGCTGGTGAGTGTGATTTCAGGTGGTGAGCGTCGCCGGGTGGCCCTGTGCCGCCTGCTACTCACCGAGCCGGATATCCTGCTGCTTGACGAGCCCACCAACCACCTGGATGCCGAATCTGTTGCCTGGTTGGAGCAGCACCTCAAGAGATACCGGGGCACTGTGATCGCCGTCACCCACGACCGTTATTTTCTCGACAATGTCGCTGAATGGATTCTCGAGCTCGATCGCGGTTTTGGCATCCCCTGGCGTGGTAATTATTCTTCCTGGCTGCAGCAAAAGAAAGATCGCCTCGAGCACGAAGAAAAAAGCGAGAGCAAGCGTCAAAAAACCCTGCAGCGTGAGTTGGAGTGGATCCATATGTCATCCAGGGCGCGCCAGGCTAAAGGCAAGGCCAGAGTCACCGCATACGAAAAGCTGCTTACCAAGGAGTTCGAGCAGAGCCGTGAAAAGCTCGAGATCTATATCCCTCCAGGTTCCCGCTTGGGAAAGCGCGTGCTGGAGCTACAGGGGGTGACTAAAAGTTATGCTGATCAGCTGTTGATTGATAATTTGAGCCTCAGCCTCCTACCTGGCAGCCTGGTGGGTGTCATCGGCCCCAACGGCGCTGGCAAAACCACGTTGCTGAGGCTGATCACCGGTCAGGAGCAGCCCGATAGCGGGCGAATCAGCCTGGGTGAGACTGTGCAGCTGGCTTACCTCGACCAGTTGCGGGACGCGCTGGATAATGAGAAAACGGTCTGGGAAGAGATTTCCGGCGGCCAGGATGAACTTTTACTGGGCAGCAGGAAAATGAATTCCCGCGCCTATGTCGCCAGTTTCAGTTTTCACGGCACCGACCAGCAGAAGAAAGTAGGTCTTCTCTCGGGTGGCGAGCGTAATCGGGTGCACCTGGCGAAAATGCTCACCCAGGGTGCCAACCTCATCCTGCTGGACGAGCCCACCAATGATCTGGATGTGAACACCTTGCGTGCCCTTGAAGAAGCCATTCAGGCCTTCGCTGGATGCGCCATCATTGTCAGCCACGATCGCTGGTTCCTCGACCGTGTTGCCACTCACATCCTGGCTTTTGAAGGAAATAGCCAGGTCTTCTGGTTCAATGGAAACTACACCGATTACGAAATCGACCGCAAGACGCGTTTCGGCATTGCGGATGACATTCCCCACCGCATCCAGTACAGGAAACTCATTCGAACCGCATAGGAGGTGATAAATTATGAAAGATACTACCCAACAAACCAATCCTGAACCCACCCAACCCATTCCATTCAAGGCGGAAACCCGCCAGCTATTGGATATTCTCATTCACTCGCTGTATACTGAACGCGAAATATTCCTGCGTGAGTTGATCTCCAACGCCTCCGATGCCCTCACGCGCATGCGCTTTGAGATGCTCACCAGCCGTGATGTGCTCGACCCGGATGCCGAGTTGTCCATCACCATCACCACCGACCCTGCGGAGGGTATCCTAATGATCCGCGATACCGGCGTAGGTATGACCGCCCAGGAGTTGATCGATAACCTGGGCACCATTGCCCATTCAGGCGCGCGTGCTTTTATCACCGCCACCAAAGAGGGAGCCAAGGATATTTCCGAAATTATTGGCCAGTTCGGAGTCGGTTTTTATTCCGCTTTCATGGTAGCCGATTGGATCCGTGTGACTTCACGCTCCTACTTGCCCGATACCGGGGCTGCGGCGTGGTATTGCACCGGCAACGACCAGTTTGTCGTCGAGCCTGCCCAGAAGATCGACCGCGGCACGACCATCGAGCTTAAACTCAAGCAGGATGCCGAAGAGTTCCTTGAGGAAAGCCGCCTGCGTGAGGTGATCAAGAAGCATTCTGATTTCATCTCCTTCCCCATCTACCTGGGTGAGAAAAAGGAGCAAGTCAACCAGCAAACGGCACTTTGGCGCCAGGCTCCACGCAAGGTCGAGAAGAAGGACTACGATGACTTCTATCACCAGCTGACCCTGGATTTTTCACCTCCCCTCACCCATATCCACCTCTCGATAGATGCCCCCGTGCAGATGTACGCCATTCTTTATCTACCTGCCAATGCCGAGCGCAATCCGTTTTCTGCCCGTAAGGAGGACGGTGTAAAGCTGTACTCCTGTAACGTGCTGATCCAGGAATATTGCAAGGATGTCTTGCCCGAATACTATCATTTCGTCCAGGGCGTGGTCGACACTGAAGATCTGCCCCTCAATGTTTCCCGCGAAACCGTCCAGGCTAACCGGGTGATGCAAACGCTCAAGCAGTTGATCACGGCTAAAATTACGGGTGCCCTCGAAAAAATGTCCAGGAATGAACAGGAGAATTACGTTAAATTTTGGCAGGTATATGGACGTTTTATCAAAGAAGGTGTGGCCATCGAGCAGACCGAGCCCGAAAGCTTATACCCGCTGCTCCGTTTTCACACCACCAATCTAACCGATCAATGGTCTTCTCTGGATGATTACCTTGGCCGCATGAAACCAGACCAGGCAGACATCTACTATATATTGGGTGATGATGAGCGCTCTGTCATCTACAGCCCCCATCTCGATATTATCAAGAAGCACGGTCTGGAGGTACTGCTGCTCACCGAGCCTATCGACCCATTCATGGTGGTGCGTCTTTCCAGGTATAAAGACCATAACCTGGTTAATGTTGCCTCCCCCGACCTTAAGCTCCCCACTCTCGAGACACCACCCGAAGCAGAATCAGCCACCGCCCTGGATCCCGGTGCATGGGTGAGCCTGATCGAGCGCTTTAAAACTCGCCTGAGTGATAAAATCACCGATATACGCATGACCGACCGTCTCTCTGATTCACCCGCCCGTTTGGTCGATCCCGAAGGTGTGCCCAACCAGGAAATGCAGCGCGTTTACCGCCTGTTGAAAGAGGATTTTCCCACACCCAAGAAGGTGCTCGAGCTCAACCCTCGCCACCCCATCCTGGTCCAGCTCAATTCCTTGCCGGCCGATGCTGACCTCAGCCAGCTGATTATCGACCAAATCTATGAGGATGCCCTGTTGATCGAGGGCTTGCATCCTGACCCGGCTGGGATGATCGAGCGCATTCAAAAGATTATCCAGGCGGCAATTAAATAAAAAATCGTGCAGTCAACCCACTGCACGAAATTCCTCCTCGCCAGTTGCCCCTACTTCCAGCCCTCGGTCACTTCCTGGACGCAACGCACAAAATCGATTACGGTGGGCACATTGCGCATGACGAGTGCCATGCTGCCACGCAATGCAACCATGCGCGTCATCAAGGCATGAATCACGCCCACTTCACCTGACAAAACCTTTATGAAGTTGCTGTATGAGCTTTGAACAATCAGGGCTGGTTGTTTGGTGGATGACTGGTCTTCGAAATATGCTTCCCGGCATTTCCCATGCCATAAATCCCAATAAAGCCACAAGGTTTCGGGGTACTGGTCATCGGGTTCTACCACCACGCGCAGGTCTGCCTCCCAGTTTTTTGCGATCCGGGCATACTGCTCGTCTGTGTTAAACTTTTCTACGGTTGCTTGCATCCATTCCGCTGTGGGAAAAATAGCTTTCGCATTCATCCAAACCCTCGCTATGTTCACGTCTCGGTGTGCGCTGGGGGGGACTTGAACCCCCACGCCTTGCGGCACATGGCCCTC
>CAYLPS010000083.1:0-14804 GCA_964385625.1 uncultured Anaerolineaceae bacterium | reverse complement strand
GGAGGATTTTGACATGAACCACCCACCATCGGGCTCGTTATTTTTAAGTAAGGCTATTCCAGGCTTCATCAACTATAAAACGGCTGAAGGACTGGCTCTACGCACCAGCTTTCGCGCCCGCTCGGGCAATTCCATCCTGTCAACGAAAAGGTGCCCCTTGGAGGGGATCGGTTAACAAGCTTTTCGTCCCCAGAAAACAGACCCCTTCAATCCTGCTTCTTATATTTGATCTCCACCAAAAACGCAATATAATTACGTGCCACCTAAAAACCCGGCCATCCAAATAAAAAAGAGAAAGGTCCTGATGAACGCATCAATCCCAACCAAAAATATCGCCCACAACTGGCTGAATGTGTCAATCATTGTACTGATCGCGCTAGCGCTTCAGTTTTTTACATGGTTTGTCCTCTATCCAATAGCAGGCTATTCGGATACGACTTTGACCATTGCTCAATCAATATTCTTGCTTTTTGGCTTGGGATCTGTTTTGGCGCTTCGCCTCAATTTCATCCGCATTGGCGTTGGACCCGCCAACCTGCTTCGCGCTGGCGTTGGTATTTTGTTTTCTTACGGTTATCCTGGGATTGCGGGTCGCTCTTTTTCGCCAGGTATACAGTCCGTACGCTTTGGTTAACAATTGGCTGTTAACCGGGTTTGGCGAAGAGTTGGTTTTTGCTGGTGTCTTGTTCAATTTGGTCAGGTTGGCGCTTTACCAGCCGCGTCGCCCCTGGATGGCTATCTTGATCACATCATCTGCGTTTGCATTGTGGCACCTGCCTGGATACCTGGCTGTAGGCATAAATATGGGTACCTTGGGTCCTGGCCTGATTTTTGATCTTCTCATAAATATAATATCATGGGTATTTTTAGGCATGATCTATTGGTTGAGCGGTAACCTCTGGTTAACTGCTTTTGCCCACGCCTCCACCGATTACAGCCTTTTACCTGCTGTCACCAACTCGCCGGTATACGGTTTGATTCTTATGCTTTTCATCATTGCCTTTGCGTTTTGGTCTGGCCGGCGTTGGAAGTCTGAACCCTGAGACGAAGACAATTTTAGGTGTCCACGGGTTATGGTAGTCCCATAGCACTTAATTTAATTGGCTGTCTTCTTCCCCGCCAACTCCTCCACAATCCCTTGAAACTGTTCCAATGCCACCTTCAATTCTTCCACAATCTCCCGCGCCATTACGCCCGCTTCAGGGAGATTGTTCCGTTCACCAGGTCGATATCCTGAGCTTGCAGATAGACCGCTTCGCTGATGCGCAACCCGCTTGCCCGCATGAGCGTGAGTAGCCTGGCGACGATCGGATCTTGCGGGGTGATCTGGCTAATGATCGCCCGGGCTTCTTCTTCGGTGTATGGGATAGACTTCGGTTTTGAATGGAAGCTTCCCGGTCCACCCTGTTCCTTATATGGCAGCAAGGGTGGAGCATCTGGTGGAAAGATGCCAGCCTTGCGGCAGGCGATATCCAGCTTGCGCAATGAAGCGCAGACACGTGCAATCCTACCACCCGTCCTCTCTCGATCCCCCAGCTCTTCGACATAAGCCAGTGCCATCTCTTGCCTGACTTCGGACAAATGCTTCACCTCAGGCCAGTTGGATCGAACGAACCGGGCGAACTGGTGCACATCCGCCGACATGCAGCGCATGGTGTTGATGCCGGTGATCAATTCTGTATCCCGGTGATATCGCTTGGCTTTGTGCCGGCTGGCGCCCGGTCGAAAGATGCCCTGCAGAGCTTTCATCATCTGGTAGCCCAGGCTGCCTTGACTATTATTGCTCATAGTTCACCTCCTCAAATCCAGGATCATTGGTTCTTGACCCAGTACCGCTTTTCCCTTAGTTTCCTATCGATCATTCTCGCCAACCTCGCTAAGACAACGCCGACTCATCGCCTTGAGTTGCAACTCCCCTTTTTGGGGGGAGCCTGCTGATCTCGCAGGTTGATCGCTTGAGTGAGGCCCACGCTGAAGTTGAGCGATCCAACAGCTTCGGCGCGCTGCCCAACCGCCCGGCAAATGTGCGGCTGGGGATGGGAGAACTGGAATAAATATTTAGTCGGGTCACCTCCTTATGAACTACTAAATTCTGCCAATTGCTACTCTCGTGCATGAGTCAATCCCAGCTATCGTTGAAAATTCTCCTACTTGAACAGGTGTGGTATTAAACAAAAAGCCACACGCTATTCCAGTAGGTAAATGCTGCTCACGTGTGGGGATTGGTTCTCTGACGTACAATCCGGCGCTAAAGAGCGCACGGCATTATTCATTTGTATAGATCTTACAATTTTTATAATACCAGCGAAAAACTTTTTGTCAAGCGTTTTGGAGAAATTGGGACATGTGCCTACCTATGAACGGGACATTTGTCCCGATTCGAGGTGCGATCATGGTGAAACATGTAAATGACTAAAATAATTGGAAGATATACAAATCCTCTTGCCAGAATCATAAATATATCGGATAATATACAAAATATGTATATTATCCGATATAATCTATGAAATACACACTTCTTTCTGCCTTTGAGCGCTTGCCTTACTTCACCATAGAAGGCTTCCGGCAAATTGCCGGAGACGCTGCTATCGATGATGCCCATGCACGCATAGCCCTATCTCGTTGGATCAAAGCCGGGCACCTGATCACCCTCAAAAAGGGGGTGTACATGCACCGCCGCTTCTACGAGCAGCATCGCCAGGAGCCAACCTTTGCACCCGTAGTTAGCAGTATCCTGTTACCCCAGTCTTACCTCTCGCTGGAATATATACTCCAACAAGCAGGTATCCTGACGGAAATCACATACCCGGTCACTGCAATCACAATTAAAAACACTCGTACCATCGTCAATCATCTGGGAACCTTCGTTTACCGTCACATCCAGCCTGATCTTTACTTTGGTTTCCAGATCATGGAGGCGTATGGTGTGCCCTATACGCAGGCATCGGTAGCCAAAGCCTTGTTTGACTATCTCTACCTGCGAACGCTGCCTGCTGATCTGGACCCATCGCACTATAACCTGGCTGAAGAGCTGCGCCTGAATTTGGATGGGTTCACCCATGACGAGCGTGATGAATTCGCCGGGTATGTTCTTAAGAGCGAAACGACCAGATGGGGCGGCGTGAAAATGCGGCACATCCTGAATAACCTGGAGGCCCACGTATGGCGACGTTGATCCAGACATTGCAGAACGTCCTGGCTGGCAAAGACCCGCTGCTTCCTCCCGAAACCAAGCGTATTATCTTGAAGGAAGTGTTGCAGGCTTATGTATTGGATTACCTCTATAACCATCCTAGCTACCGCCACTTAAATTTCTACGGCGGCACTTGCCTGCACGTGGTTTATGGTCTGAACCGATTGTCAGAAGACCTTGATTTCGATAACCAAACACACCTGGATTTGAACGACCTTACGGAAAATCTGGCTCAATATTTCCAGAAATCATTCGGGTACGCTGACGCATCAGCAAAGACGCAGCGAGGCGAAGGCGGAATTCTACGGGTTACAGTCAAGTTCCCAGTATTGAATGCCCTGGGTTTATCTCCACATGCGAGCGAAGGGCTGCATCTCAAGGTGGAAGTCAGCCAGCATGAACAGGTGGCGATAATCCAGCATACCCCAATATTGGTATATGGGCGCAGCCTGGTTGCTGCCCATTTTTCGCTCGAAACCATGATGGCTGGAAAAATGCTGGCGTGCTTGGAGCGCAATTTCGAACGCGGCCGCGGTGCCGTACAAATTAAAGGGCGCGACTTCTATGATTTGCTGTGGTTTATGCAGCAGCGGATCCAGCCGCTCGCAGAGAAGCTGGCTCGCGATGGCCGGCAGCCCTACACTGTCGCGTCTGCAATGTCTGCTCTGCAGGAGAAAGTAGCTCGAATTACACCTCGAGACTTGGCGATTGACCTGCTGCCGATGTTTGAGTCTCATCAGTACATCGCAGCCTGGCTGGATACCTTTCATGATAATTTCCAGGTATATGTGAAAGATTATCTCGAAAAGATGTGATTCTATGCTAATTAAAAAGTGTGTGAATTATATATCGCGGCCACGAAGAGATCTTATCCTGTCACTCTTAGCTATTGTGTACACTCTGATAATTAATATAATTATTAACACAATGTGCTATAATGCAATTCATCTGAAATTGGAGGAATGGCATGACCATTGTTATTGGAGCACGTGAAGCTCGCCAGAGGTTTGCAGATCTACTCGGTCGAGTAGGATATGGCGGAGAGGTTGCCATCGTTGAACGGTCAGGCAAGCCAATGGTGGCACTCATCCCTATAGAAGTCTATGAACAGTTAGTCGCTGAGCGTGAGGCGCGTTTTCAAGTGTTGGATCGCATCCGCAGCAAGTTGCCAGAAATCTCAGAAAAAGAGGTTGAAAAGGACGTCAGCCAGGTGATTGACGCGGTAAGGAAGTCAGCGCCCAAAAAACAAGCAAAAGTTGATTAACCGATTATGCTGCGTATCGCCATCGACACCAATGGTATCGTGAGTGGCATCTTAAGCCAGAAAGGTGCACCAGCTGAATTATTGAATGCCTGGCGCGAGCGGCGGTTTTTATTGCTCACTTCTTCGGCGATCATTGCAGAAGTACGTATGGTTTTGCTATATCCACGGATTCGTAAAAAATACCCCCTGAAGGACGATGAGATTGAACGGGTGATTACACTGTTGGAGCATGATGCCTTGGTAGTAGCAGGTGAAGCTGATGTCGCTGGAAGCATGCAGGATGATCCGGATGATGAGATCGTTTTGGCTTGCGCTATAGATGGAGAGGCGGATGGTATCGTGAGCGGAGATCATCACCTGATAGATTTGGAGAGCTTTCGGGATATCCCTATTATGACCGCCCGTCAATTCCTGGATCAGTTGAGACAAGATTAAATACGAGGTTATAACCCAAAAGGATACCAAATCATCATAATCAAGATATCCATTCAATATTTCAGGTATAAAATCACTAATCGTGCTACAATTTACCCACCAAATAACCCATTTCTCCCCGTCAGGTCTGCAAGAACCTCTCATCGTCGGGCTGGGTCAAAAGTACGGGCTTGAAGGTCGGAGGTAGCGGAAGCGGGTTTCTCGCTCATAACCCGGAGGTCCTTGCAGGAGAGCACTGGAATCCAAGCCCCGCTACTCTTCTGAAACCATAGAACGCCAGGCTACTCAAAATTGAGAAGCCCGGCGATTCACGTTACAAACATGGATGACAACACTGAGAAAAATTATGATCCGTACATCGCCAGGCTTGTAAATTTCCACAAAGTCAAAAAACTATTCTCAGAAGCACGATCCAAGACTTTTGACCACTTCAGCAATTCCCGGTTTTATCCAGTTCAAAGGCGCCGAAAGTCTTAGCCGGCGAACACTGGAATGCTACGAGCACGACCTGAAGCTTTGGTTGAAAATCCGTAGAGACCAGAATATTCGGGAGATTACCGCCATTGATCATTGATTTATAATATTGTTATCGGCATGATCACCAATTAAGGAAGGGAATTACAGATGAAGAATTTCACCGGATTAACCACTACTGAGGTAAGTGAACGTAGTGATAAATACGGACCTAACGCATTACCTGTTCCCAAACATCGCCTGTTACAGCTCATACTTCGCCAGTTCAGTGGAATCTTCAATCTGCTATTGATTGCGGCATCCGCTATCACATTTATCCTTAATGAACCGATTGATGCGTTGTTTATACTGTTTTTTGTTTTCTTAGGCACTGGACTTAATGTTTACCAGGAATATAAAGCGAATGACGCAGCAGACAAGTTGAAATCTTACCTGGTACGAACAGCCACTGTGATAAGAGACGCACGCGAACAAGAAATATCTGTTGAGGGAATTGTCCCTGGAGACATCCTGAAGCTTGAATCCGGCGATGTTGTACCGGCAGATGCAGTTATTCGGCAAGCTCACAATTTTTTAGTGGATGAAACCACTTTTACCGGTGAAAGTATCCCGGTTATTAAACAAGCTCCTGATGATCCGGATAGTACTGAAGAAGAAAAAAGTCGATTATTACAAGGTGTTATTGTAATCAGTGGGAATGCTTTAGCAGAAGTAACCGCAATTGGCATTCACACTCGCCTCGCTAATATTGCCAAAACTGCTTCATCCGTTCAAGCGGAGAGCGACCTTGTAAAAGGGATTGACCGCATCAGCAAATTTATTCTAAGAACAACTATCCTGACGCTTGTTTTTGTGATCCTTGCGAATTTATTAATAGAAGGGAAAGATTCTGATATACCCAGTTTGCTGATATTCGCGATCGCGTTAGCAGTATCCGTGATCCCCGAAGCACTACCCCTGGTGTTGACTTTCTCCCTCTCACGTGGCGCGCTGCAGTTCGCCCAAAAAGATGTCATTGTGAAGCGGATTTCGTCAGTACAAGATTTGGGTACAGTAAACCTGCTTTGTACCGATAAAACTGGAACCATCACGGAAAATCGTCTGACATTTCAAAATGTATGGATTAATCCTGGTACTAAGTTCCACCCGCTAATTCTTGCCCGGCTGGCATCCCATAATTTGGATAAAACGAATCCCGAGCCGTTTGATCGAGCCAGCGATGAGGCCCTTAGCGAAGAACAAAGAGCATTGGTAAATTCCTTTACGATCTTACAAGAAGAAGCATTTGATCCGGCAATTCGAAGCAATGGCGCGGTTGTCACAACCAAAGAAGGAAACCGGTACCATATTCGCCGGGGAAGTCCAGAATACTTTATCGGACAGGGTTGGGTAGAGAATGATAAGGCTGATGTTTGGCTGAATGAGGAAGAACAAGAAGGTCACCGCGTTCTCGGTACAAGTTACGATGATGGCAGCGGGCATAAATTTGCTGGTTTTGTTTCATATGAAGACCGTTTAAAGCCTACAACAATCGACACAATCGCCGAAGCTAGAAAACTGAACGTTTTAATCACAATTATTACTGGTGATGCATTAGTCGTTGCTGAAGCGGTTGGAAGAGATGCTGGATTGGTCACCCAGAAAAGCGAGATAATTGAAGCGCAGACTTTTCTATCAATGCCGCTGCAAGATCAACACAAATTGGTCGGATCCATTCGGGTATTTGCTCGAACTACACCAGAACAAAAACTGGAGCTCATTGAATTATTAAAAGAACAATACACAGTCGGCTTCCTCGGGGAAGGAATCAACGACGCGCCAGCATTAAAAGCCGCCAATGTTTCAATGGTTGTCCAATCTGCAGCTGATGTAGCCCGCGAAACCGCTGATATTTTACTTTTGAAAAATGATTTGCGCGTTATTGTTGATGGCATTCGAGTAGGACGCGAAACCCACGCCAACACATTGAAATACATTCGTGCCACACTGGTTTCTAACTTTGGTAATTTCTATGCTGTGGCAATCGGCTCACTGTTTATCAGTTTTCTGCCTATGCTCCCGAAGCAACTTCTGCTTTTAAATTTACTTTCAGATTTTCCAATGATGGCAATTGCATTTGATCGAGTCTCTGCCAAAGAAGTGGCTCACCCACAACGTTATGATTTCCGTTCGTTATATATAATCTTTATCACCCTTGGACTGGTCAGCACGGTTTTTGACTTCATCTATTTCGGATTGTTTTATCGTATCTCACCTGAAGTTCTTCAAACCAATTGGTATATTGCCAGCGTCATTACAGAGCTTTTGTTGTTACTTTCAATCCGCTCTATGCTGCCATTTGAAAAAGCTGGAATGCCAGCCCCACTGATAATCACACTCTCCATTGTCGCCTTTATCGTAACCCTTGCTCTGCCAATGATCTCCTGGACGGCGAATTTCTTTGAATTTACCAGGCCTACCTGGGGCCATCTAGGATTGATTGTGGGTTTGGCAGTGATGTATCTAATTATTACGGAATTTATAAAGCGACCACTTTCTCTTTTCTTGAAGTTAAACCAATGATGTCACTGCAATAACGGCACTTTTTCAGTCCAAACATGGCCTTGGAAGCGCTGCGGAGGAAGAAAACCCCCGTTGCAGCCCAATTGATGAGTTATTAATCCGCACCGGTTTCGACGATCAATGGCCTTAGATCCTAACTGGTTTACACTAATTTCTATAGATTAAGTCTTACAATTCTCGATGGCCGGTTGATTCGTTGGCAATCGATAATTGGGGAAGTTCCATTTCACTGTGGATTTCATGATCCTTTATAACCTAGCAACCTGAGCGCGTTAACCACTACCACCAGGGTGCTACTCTCGTGGAAGACAATCGCCAAACCGATGTTGATCACTCCCGTCAGGGATGCTGCAACGAGCAAGATGATCACACTGAAGGCAATGGCCAGGTTTTGCAGGATAATGCCGCGCGTGCGGCGCCCCAGACCAACCGCGAAGGGCAATTTGGAGAGCTCATCACTCATCAGGGCCACATCCGCGGTTTCCAATGCCACATCCGTGCCAGCCCCACCCATGGCGATGCCCACGGTGGCGCTGGCCAGTGCCGGCGCATCGTTTACCCCATCGCCGATCATGGCTACCTGGCCGTACTTCCGCACCAGCTGCTGGATCACCGTCTGCTTATCACCGGGCATCAGGTCAGCTTGATATTCACTCACACTCGCTTCTCCGGCAATTGCCGATGCGGATCGGGCATTGTCGCCGGTGAGTATGATCGTGTTCGCTACCCCCATCTCTTTCAGCGCTTCCATCGTTTGCCTGGCTTCGCGACGCATCGTATCTGCCAGAGCAAGCATGCCCAATCCGCAGTTTCCCCTGGCTACCCATATCACGGTTTTACCTGCTTGCTCGAGTGCTTCTGCGTTTTCCAGGGCTTTAGCGGTGGGCACCACACCCGCCGCTTCGAGCAATTTTTTATTGCCGACCCAGATCGTTTCACCGTTCGAGATCGCTCTCAAGCCCTGCCCGGTGATTGCCTCAACCTCACTCATGGTTGATAGTGAAACCTGCCTCTTCTGGGCAGCACGCACGATTGCCTGTGCAAGCGGATGAGCCGAGCGTGACTCTGCTCCGGCCGCCAGGGCTAGCACTTCAGATTTTTCCTCAACGTCCTGGAAAGCGACAACATCGGTCACTTCTGGCTGGCCGTGTGTGATTGTACCTGTTTTATCGAAGGCGATAGCTTTCAGCCTGCCGAGGTTTTCCAGGTGCACACCGCCTTTGACCAGCACTCCATTGCGTGCTGCCTGGGCCACCCCGGCCAAGATGCTCGCAGGTGTCCCCAGAGCCAGTGCACAGGGCGAGGCAGCCACCAGCACGGTCATGGCGCGCAAGAACGAATCCTTAAATTGAAAGCCCAAGAGCGGAGGAACGATGATTACCAGCCCAGTCAAGATCAGCACCACCGGCACATAATAGCGTTCGAATTTTTCGATGGTTTGCTGAGTGGGTGATTTTTGCGCCTGAGCCTCCTCGACTATCCTCATCACGCGCACCAGAGTAGAATCCTTGGCAAGTCGTGTGACCCTGACCTCCAACACTCCTTCGCCGTTGACCGACCCTGCGAAGACCTGGTCTCCAGGCACCTTATCCACCGGTAGCGATTCGCCGGTAACTGGCGACTGGTTAACCCCCGAATTTCCCGCTTGGATGATGCCATCGACCGGGATTCTAACCCCTGGGCGGACGATCACAGTGTCTTCCAGCTCGAGCGATTCGACCGGAAGCTCCTGTTCCTCTCCGCTGCGCTGAACGACCGCTGTCTTGGGCGCCAGGTCTGATAAGGCACGCACCGCGGTTCGGGCGCGATTTAAGGCGCGATCCTCCAGCGCATGCCCCAGGCTGAACAGGAAAAGCAGCAGCGCGCCCTCGACGAACTCGCCCAATAACGCCGCACCCACCGCCGCCAAGATCATCAGCAGGTCGATATCGAAATGACGCTCGCGCAGAGCTGCCCAGGCATTGCGCGACACATCCCAGCCGCCTGAAAGGTATGCTGCCAGGTAAAATCCGTTATTCAGGATTGCAGGGAACCCCAATATCCAACCACCCAACCAGCCAGCAAACAAAAAGGCGCCGGATAACAGGCTGAAGATCAGCTTGCGGTTCTCTTGAAGGCGCCTTTGCGCTGGGCTGAGCGGGATGGCGTAGCCCATCGAGCGGATGCGCTTCTCAATCGCCCCGTGGTTCACCACCGTATTGTCATATTCCACCCACATCTTTTCAGCGGGGTAATTGACATTGACGGTTACGACGCCCTGCAGGCGTTTGATGCTGTGCTCTAGCACCAGGCTACAGTCTGAACAGTCCATGCCCTCGATCGGGATCGAGTCATGGTGATATCGATTCACGATTCTTGCGCCGGCACGCTCGGCTATTCCCTGCACCTCTGTGATGGTCAGCAGGTTGGGGTCGTAATGCAAACAAATATCCACCGGTGATTTCTCGCGTTCCAGGTGGGCGCGCAGGATACCCTTTCGATTTTGTAATGCGCTTTCCAGGCGAGCCAGGCACTCGTCCTTTTCGTCTTTTATGCCTGGGAGCAGCAGTTGAATTTCGATTTCGATCGTTCTTTCCATAAATAATTCCTGTACTTGCGTGCCTCGTTCAGCATTAGGTCACTCAATGATGAAATAATAAAACGTGACCCCATGCGCTTCATATCAGTCGTGTGACACGTGATCCAATCCGCGCTTAAAAAGCTCGATCACGTGCTCATCATCCATGCACACGAATACATGCCGTCCTTGCTTGCGCATACGGATCAAACGCCGGTCACGCATTCCGTGCAGCTGGTGCGAGATCGCTGAGGTGCTCAGCCCGACGGTTCTAGCCAGCTCGCCGACACTCATTTCGCACTCGAGCAATGCCGCGATAATGCGCAGCCGCGTGGGATCCGATAGCTCATCGAATAAATCGGCCAGCTGCTCCACGGTACTTTCATTCATCAGTTTTAATTGATTCTCTGCCATCATGTTCGTAATATTTGAATAGTTGATCAACAATTAAATTATACCTCAAAATTACCATCATGCAGGATAGTATTTCGAGCATTCGATAGGCCACATCATATTCTCAAACATGAGTCGTGTTCCACAGGCAGCCTGGCATTCGAATCTAATTAGGCTATTCGAGGGGGTCTTTGCCTCATAACACAGCTATCGTTTTGTACCCGTGCTAATCAATGAAAATCCATCCAAACAATGGACGGATTTATCCGCAGAATCCGCTCATTCCTTATCGAGGTAATACCCTTGATTAATCTTGCAAGCCAAAATCAGTCGGAATTACCTTGAGAAAATCTCACATTTTTAGCAACCACCTATTTTTTATAACCGATGAGATGTAACTTGCTGGTCATCAGGTATACCACTCCGGCCAACAGTACAATGACCCCTGCGCCCACTACCACACTTAATGGCCCGCCCAATGCCAAACCGGGTTGCTCAACCACGAAAACAGCCGTAGTAATGGCTGGGACGGTGAATGAGCCGCTCGACGGATCATTCTTGGCTTGCTGTAAGGCTATATCTACAGATGCTTGCTGAACCGGGTGAAGCGTATAGGCGATACCACCCAATGATGCATCGCTGAATTGGATTGGTTTATGGTTCGCATTAACCAGCACCAGCACCTCGCTATATTTCGAGTCCAAATTTTCCGTATCTTGGATGCGCATCACGATCAAGCCAGGGATGGCCTCCGGCCCATTATTTAAGAAGGTCAGCATGCTCATTACCTGATCAGCCGTCTGCAAGCGGAACATGGCCGAGCTTTTGCGGATTTGCAGAAACTCATTGAACACTGCAGATGCAAATGATATATCACCTGCATTTGGTTTGAGTGCTGCATTTGCCAGTAATGGTTTATAAATTTCCCAATTGTCACTGCCCTCGATCGGCAAGCCAATTCCCCAATGATTGGTGGCATAGCTCCAATCGATGGCATTGTACCAATCACCCGAATCGTACGAGTTGCGATCCAGCGACTTAGAGCGCAGGATATCATCGCCGGCGTGGAAGAAAGGCACCCCCTGGCTGAGCATGGGGATGCTCAACGCCAGGTTATTCATCCTGATGCGGTCTGCTAGGCTATCGCTACTGGCGGCTTTCTCCTGCACTGCGTCGAATATTGTCTCATTGTCATGCGCGGATACATAGATGATGTTCTCTTGCGGGTCAAGCGTATACCCGGCAGATTTACCGCCGTATAAGACCTGAGTGGCGCTCACCACATCACCGTCTGACCGCATGATCTGATAATCCTTCAGGTTACCCGCCATTCCGATCCGTATCCAGTCGGTGTAATCCTGCAGCTTGCTCAATTGGTCTTCTTCATAACGCACCTCAGAGTCGTTCGGATCGATGTACAAACCAGTGCTGAAACCCTGGAGGCGCGGGTCATCGAAGGGATTCCCGCCTCTCACCCCGTCTCGCAGCCGGTCATTGAACACGCCAATCCCCGTACCACCCATGTTCAGCTGGGTGGCATTTATACCATATCCGTTGTTGGCCACCTCACCAAAATCCCAACCTTCTCCGTAAATATAGATCGATTTTCCATCCACGCCATCCATTTTCAATGTCAGGCTATCCAGCGCTGCACGCACGGCCTGCATATTGCGCAACATGTGGTGTCCCATCAGATCAAATCGGAACCCATCCACCTTGTATTCTTTCGCCCAAATGATGACTGAATCAATCATCAGCTTCTCCATCATGGCGTTCTCGGTGGCGGTATTCTGACAGCAAGTGCTGGTGGTCACATTCCCTTCCGCATCCAGCCGGTAGTAATATCCCGGCACGATTTTATCCAGCACCGACTTGGCATCCTGGCCGCTTTGGGAAGTATGGTTGTAAACCACATCCATCACTACCCGCAAGCCGCTGTCATTCAGCGCCTGTACCATCTGGCGGAACTCCAAGATGCGCGCCGGGCCGTCTGGATTGGTGGCATAACTGCCTTCAGGTGTTGAATAATGATACGGGTCATAACCCCAATTGAATCCATCGCTGCCCTTGATCAGCGAGACTGCCTGTGCTTGTTGGTCGGAATCAGGCGCATAGGAAGCTAATTGCCCATCATCCACGCTGAGCCAACTGGATTTATCCTCGTTCACGCTGGCGATATCGAACGCTGGCAGCAGGTGTACCGTGGTCAATCCCGCCTGTGCCAGGCTCGCCAGGTGCTGCATCCCCTGGGAATCCCTGACCGTGAATGCCAGGTATGTACCTTGCAAGTTTTCGGGCACCGTGCTGTCCTTGATGCTGAAATCGCGGATGTGCAGCTCGTAAATAACGGTTTCTTCAGGTGCTGCCAGCGCTGGTTTGGATAGCTTGTCCCAGCCATCAGGTTTGAGTGCCGGATCTTTCAGGTCGACAATTTGGCTACGCAGGCTGTTCATCGATAGGCTGGTTGAATACGGGTCTGTCACCAGGTTAGTCTCGAGTTTGCCTGTTTTAGGGACGAATACTTTTACCTCATACAGGTAGTACTTGTTCATCCATGAAGCATCCCCAGTTATATACCACACCCCGTTTGCGTCGTCCCTATTCATTACAAAACCCTGTTCGGTTTCATCAGTAGAGGTATCAAAAAGCTTGAGGCTTACCAATTTTGCGGTCGGTGCCCACACCCGCAAGGTCGGTACGCCTTTCTCCACACTTACTCCCAACGGCCCATCGTACTTGTACAACGCATCCAGCACTCCGGCGATCTGCACGCCGGTTGAATCGACCACTTTTCCCCGGTCATCTCTTACGATCACTGCCAGTTGTGACTGCACAGCCTCGGGAATTTTATCGAAATCTGCCGCCTCGATTTTAAAAGCCGAATACCCCGCCAGGTTGGGGTGCATTTCGAATACATCGCCTCCCGGCCCTGATTTGCTGTAGGTAAGCGGAATCTCGATCCCGGCGCTGATTCCATCCGCCGTCAACACCAGGTTTGCATCTGGCGAATAATACAATGAATATGAATAACGCGGTGACCCCACAATATTCCACAACAACGTGTCCTGGTTCACCCACACTGCTTTTTGTTTGGCCAGGCTGCCCCTTGGCGCTCCTGTAGTGCTAAGCACGAGCTCCTTTTTCACCATGTCATATCCAAAATAAATTTCATCATTGTCATTTTCCACCGTAAAAGCCACCGGATCAGTGCTAGTGATCACTGCTTTTTGGCTGATGCTGAGTGTAACCGAATAATCGCCTGCCTTCAATGCATTGGTGACAAACCCATAACTCCCGCTGCCGTCCGAGTCTTGCAGCCACCCACGCAGGCAGGCGGGGTCATTGCCTGCACTGCAACCCAATTGCGTCTGGAAATCTCCCACCGCCACGATGATCGGGGTATTGTAGTCATCGGTAATATTGTGTGTTTTGTTATCATAATAAAAAGACACATCGATTGGCCCATCCACCACCAATGGGATATCTGCCCCACCCTGGCTGGCATTCTTTCCGTAATTCCAATCCCAGCTGCCATTGAGAGCCAGCTTGTAGCGCGGCCCCATTTTATCCTGGTCATTCCCGGGTGTGACGTTAAATGTGCCCTTCCACACATCCGAGTTAGCGTCGTAGGTCAGGTTGGTGGCCTCACATCCCGGCATCCAATCCCCGCTACATCCCAGCTCCGACTGCATCGTGCCAGCAATCGTGGCGGTATCTGGAGTATCAACTTGGGCACGCACCGTGCCTTTCCCAAGGGATGAAAGTATACTGCCAATTAATAACATCAGTGCCAGGCATACTCGCAATATGCACTTTTCACGCATGGCATTTCTCCTCACTCTCAAAATGGAAAATCAGCATTATTAATAGATGGCTCCCCTGAAAAAAGGGTCGCATGATTGGCAAAAGTTTAATATAATCAACAA
>CAYLPS010000082.1:0-14926 GCA_964385625.1 uncultured Anaerolineaceae bacterium | reverse complement strand
GGTTGTTATATACCCTCTAAATTAAATACCATTGTCCAGCATCCTATAGTATTGGCAAACAGGCCAGAAAACATGACCTCTGTCACTTCTCCCATCCTGGCAGATAAACTATACTCATGCCATGCAGCGATTACACAAATATATGATGAATTACTGCTCATATAAGCAAAGGATTTCACCACGGTATGAGTGAAGCCCTCAAGATTCGCGTGGGTTGTCCGGCGCATAACTGCGGCGGCCGCTGCCTGCTCATCGCTCACGTGGAAAACGGCCGCATCACGCGGCTGGATGCGGACGACCGCCCGGATTCAACGGCCGCCCCCCAGCTGCGTGCCTGCGCGCGCGGCCGGGCCTACCTGCGACGCCAATACCATCCAGATCGCTTGCTATATCCCCTTAAAAGAGTGGGAGCACGTGGACAGGGTAAATTTGTGCGCATCAGTTGGGATGAAGCCCTTTCCATTGTCGCCGGCGAGTTGCAACGGGTGAAAGCCAGTTATGGCAACGATGCGTTATTCGTGCCCTATGGCACCGGCAGCTATAACCAGTTAAATGGCTCGCAGACCGCCCGCCGGTTGTTGAACCTGTTTGGTGGCTGCCTGGGCATCTACAATTCTTATTCGTGGGGGGCAACCAACATCGCCACCCCCACGGTTTACGGCACCCTGGTGACCGGTAACCAGCGCCAAGACTGGCTCAACAGCCACTATATCATCATGTGGGGCTGGAACCCGGCTGAAATGCGAGACGGCACCAATAGCGATTATTTCATCCGCCTGGCACGTGAAAGCGGCGCCAGAGTGGTGTGCATCGACCCCAGGCACACGCTATCTGCTGCAGGCCTGGCAGATGAATGGATCCCCATCCGCCCGGGCACCGACGCAGCCATGATGAGCGCCATGTCTTACATCATACTGACCGAGGGGCTCTATGATGCTGATTTCGTGCGCACACATTGCGTGGGATGGGACGCCACCCAAATGCCCGCTGGTGTCGAAAACGAAGAGACTTACAGTGATTATTTGCTGGGTAGGCGCGATGGGGTGCCCAAAACCCCTGAATGGGCTGAAGCGATCACGGCCGTGCCGGCATCAACGATCGCACGCATCGCCCGCGAATACGCCACCACAAAACCCGGCGTTCTCTACCAGGGTTATGGCATGCAGCGGCGGGCATATGGTGAACAGGTAGTGCGCGCCGGCTGCGTGCTGGCGGCCATCACCGGCAATGTGGGCATCCCGGGTGGCTGGGCCAGCGGGCTCGGCATGCAAGCCCCCGAAGGGGGCTCGCTTTGGACCATCTTCCCCAGCGGTGATAACCCGGTACAAGCCAGAATCCCGGTATTCCTGTGGTGCGAGGCCGTCTTGCGCGGCCATGAACTCAGTGCAGAGCAAGGTGTGATTGGCGCCCCACGTTTAAATACGGACATCAAGCTGATCTATGCCGTGGCGACCAATTGCCTGATCAACCAACACGCAGACTTGAACCGCTCGGTGGCTATCCTGAAAGACGAAAGCAAGGTCGAGTTTCTTGTGGTGCAGGATAACTTCCTGACCCCTACGGCGCAATTTGCAGACGTGGTGCTGCCGGCTTGTACCCAATTCGAGACCTGGGGTGTGGAGGATGGCTGGAAATACGGGGATGAGATTATCCTGCAACCCAAGCTGGTGGAACCTCCCGGGGAGTGCAAGAGCGATTACCGTATCTGTGCAGAGCTGGCAGAACGCCTGGGTTTCGGCGAGGTATACACTGAAGGGCGCGATGAAAAAGGCTGGGTGGAATGGTGCCTAGACCGCTACCGCGAGACCCGTTTCCCCGAGCTGCCCAGCCTGCAAGAGTTCATCGACCGCAACCTGGGTGCTTACAGCCAGCCGGTGAGCCAGCCGGCAGTGGCTTTTGCAGATTTCAGACGTGACCCGCGGCAACACCCGCTGTATACCCCCAGCGGAAAAATCGAGATCTTTTCGAAGACCCTGTACGACCTGGGAAATCCCGAAGAGATCCCGGCGGTGCCCAAATACATCCCCGAATGGGAAAATCCATTTATGCAGGCAAGCGATCAATCACCAGCGCAGATAAGAATGGGTGCCAAGAAATATCCCTTGCAAGCCATCGGGCATCACAGCCTGGCGCGGGTGCACTCCACACATGCCAATAATGACTGGCTTCAAGAGGCCTTCCCGCAGCGCATGTCCATCAACCCGCTCGACGCTGGGGCGCGCGGTTTACAGGATGGTGACCTTGCACGCGTGTGGAATGATCGCGGCGAGCTGCTCATCCAGGCCCGCCTGACTGAGCGCATCCTGCCGGGTGTGGTTGACATCCCCCAGGGCGCCTGGTGGAACCCCGATCTCACCGGCCTGGATCATGGCGGGTGCATCAATGTGCTCACCTCTCAACGCTGGACTCCACTGGCTTTCGCCACCACGCAGCATACCATCATGGTGGAAGTGGAAAAATACAAGGCTGAAAAGGCTCCGGGGGGCGTAAAAAAGCCATGAGCTGCCATAACGAACCTATAATGCCATGACCTACGCCTTCAGCTTTGACGCCAGCGCCTGCACCGGTTGCAAGACCTGCCAGGAGGCCTGCAAGGATAAAAATAACCTGCCCGGAGGCATCTTATGGCGGCGGGTGATCGAAGTGAGCGGTGGGGAATGGACAAAATCAGGCGAAGCCTGGGAAAACAGTGTATTCGCCTATCACGTATCCATGGCATGCAATCATTGTACCCATCCAAAGTGCGCCGGAGTATGCCCCACAGATGCCTATCATGTGCGGCCGGACGGCGTGGTGTTGATTGACACCTCCCGGTGCATGGGCTGTAATTACTGCGCCTGGGCCTGCCCCTATGGAGCACCGCAGTATGACCCGACCCGAGGCACCGTGAGCAAGTGTGATTTCTGCTCCGACAATCTCGACGCAGGCCTGCCGCCCAGCTGCGTGGCAGCCTGCCCGCTGAGGGTACTCGATTTCAATGTGCTGGAAGATATGTCCCAAAATGGCAGCACACAAAATTTGTGGCAGCTGGCGGGTAGCCAGCACCCCTTCCCCCTGCCAGAATATTCGCACACCGAGCCCCACCTGGCGATAAAGCTTCACCCGGGAATGAAATCCCCGCTAAAAAAGCACGTGGCTAACCTGGAGGAAGTATTGCCACCCCTGTTGTATTCCACAGGTCAGGACAACACTTTCCGTGAGCTGCCCCTGGTGGCATTTACCCTGCTGGTCCACACGGCAGTGGGAATGGCGCTGTGCGGCCTGGCAATGCCCAAACTGCCGCAGCTGGTGTTGCTTTCAATCGGCGTGCTGCTGGGCATGGGAGGGGCAATCTCTTTCCTGCACCTGGGGCGAAAACGCAATGCGTGGAGGGCCATTGTTCATCTCAGGAAGTCATGGCTGAGCCGTGAGGTGCTGATGGCCGGCCTGTTTGGGATTGCCTGGATGGCGAGCGTGGTGTGGACGTGGTTGAAGGAAACCCCTTTCAATCCCTGGCCGATGGCCATCCTGGGGATTGGGCTGATCGGCTGCATGTCGCAGGTTTATCTTCTGCAGGCAATCCCTTTCTGGAATACCTGGCGCACCCCGCTGGCGTTTTTCTTGACCACCATTCTATTGGGGGTGCTGGGGGTAAGCATGGTCAGCGCGCTGAAAGGATGGATCCTGGTATGTGGATTATCACTGGCAGCGGAAATGGCCATGATGCTGACCGCCAAGTATGCCTTTCACGGATTTGACGGATGGCTGCGCCTGGCCTTGCTGGCATTGGGCATCCTGGGTGTAATTCTTGCGGCCGCTTTCCCACAGGTGAAAGCTGTCTACCTGGTAATTCCTATCTTCTTCATCGCCCTGACGGAAGAGCTTTTGGGCAGGTGGCAATTCTATGCAGGGAGGGTGGTTTTCCCCAAACGCCAGGCTTGAAAAGACGGATCATTTATTGAGCGCGACCAGGCCTGTAAAATTGCTGATCGATCCAGGGCAGCCACAAACTACACAGTGATCTACACAGTGGCACTGCATGTGGTTATGTCCGTCGTGTACGTACTGTTAAGGCAAATGCAGCCAGGGCATACATCACTGCCCCCAAGATCAGGCACGCCAGGAGGCTGGTGAGGATGGCCTGCGTGTCCCATCCCGTATTCAGCAAGGCGCGCATGGCCTGCAACACGTAGGTGATGGGGTTGATCCGCGCAGCCACTTCAAGCCAGCCGGAAAGCAAGGATAACGGGACGAAGGTGGGCGCCAGGAAAGTGAGCGGGAAAAAGAGGAATGAAGCGCCCTGCGTGGCGGCAGCGCTCCCGCTCCCCAAGGCGGCAGAGACTGTGAAGCCAGCGAAACCAATCCCCAGCAAGATGCTCAAGCCGATGACCACCAGCAGGCCTGGTATCCCGGTGACGGGATTGAGGCCCAACAGCAGGCCAACCGCCACGACGATGATCGTTTGGATGCCCAGGATGACTGCGCCCGCCAGGATGGGGGCAAGCAGCAAGGCTGCGCGCCTGACGGGAGTGAGCAGCAGCTTGTCAAAGTATCCCCGCTCGATATCACGCACCAGGTTCTGAGCAGCCACGCCTGAGCCAGAGAGCGACCCGCTCACAATCGATAATGGAAGGATAAAACCCAGGTAGCTGCCATCAATGCCCGGGATAAAACTGGAGGCTTTGCCCAACGTTGACTGGTAAATTACCAGGAAGAAGATGCTGATGGCAACCGGGGGTAAGAGAGCCTCTGGCGTGCGTAGTAGGGTTGTTAGCGAGCGCACAACCAATATGTAAATCTGGGTAAACATTGAAAGTGGGTTACTCTTTTCTGATCGTGTAACAGATGCCTGATTATTTATGATGTCCATGATTAATTTACCTTTGCTTAGCGTTTTGAACCGGACGACTTAGCTTTATCGGCCTCGGCAGCAACCAAACGCTGCCCAGTTACTTGCAGGAAAACATCGTCCAGGGTCGGTTGGGTGAGCGTTATCGATAGGGGTGACAGTGCCACCTGCTGTAACTGGCTGATGACCGCAGGGATAGCTTCAGCCGCCTGTTCCAGGTAAAGACGGACGGTATCCCGGTCCAGCTGGATGCGGTCGCTGAATTGCTGCACAGCTGATTGGCTTTGTTGGGCGATCTCGGGGGATTCGAAGACCAGGTTCAACGACTCTTCGCCCAAAGCAGCCTTGAGCCTTGCTGGAGAGCCTTCCACGGCAATCTTGCCGCCCACGATGATTGCCACCGTATCGGCGAGCTCATCAGCTTCCTCCAGGTATTGGGTGGTCAGGAAAATGGTGATGCCCAATTCACGATTCAGGCGGCGCACTTCACGCCACACGTCCCTGCGGCTTATCGGATCTAGGCCGGTAGTGGGCTCGTCCAGGAAGAGCACTCTCGGCTGGTGCACCAGCGCCAGGGCCAGGTCCAGGCGGCGGCGCATGCCTCCGCTGTATGTGCCTACCCTGCGATCGGTGGCGCCTGACAGCTGGAGCAGGTCGAGCAGCTCACGTGCACGTGCCTGTGCCTCAGATTTGGATGCTCCAAACATGCGCCCCTGCAGGACGAGCAACTCCACCGGTTTCATCAGGGGGTCGATGCCGATATCCTGCAGGGCTACCCCTGCCACACGCCTGACCTCGGAGGCCTGGCTGGCGATGTCAAAACCTCCTACGCTGGCTTTTCCAGATGTGGGAAGGGCCAGGGTGGTCAATATCTTGATAGTGGTGCTTTTACCGGCACCATTAGGTCCCAAAAAGCCGAAGATTTTACCTTCATCTACCCTGAAGCTCAAATCATTAATGGCAGTCACATTGCCAGGGTAATTTTTCACTAAATTCTCTACAACAATCTCACGCGATCCCATTTTTACTCCTTCAAATCGATTAAAACTGGCAGAAATTACCTTGTCCAACATAATGATTATACCCCCAATTATCTACAAAATCAATACAATATATATACATAATATGAACACTAATGATATATTAATATAAGAATCCACATAGGGGTGCTTGAAGGGCAGATTTCATGCCCGTAACTCAACCCGGACTAATGCAGAGACGACTCACGTGAGATAAAACTCGCGCCCATATTCATCGTCTGGGGGAGAAAAAGCCTGAATTGCGTACCGGCCATCGCCATGAGATCAGCGCACTTCGGTTAGGCAGGCGGAATAAATACATAGAGCTGGTCTCCTGCATAAACCAGGCTGATAGGGTGCAAGCGTGGAGCACCATCTTTGCGGATGGTTGCCAGGAAGGCCAGCCCAACTTGCAGCTGGCGCGGGAAGAGCATTGCTTTTCCTGACTCGGCGAGCTCGGGCTCTTCGATGCGAAATTCAAGCCATGATCTTATTATGAGTTAACCCGGAAGGCTTTCAATGACGTTGTATTTTTCCAACAGCTGGACCAGATTGTATTTCCAATTGCTGGCGAGCTGTTTCACCTTCTTTTGCTTTATTCCCCGGCTGGATTTTCATCTCCGGCGTGTATGCGGGAGGCTGGCGAGTGACGAAGAAAACCGGCGCCGGCACTTCCGGCCTGGCGGTGGCGGCAGCAATACGGGTGGCAGCTTCTGTGGTAGCCACCGACTTTCCGGCCTTGCTGAGGTAGATGAACCAGTACATCGTCCCCACCATCACCGCTCCACCAATGATGTTCCCGATGGTGACTGGCAGCAGGTTGGCGATGAAAAAGCTAGCCCAGGTGAGGTGAGGGAAGTCAGCCGGTGCCTTATTTATCGCCTCAAAAAACACAGGGGTGCCCAGTTGCTTAATGAACAGTGCCACCGGGATGAAGTACATATTGGCGATGCTGTGCTCGAAACCAGCCGCCACAAAGGCAGCGATGGGAGGGATAATCGCCAGGATCTTATCGATGGTGCTGCGGGCGCTGTAGCACATCCACACCGCCATGCACACCAGGGCATTGCAGAAGATGCCCAGCACTATAGCCTGGATGAAAACCAGGCTGGTCTTGGCTTCGCCGGTATTCAGGGCTGTCAGTCCTACCGCACCGCCCCCAAATGTATATTGGCGGGTTAGGAACATCAGGTAAGCGGTGAGCAGTGAGCCGACAAAGTTGCCTGCATAGACGATGCCCCAGTTACGGAGCAACCTGACCAATGAGATACGTCGGTTGGCGAAGGCGATGATAATCAGGCTGTTGCCAGTGAAGAGCTCCGACCCTGATACAACCACCAGGATCAGCCCCAGTGAAAAGGTAACCCCCGCCAACAAGCGCGTGACGCCGTAAGGCAGGCTGGCGGCTCCTGCGCTAACCGTGGTGGCAAAGACCGCCCCCATGGCGATGAATGCACCTGCCAGTATAGCCAACAGGAAGGTGCGGATGGTATCAGTGGTGGTTTTCTTGACCCCCGTTTCGGCAGCTTTTACTGCCATCTCAGCAGGCAGCAAGGCATCGAAGGAAACCTCCCTGGATGCGTGCTTGCCATCTTTTGGGGTATGGGTGGATGTGGTGAACATATTTTTCTCTTCAGGCGACTGCGGTCAATTGCGTGTCAATGGCGAAAATGTGGTCGTAACGCTCGTCCAGTGGGGAGGCCACGGGTAGCTCCGGCTGGATGATCTTTAACAGTCCCTGGCACATGGCATTGAGGCCAATGTGCGCCAGCTCAGACTGGGGCAGCCCGGTTTGCCCGGCGGTCTTTTCGAAGGGGCAATCACAGATGATAAAACGTAGCTCGGGCCCAACCTGGTGTAAGGTGAAGTCCACTTTCAGGGTTTCCAGGATGCATTCCAGCGCGCAGATACCCGGATTGGGGATACCATCCGTAAACATATTGTCCAGCATATACATTGCCACAGCCTGGCCCATCCCACTGCCGAAACATTCCATGAGGGCGTAGGCCTGGTTCTCCTCGTAGCTCATCTGGCAGGTCATGGCGTATTCCAGGAAAATCTCGCACAGCGATATGGCGGTTTCTTCGCCTGCACCGGTTAACTCACCCCACATCTGGAACCCGTGCTGGGGATTGTCGAGGGCATAAACATCCCGCTGTCCAAGCTCGCTGTAATACATATCAGAGCTGGCAATCGGATAGCGGCAAATTAATTTTGGTCGTTTTTCAGGGATTGCTGGCATGCTTGCTTCCTTTCTTGTGATCAAATTACCACACCGGCTGCAGCAGGGTAGTTGAACCGTTGCTTGCCCGGTTGAATGAGAAAAAATTCACTATTAGAGTTATACCGAACAGGGGTAACAGCCACAAGTGCCAGAGCGTCACAAGTTGGTCACAATTTTTCCCCCTCGTCAATTTGTTATCCGCCAGTTACCGGCTATGTGAGGTGTTTTTGGGTATTCAGCACATAGCCGGCGTTGGAGATGGTTTCGATCACGGAATGGCCCGCTGGAACTGTTTCCAGCTTGTTACGCAAGCGATACACCAGTTGTTTGAGCATTTCATTGGTCGCACCTTCTGGCCCCCACACTCGCAGGATCAGGCTGTCGTAGTTGAGCACCCGGTCGGGGTTCTGCATCAGGGCGCGTAGCAGGCGGGTTTCAAGGTGGGTGAGATGGATGGGCTCGGAACCGGCGATAGAGACCTCTCTTCTCTCTGCATCGAAGGAGAATAGTCCTGCCTGCAGCACTTCCAGGGGCTCCTTCACCACCCGGCGTAACATCGCCCGTATGCGGGCGATCAGCTGGCGCGGGCTGAACGGCTTGATAATATACTCATCGGCACCGGCTTCCAGGGCAGCAATAACGTTATCGTCCGTATCCCGTACGGTAAGCATGATGATCGGCACGTCTGATTCACTGCGGATGCGCGTGCAAACTTCCAGCCCATCCAGGCGTGGTAAACCCCAGTCCAACACGATCAGGTCGGGTTTTTCCTTGCTGAACTGCTCAAGAGCATGCACACCATCGTGCGCATTCGCCACCTCAAAACCTGCCCGGCGGATGGCGAAGGATAGGACATCGGAAAGGGCTAAATCATCATCAACGACGAGTATCTTGGTCATAGTTATCTATCTCCTCTGGAGGTTGGATGGGAATGGTGAACCACACTTTGGCGCCTCCCCTGGCAAGGTTCTCTGCGCCAACCTGCCCGCCATGCATTTCGATGATCGATTTGACCACCGAAAGCCCCAGGCCAATACCATATTGGGTATCACGTGATTGGCCTGCAGTTACGAAGCGCTTGAACAGGTCTGCATACCGGTCAGTGGGAAGCCCCGGGCCGCTGTCGAGCACTGCGAGTGTCACCCAATTGGGGAAGAGGGTGATTTCCAGCTCAATCTTGCCGCCCATGGGGCTGAATTTGCTGGCATTTGAAAATAAATTTACCAGCACCTGGATAAGGCGATTAGCGTCTGCCCACAATTTAGGTAGTTTCTCGGGTGAGGATAAAACCAATCTCTGCTCGCGGCGCTTGAACAACGGCGACATTAGATCGGTTGCATCCTGAACAACCCCCCGCAGGTCGATCGGGCGGCGGTGCACCTGGAAACAACCGGCTTCGATGGTAGTGCTCTGTAAGAGATTCTCAACCAGGGTCTGCAGGTGCAAGGTGCTTAATTGGATAGTCTCCACCAGCTCTCTGAGCTCATTGGGCGTCAGCATGGAGCCTTCATCTTCCAGGATCTCAGAGGTGGCAGCAATCCCAGATAATGGAGTGCGAAATTCATGTGCCACATTGGCCAGGAAGTTATAACGCAAGCGATTAACGGCTTCCTCCTCGGTCACATCTCGGATGACCACCACTCGCTCTGAGCGATAGCCGCTGGGAGGATTTTCATCCAATGGCGAGATTGCCACAAAAAGAAGCAGGGGCTTGCTGTGCGCGTCCAGCACGTTAATGCGCTGTGCGACCGACCCATCGGTTTGCCTGTGTAGCAATTCGCTGATGGTCAATTTCTCGCCAGGGGCGGGTGTAAAGACATGTGTGAAGGGAAGACGCTCCACTGCCCAGCTTTCATAGCCCAGGATTTCCTCGGCGTCGCGGTTGAAATAGGTAATGCGCTCATTCTCATCGATGACAATCACCCCCTTGGGCATCAGTGATAGAAGCCGCTCTGTATGTTTCATCTCGCCCTGGGTCACCAGGAGCGTATGGCGCAGTTGGCGGCGTGCCAGCTCGAAATGCCGCGAGAGCTGGTTAATTTCGGGGATGCCGCTCTCGACTGGCGTAGTAACATCCAGGTTACCCTGGCTGATCTGGTCAGCGGCTTTGGAGAGCCTCAGCAATGGGGAGGTGATCGAGCGTGCCTGGCGAACCACCAGCACAGAGCCAAGCAACATGAACAAAATGCTGACTCCAGCCGATATGAGGAGGGTATTGATCATGCCCTGGTGTATTGAATTCCCGGGAAGAGCCACCTCACTCAAGGCCAACACATTCCCCTGCGCATCGCTCAGCGGCATCATTCCAATATAGTACGTTTGGTCGAGGGCACCTCCCTGGGAGCAGCAAGCTTTTCCGGTGTTCTGCACGCTCAAAGCAGATTGTGGATCAAGCGACCAGTTCGGGGCAGCCGGCAAGCTGGTGGCAACCCGCTTGCCGTCCACGATCAGGCTTTGTGCCAAGCCCGATTGATCTTCCAGGGTTTTCATATAGTCTGATTTTATCTCACGCGCCGCCAGCACATAGCCCACTATTGGATCCCCGCTGATGGGAGATTCGATCTCGCTGACCCCCACGATATACATGCTCGCCGGGTTGCCCAGGTTGACGAAATCTGCGGTGTACGGCTCCCTGCCGCTAAGAAAATCCCGAGGGGAGGGTAAGCCCGGTAAAGGATCGCCTGCCATAAAGTCAGCCGTGCTGACCTGGATAATGTCGAGGTTCCCACTTTCTTCTTTCAAAGAGCTCAGGTACTGCTCGATGGTTGCAGCATCCCGCTGTTGGATCAGGTTGTACAGGGTTGGCCTGCCAGAAATCAATCCGGCCACCTTTTTCAGCCTTGTGACCTCGGCATCATACAGCGCGCCGGTGGCAGATTGGGCATCCTGCACCCGCAACCACACCTGGTTTTCGAGGGCGCGCCACATGGCCAGGTTCGTGGGGATGCCGATGAATACGATGACAGCCACCACCACCAGCACCAGATTCAAGATGAGCCGTTGGGAAAGGTTCATCTTTTGGTAATGCTGGCGGATGTACTGCAGAAAACTTCGCATATCATGCCCGAATTTCAGCAAGTTGAATGTCCGGAAGCCGGGAGTTTGCGTTTATTTTAACACAGGTAACAAAAGCGAAGCAATAACCACCCCCGGGCTTATGGGCAGCGCCTACCGTCACACCAGCTTTTTCCCCCATACCAATGATCAGATAATAATGAAATACACTCTTGGCAATTAATGGTCAGGATGTCAACCCGAAGGAAAAGAAAATCTAGGATTCTTTCACCCGTCAAAATAGATCGGGTTCGACACCAGAGCCGGCAGCAAGGGTAAGCCGGGCAGGAAGCTGCGCAGCACCTGCAGCCAGGCAAAACCAGGCGCCTGCAGCGTGTATATTCCTTCCGTTGCCCCATCAAATTCCGCCTGAAGCAAGACGGTATTGCCGTGATTGGTAGACACCTGGACCACATCGCCCGCCACCAGGCCACTCACCTTGTACTCAAGCTGCCTGACTTTAGAGAATTCCACGCTGTCACCCAGCATGGCCTCGCCGGCGGTCATTTCGAGCATGGGACCATTCACGCTATAGGTGACAAATGCGTGGCCAAGCCTCAGGGCGTTGAGGATATCAGCCGGGCTGGCAGACATGGCATACACGCAGGTGGTGGGTCCACCTGCAAACAGTAACAATGAGTCGCGATGGTAGTCGCTTCCCCCACAGATGGGGACTTTTCTGCCTGACATGAGCAGGTTTTGCCACAGCCCGATCGCCTGAATATTGGAGCCGCGCATCGGTCCATTCCATACTTCCAGGCAGTCGTAGGGAAGCATACTGATGTCGAATTGGAAGGGCGCAACCGGGTCGCAAGGGTGATTGATGCTAATAAAAGCTCCCCGCTCACGGGCGGATGCGAAGCGCCTCATTACTTCCTCGAAGGAATTAGCGAAAAAAGGCTCGTCAAGGGGCTGGTCCACCCCCAGGAAATTGGCATGGCCTTGGTAATGAGTCCACTCTATCCCAGGGATGAGGGTAATGCCGGGATATTGTCGCAGAGCGTCATTGGAGACCATCTGGTTGTGGTCGGTGATACCCAGATAGTCCAGACCATTGCGCTGGGCATGGCGGGCCAATTCGCCCACCTGAAGTACACCGTCGGAGCCATATGTGTGTGTGTGCAAATCACCTCTGAATATGCGCAGTTGCTTGGGTGTAAAAGTCAGCTCGTAGCGCACATCCACGCCGTCTTCGGCAACCATGTAAGCTCCCACGATGATCTTCCAATCGCCCGCAACCAGCGGGTAAGGCCGGTAGCCGGGGGTTGCCTGGGTTTCGCTTATGGAGATGCTCAACTTATCCGAGCCTGATGCACCCACCTGGGTGCCATCCGGTGCGACCAGCCCCAGGTCGATGATGTTGATCTGCGTGCGGGAGGTGAAGCTGCCGTGCTCGACTGGGGACGTGCTTTCATGGTACCGCTCATACTGGTAGCTGAGGACCATGGATTCGGTGTTTGCAGGCATGCGAAATGGGATGGTGAAGTACGAGCCTTCCTGCTGGTGCTCGATGCGCAAGGGGATTTGTACTTGGGATATGGTGGGTTTCGTGTCCATTTTCGTCTATACCGGCTTCAAATTAGCCGCCAGGAAACGCTGGATTTGGGTGTTCCAGAAGAACCAGTCGTGGAAGCCATCTTCCTCTTGGTAATCGACCGGGATGCCCAAACTCTGGCAGGCGGTATGGAATTGAACGTTCAACGGGTACAGGTCATCCTGTCGCCCGCAAGCCATATACAGGCTGGGCAGGTCGTTCAAGTGCGATTTAGCCTTTTGTAACCATACGGTTGGCTCATTTTCGCTGCGCGCCAGCTGCTCCAGGTTCCCAAACAACAGCTCGAATTCCTTGCGGCGCGGGTCATCATGGAAACCCACGGCAAAAGCCAGGGATAGTGCACCCGAGAAGCTGGCAGCAGCGGAATATAATTCTGGGTGAAGGAAAGCCGCCTTAAACGCACCATAACCGCCCATCGAATTGCCGGCGATGAGGGTGTCCTCCCGCTGAGGAGATAAACCAAAGACTTCCTTGAGATAACGTGGCAGCTCGTCCACCAGATAGGTGAAGTATTTTTGCCCGTTGGGTTGGTCGGAATAAAAGCTGCGCCCCACCGAGGGCATCACCACCACGACACCATACAGGGCGGCGATGGATTCGATGGCTGTGTAGCGCTGCCAGGCGCTGCCGTCGTCGCTGAGCCCGTGCAGCAGGTACAACACCTTACGCTTAGCCACGGGCACGCCGCGCATCTCACCGGGGCTGGGCAGGATAATGTACACAGGCAGGTTGACCATCACGGTCTCGGGTACATGGTCGATACGGATAAGTGCCATTTTTAGTCTCCGGGGGTTTTGATTGCCGGTACAACCGGTGGGTACTTGGCTCTTTCAAAGTCGATGAAGAATGAGAAGGCAAAACTGATCACCATTAACAACGGCGGGAATATGGTCATCAGGAACCTGGCAGCCTGGTCGGGATGCGGGCCCGGGTTGAGGCCGCTCTCGTAATTATATAGCTTGAATGCCAGGAACAAAGCAAAGCTGGTGAATAAGCCGTTCAAGCGGTTCATGAATCCCAGGGCGTTGGAGATGATACCCTCGCGCCGCAAGTTGTGTTTCTGCGTGTCTTCATCCATGATCCTGGCCCCGATCAGGTCCATGGTGGTGATCACCCCCGCGAAACCGAACCCCACGAACGCGCTGCAAATGATGCCGCTCACCAGCGAGTTGGCGAAGTACAGGGGGATGAATGCCACCGCCAGGAAGACCAGTGATGCCCGCCAGACCGGCATCAGCGTATATTTCCTCACCAGCCTGGCCCAGACTGCCACGCTGCCAATGGCAATGATCAAGACCGCCGCTTCAAGGTAGGTGGTCTGGCTTTCAGAGAGCTTCAATACATATTTAACGAACAGGGGCATTACTGGCAGCAGCAACGACATGGCGGCGCTATAGAAAGCATTGGCAAGCCCGGCCACCCAAAACTTGCGGTTGGTAACCAGGTTTTTAATGCTGTTCCATAATTCGGGCTTGGCTTCGTCCTGCTGGATTTTGGTTTCTTTGCTGGTAAAGGTCATATACAGGATCACGCCGCCCCCCAGCAGGCCGTAGATGATGGCGGTGAGGGGATAGCCGATCCATTTCACCACCATGGGGGTCATGGCGATGCTGATGATCATCGCCACCAGCTGAAAAGCCTGGCGCAGGGCATTCACCCTGGCCCGGTCAGAATCACCTTTGAACAGCTCGGGGAACAAGGCGCCATAATTGGCATTGATCACCGAATCCAGCGTGCCTGTGAACATGTAAAAGAGCATGCAGTACACCACCAGGGAATTGCCTGCCAGGAAGGATGGCGGGCTGTAGAAGGCGATAAAGCCAAGGATGAGCAAGGGTGTGCCGATGGTAAGCCATGGGCGGCGTCGCCCCCAGCGCGTGCGCGTGCGGTCGGAGAAGAAGCCGTAAATGGGGTTATCCGCGGCGTCGATGAAGGTGTAGATGAGCAGCATGAGCGAAAACTGCACCGTGGACATCCCCAGGGTGTCGACGTAATAGATCAGGGCGTAGGTTTTCAGCATGTTGATGGGGATGGAGGTGCCGAACATGCCGATGGCGTAATTAAATGATTTCAAGCGAGGGCGATCCATGGATATAACCTCCTTTGAATTTTTTTATCCTCTTGCTGAAAACACCGACCCTTGGCAGGTATCCCATTATTATATACCGAACACCACTCAAGGCTGTATTTTCCCACCGCTAATGACCCTGAAAATAAAAGGGGCGTTTTTTAGCTATTTGATATAA
>CAYLPS010000081.1:0-15087 GCA_964385625.1 uncultured Anaerolineaceae bacterium | reverse complement strand
TCGCGGTGGGGGTAGGCGTCTCTGTAGGTGTCAGGGTTACCGTGATGGTTGGCGAAGCTGTTATGGTGGGTGTGGGCGTGCTGCTGGAGAGGATGCCTTGCAGGGATTGCGAAACTTCGCCTGTAGGCGTGAGGCAGTTTGCCAGGTCCGCTGCTGAGGGGTAACCTTCACCTCTCAGATATGCTTCACAAGCCTGCTGGGTAGTAACAATCCGTTCTTTTCCCCCGGTTAATCCATTTTCAGGTGTGGCGGTGGGCAGATAGGCGTAAATATGGATCGTTGTGGGTGTTGGCGCAGCAGTTTCGCCAGGTGGTGTCTGGCTGGCTAAATTTTCACTGGCGCTAGGCGGTGTCGTATCTGAACCAGGCGCTGCCAGCATGACCGATGGGGCTTCTAAAGTTGGAGTGACCACTTTTGGCATGCTGCGCTCAGTCTCACTCTGTAATACCTGGGTTGTTGGTTGGCTTTGAGGCGCAGGCGCCATGGCCACCGGCCCGGCATCTGAAAATAGCGTGCTGCCGAAGATTACCAAAATCAGGATGATGCTCGCGATCGCCGATATGACCCCGAATATGGGAGCCAGCCTGAGACTGGATTTGGCACGAACGGGCTCAACTTTAATAAAGTAATTATGGGGAGCCTTCAATTTTGGCAAGTTACGAAGTAAGGTTCGTGTTTTGCCGATCTCCTGCAGCTCTTTGCGCAGCGCTGGTTCCGCTTTCAGGCGAATCTCGAATTGCTCACGGTCCTTCGCGCTTAGCTGGTTATCCAGGTAGGCTGAGATTAGCTCATAGTCACGTGTGGTAAACTGGTTATTCATCTTCTACCCTTATTCCAGACGAAATCCAGCGGGCAAAAGTTCCGCAAATGTATTCAAACAATTTCTCAGTCGTAAACGCGCGCGGGCCAGGCGACTTTTAATCGTCCCGATGGGTTTACCCATGATTTGAGCTGCTTCCATGTAATCCATCCCTTGCACATCCACCATCACCACTGCAAGTCTGAATTCATCGGGAAGGTTATTCAAACAACGCTGGATGGCTTTTTGCAGTTCCATCCGTTCCACCTGCTCCTCAGGCAGGTCAACTGGATCTTCCATCCAGTGGGCCGATTCAACCTCTTCACCGGCGTCATCCAGGGGCTCCAATGGTATCGTAGGGCGACGTTTACGGCGGCGCAGCTCATCGTAGCAAGCATTGGTCACAATGCGCAACAACCAGGCTTTAAAAGAACCTCCCCTGAAAGACTTCAGGTGATTGTAGGCGGAGATGAATGTATTCTGTGTGGCATCATCGGCTGATTCCTGCTCTCCGATCATCCGGAATGCATGGCTGTACACCATATCCTGGTACGCTAAAACCAGACGGTTAAATGAATCAATATCTCCATCCCTAGCTGCCTGGATCAATGCAATCTCATCCACAATTCTATTGTAACGCATATTATTGGCGTACACCATTGCTCACTAGAGAGTTGAGGTTTACAATCCAATCGACGAGGTAGCCGATGAAGGAACCCAAGAACAGCATATTGGCTTCGTGTGCCACAATCCTGATCGTTGCGGGTATTCTTATATTAATGCTATTCATTGTTGGTGCGGGGATATTATTGTTCAACCTACCTGCTGGTTCATAACACCATGTCCATCGATCGAGCCCGCGTCCAGGCTATATGCTTCGATGTCGACGGCACATTGAGTGATACCGATGACCAGTTTGTAGTTAAACTGACCAGGTTGTTGTCGCCGGTGCACAAGATTTATCATCGATTTGATGCTCGCCGGGTTGCCCGCAGGCTGGTCATGCTCACGGAGGGGCCTGGGAATTGGACTTATGGACTGGCAGACCGCCTTGGGCTGGATGGGAAGATGGTTGCCATGGGCGACCAGTTATACGGGCTGGGCATTGGAAGGTCGCCAGCACCCTTCCAATTAATTCGGGGAACTGCGGAAATGCTGGCAGCCCTTCACCAACATTACCCGCTCAGCATTATCAGCATTCGTGGGCACAGGACCACCTATCAATTCCTGCAGCAATTTAAATTGACGAATTATTTCAGTGTAGTTGCCACGGGTCAAACCTGCCGGCATACCAAGCCTTATCCTGATCCAATCCAATGGGTGGCAACCAGCCTGGGAATACCCGCTGCTGGATGCCTGATGGTGGGTGATACGGTGCCGGATATCCAGAGCGGCAAGCGCGCCGGTGCGCAAACAGTGGGCGTGTTATGTGGTTTTGGAGAAAGGCACGAGCTTGAAAATGCCGGGGCAGACCTGATTCTGAATAATACAGTCGAGCTGGCAGATATTTTATTGGATCAATCCTGATTTTGGTTATTAAACGTAATAAGGCTGTGATTGGTTGTTACTTACCATGTAAGATCATGGAAGGACACACATTCATCGTCAATGGCTTAGGCCCTTATTGAGATTAATCGATGCGCATCGGTGGAGTATTACTGCTCCCCTATATCCCGCTTTTTGGGGTCTTGTGATAATCGTTTTTCGAGATTGGGGGAGCCTGGAAGGGGGTTGGGAGTGAAGTGGTGAGTAATGCCACTCCGCTGAATCGGATGATATCCTGAAGGTCTATAATCCCTTTTTATCCTGGGCTTGCAGCTCGGTTAACATATGCTGGTACATCGTAGGATTGGGAGGCGTAAGTGCCAATATCGCCAGCAAGGTCTCGATGGCAGCCTGGCGGTTACCCGCTTGCAGGTACATATCCTTAGAAATCTCCATCTGGCTGATGGCTTCATCTTTGCGTCCCAGCAGGCGATAGATATCGGCTAACCGGCGGTATAGAGCTGGTTGGGCTTGATTTTCAATGATTTTTTGGTTGACATAATCCAATGCTTCGCTGCTCCGCTGGACATTGATCAGGTGATTCAGGTAGTTATCAAGCTCAGTCATCGCCTGGTTCTCCTGTCCTAAGCGCAGGTTGAGATCGAAAAGCATATCGCGAGCCTTGCCATCATCCGGCTCGATGGTGCGAATTTGCTCGTACACCCTGATCGCACTGCGCCAATCGAGGCTTTGCATATCAATGTCTGCCATGCGGTGTAACAACTTCACCTTGGCTTGCCGGTCTATATTGACTTGCTGAGCAAATCGGAAGGCACGCGTGTAAGTTTTGCGCGCCATGGCAAGGTCTGCCAGGTTGTAATAGGATTCTGATAGCCTGATATACTCCTGCAGCGTCTCTTGAGATTTGCCACTTTCGGTGAGAAGATCAATCAATTCATTGCGCGCCTCCATGTCCACTGGATTTAGCTCGCATACCCGGCGCAGCAGGCTGATGGCGCGGTTTGATTCTCCGCGTACTTTATAATCCCTGGCAACGATGGAATATTTAAGCACCGCTTCAGGAATCTGGTTCTCCTGCGCAAGCAAGTCACCAATGCAGATGTGTAAAGGTAGGTAATTGGGGGCAAATTTCAGAGCGTGGAAAGCCTCTTCCATGGCGGCAGGCAGGTGATTTTCACGTGCCAGCTGGTTTATCTTGGCCAGTGATTCCACCAATAAGGCACTGGTTGCTTCAGTAAGCATCTCAGCCAGCGGCACAGGTGGTGAGCCAGGTGCCGGCAGGGGTAGCTGCTGGCGGGCATGTTGGGTTTGCAGCTTCCAATCGGGGCGAATCAGCATTTTGCTGATATTTTCGCAGATCCGTTTTTGGATTTTTCCATCAGATTGTTGGGCAAATGCTTCTATCAGCGGGTCATATAACTGCTTCAGTTCTTCCGATTGGTCAGCCGCCACGCTTTCGGAATCCGCGATCCGTAGGGCTTGCAGGTATTCAATCGAAGCTTCTTTCACCTGTTCCATTTTGTACAAGTTCAATGCCGATAGCAGCCTCGCTCCCATGCCGAAAAGCTCGTGATGAACGGTCTTTTTCAGGTTGTTTACCGCGCTTTCCAGCTGGTCATTCTTTGACTGCAAGAAGCCTAAGATGTAATAGGCAGCTGAATTTTCCAACCCACTCATCATGGCACGTTGCAGCTCATCCGCAGCAGCCCGGTCATCACCATTAGATTGCAAATCGATTGCCTGGCTCAGATGCGTGACCATCTTGGATTGGTCGAAACCTTGTTCTTCGGCATTAAGCGATACCGCGGTGGTTACACCCGGAATCCTGCCTGAATGGTTATCTTGGATCTCCTCTTGTTCGAACAATAATTCGGCGAGCATGGTCAGCGCTTTTTGTTTCGCATCCTGAATGGGATCAATGCGAGGGTGATCTGCTTGCTCTGCCTGCACTGTTTCTTCCTGCCGTACTTTCGACATGATCAGGGGAGCTGTCGCACCTGGTGGTCGGGAGGGCGGTGGAAGCATCTTGCCATTGAGCACCATGGATAATGCCATGCTGGCTTCCTTGCTGTTTGGCACAACTTCCAGGGCATGTTTGATCGTCTGGACAGCCTTGGGCATATTGCCCTGGCTTTGCATCAGGCTGGCAATGGCAAGGTATTCGATCATGGCATTTGAAGTGCGGCCCAAGCGCTCATAGACCAGCGCCAGGCGCATATGGGCAGCCAGGTGCTGGGGATTTAAGGCCACCACGTGCGTCCAATTGGAGAGCGCTTTCTCGATATCCCTGTTGCGGGCGTACAGCTCGGCCACGCCCATATAAGCGTTGGCAGCTTTGTTCAGGTCACCAAGATGCTCCTGGATTTCACCTACTTTCAGCAGCGGCACCGGATCGTCGGGAGAAATTTGCGCAGCACGTGAGTAGTACTGCAGGGACTCATGGAACATTTGTAGCTCGTAGAGTGCCAACGCCAGGCTGGTGAGAGCGTTGTAATTCTGCGGAAATTCCTGGAGGGCATGGCGATAGAACTTGGCAGCCGTATTCCAGTCTTGATCCCAAGCCGCAGAATGGCCCTGGTTCATCGCATTTTGGAACGCTTGTTGGTCACCACTCATATCGATTTCTCACTCCTCCAGCACGGATAAATCTCCCCAATTATGCCCGTAACGAGCTTCAGTCTTCAGGGGAATATCTAAATTATAGGCATTTTCCATCATTGTGCGTACAATTTGAGCAGTCTTTTTCAAATCCTTTTCAGGGCATTCCAGCACCAGCTCATCATGGACTTGCAGCAGCATTCGACCCCGCGAGGCATTTTCCTTGAGCGCCTGTGCAACCCGGTTCATGGCAATTTTCATGATATCGGCAGCAGTACCCTGGATGGGTGCATTGATGGCTTCCCGCTCTTCACGGGCGCGCGTCGCCGGGTTACCACCCGATTTCAAACCCGGGAAATAACGTCGCCTGCCGAGAAGGGTTTCCACGTAACCCTGACGGGCAGCCAGCCGGCGCATATTGTCGAGATAAGCCTTCACCCCGGGGAATTGCTTGTAATATGCTTCGACGAAATCCTCGGCTTCTGCCAGGGTCAAGTCACTGCTGCGAGTCAGGCCATAGGGGCTCATTCCGTAGAGCAAGCCGAAGTTAATCGCTTTGGCATTACGCCGCTCTTCCTTGGTAACCATATCGAGGGGCTTGCCCAGGATGGCCGCGGCTGTGGCGGTATGGATATCCTGCCCGGCGCGGAATGCAGCCAGCATCGCCTGGTCGTTTGACATATGGGCTGCAATGCGTAACTCCACCTGTGAATAATCCACCGATAGCAAGCTGAACCCTGGAGAAGCAATAAATGCATGCCGTACCTGCCTGCCCAGTTCGGTGCGGATGGGGATATTCTGCAGGTTCGGGTTGGAGGAAGCAATCCGACCCGTTACCGCGCCGGCCTGGTTGTAGGAAGTATGAATGCGGCCCGTGGCAGGGTTTACCTGTTCGGGCAGGGCATCCAGGTAGGTGGATTTCAGCTTGGAAAGCTCGCGGTATTCAAGCAGCAGGTCGATGATCGGGTGTTTACCTTTCAACGATTCCAATACTTCGGCGGAAGTGGAGTAATTACCGCTTTCAGTGCGGCGCGTTCTATCTGGAGGCGCCAGGTTCAAACGGTTGAAGATGGCGTTGGAAAGTTGTTGGGTGGAATTGATGTTGAACTGCATGCCAACCTGCTCGAATACTTCATTCTCCAGCGCGTCCATGCGTTCTTGCAGCTCGCCTGCCATTTGCTTGAGGAAGTCGATATCCAGGGATATCCCGTTCATCTCCATGTCGGCGATCACGGACACTAATGGCATCTCGATCTCTTCGAACAGCTTTAGCGCGGAGTTTTCTCTGAGCTCACCTTCAAGGTCCGGCAGAAGGCGCTGAACGGCAATGGCATCCATGGCAGCATATGGAGCGGCCTTTTCGATTGGCACCTGGTCCATGGTGATTTGTTTCCTGCCAGTGCCAATCAGTTCTGTGATCTCTGTCATGCGCAGATCGAGGCGCACCCAAGCCAGGTTCTTCAATCCCAGGTTATGCGATGTGGGATTGGTCAGCCATTCGGCGATCATGCTGTCGAAAGTCAGCGGCGCAGCGCGCAAGCCATTGCGGGCTAGCATTACAAAATCATATTTGAGGTTATGCCCTGCTTTCTTGATATGAGGGTCGGTCAGCGGCTTCTGCAATGCCTGGATGACTTTTTCCAAAGGTAGCTGCCTGCCCAGCCCGGGTGCATGGCCCACGGGGATATACCAGCCCTCATTTCCATCGACTGCCATGGATATGCCCACCAGGTTGGCTTGCATCTGGTCGGTGGAGGTGGTTTCGGTGTCAAAAGATATCATACCTGCCGAGCTCAACCGCTTTGATAGCTGCTGCAGCCCGGGTTCGTCGTTGACCACGTGAACAATGATATCCCCAGCCTGCTCGAGCGCTCGGGATGTGGTTGCTTCGCTCTTAAATAAGGATAGCTGTTCCTGCTTTCTGGGGACGGCTTTTCCCAACGAAGGATATAAGGCGGTCAGGCGACCCAGTAACGAACGGAATTCCAGCTCGCGGAATAATGCTTCTACATGGGCGGGCTCGAACTTCTCAGTACGTGCCTCGTCCAGGTCCAGCGCCACCTCCAGGTCCGTTACGATGGTAGCCAGCTTCTTACTTAAATAAGCCTTCTCCTTATCTGCTTCCAGCTTCTTGCGGATGCTGTCGGATATCTCTTCTAAATGAGCGTATACCCCGTCCAGGGTGCCATATTTTTCCAATAGGATGGCCGCTGTTTTCTCACCTACACCAGCGACACCAGGGATATTATCTGATTTATCCCCCACCAGGGCTTTAAAATCGATAACCTGCTCGGGTTTCACTCCAAACAGCGCCACCACATCCTTGGCAAAGTAATCTTTCGCATCAGCAAGGGTTTTACCCGGCAGGTTAACCAGGATGCGCTCATTAACCAGCTGGAGCAGATCGCGATCTCCGGTGATGATCTTAACGCCGTATCCTTCGTCAGCCAGGTGGTGGGCCAGGCTTCCCAGGATATCGTCCGCTTCGTATCCCTGCATTTCGAGGCGGGGGATATTGAAAGCATCCACGATCTGGCGGATGCGTTCCATCTGTGGCACCAGGTCTTCGGGCATCTTGGCGCGCGTGGCTTTATACTCCGCGAATAGCTTATCCCGAAAAGTCTTGCCGGTATCGAAGGTCACTGCAAGGTAGTCAGGGTGCTCCTGCTCGAGCAAGCGTAGCAGGATGGAGGTGAAACCGAACACGCCGGCTGTAGGTTCGCCGCCGTGCGTTGTAAAGGCTGTGGAGCTACCCCGGGTTAGTGCATAATATGCCCGGTAAGCCAGGGCATGTCCATCGAGTAAATAGATGACAGGAGGCATTCTATTAACCGCTCGATCTGTGAACCTTCCACGCTCGTTTAGGATTCAGATGCATAGCAGTGGGCGTGGTGGAATATTCTTGCCTGCTAAGAATGTACAGGATGGTTGCCAGTGATGTTCATCCATTCCGGTCTTCGTTCTTGCATCCATCAAGATATCAGTTTATCACGCCATAAGCGCTCAGGCAAGGAATATTGACAAGGCAGGCTATACATGATAATGTTGTCCGAGATGGAAAGGCTGGCTCGACTTTTCCGTTTGGCTTGGGTGTTAATTTTCCTGTCTGCAATTTTCCTCGTGACGGGATTTGTACGCGCCGCAGATGTGCCGGGGGCTGAAATCGGGCGAAAAGCAACCCTCGTGGTGTCTTACACGCGTTATGAGTGGTGGTTAATGCGCTGGTCGGATAATAGCCTGCAATGCCAGGTGTATGTGGATCACGAAGGCTGGCCCACACCTGATGACGTGTTCACAGATTGTGGCGGTACCATCTACAGCCAGTGGATCAATACCCAGGCATGCTCAGGATTAGGTGAGGGAGACATTCCGCCTTCTGGATGCCCTGGACTATACCTGTATTTTATCGGCAGCTCGCCGGCCGAGAAAGATATCGAAGTCGATCTCCCCGCTGCTAAAGTTAACGTCTCTCTGAGTGGCTGCACACCGACACCTCCTGAAAACCTGTGCCCAACCATTCCAAGCCTCCATTTCGCAGGCGAGGAACCTCTACCCAATGAGCAAATTATCGCCATTCACGTAAAAATGGGGGAGACTGAAACCTCATGCGAAGGAGATAACTGTGATGTGCCCATGAGGCCCACCAGCATCGATGGCCAGCTGGTGGAATTCTGGGCAGATTCCAGCTTCGGAGATTCAAGCGCTGTTTTCACTGCCATGGTACGAGTTATTGAGACTGGAGTTGCAACGACCCCAACGAGTGGGGGTTGGTATGTGGATGTGATCTCCAGCCAGTGGACAGGAAACGAGCTGGCTACCTGCTCGCAGGTGTGGCAGGCATTCCCGCCCATCGGCGGCGTGCCCGAATGGTTATCCACCCCGGAAGATGTGGCTTTCCTGGCCACTGAAGAGCCCTATTCTTACCTGGCAGGCCGCTTGATCGCATCGGGAGCGGTGAATGCTTCCAGCTGCCCGGGAGGCGGCTTGCTATCCAATGGTTATGCTGATAATTGTGGCCTGGAGCTGGCCATGCCCGAAGTATTCATCTGGCAAAACCAGTTCGATGGTCAGATACTGCAGGTAGCGAACGACATCAAAGTACCTGCCCAATTGTTGAAAAATATCTTTGCCCAAGAGAGTCAATTCTGGCCGGGCGTATTCAGGCAACCGTTGGAATTCGGCCTGGGGCAGATCACCGACAACGGTGCAGATGCCCTGTTGTTGTGGAATTCCTCTTTTTACGATCAATTTTGCCCATTGGTGCTCACTGCCGAGCAGTGCTCAGTGGGTTACCTCAAGCTTGATGCAGAGTACCAGGCTATCCTGCGGGGTGCGCTTGCTTCCAGCATCAACGCTGATTGCTCGACCTGTGAGTTTGGCATCGATCTGATCAGCGTGGATACCAGCATTGATCTGGTTGCGAATACCCTGCTAGCCGATTGTGACCAGGTGGCGCAGATTATGTATAATGCCACCGGTCAGATCGCCGGGCAGGTTGCTTCTTATGAAGACCTTTGGAAGTTCACCATCGCGGATTATCATGTTGGCCCGGGGTGCCTCTCGTATGCCATGTACACCACCTGGGCTGCTCGCCAACCAATGACCTGGGAAAACATTTCTGCTCATCTCACCGACGCCTGTGAAACGGTGATCCCTTATGTCACCCAGGTAACTTCATCCCCCTGATTGTTTTATTTAATTCGCCCAACAACAGAAGGATCTATTTCTTCAGCAATAAGCGTGCCAGCTTCAAGAATTCGTCCCATTCTTCGGTAAAAAAGTGAACCGTGATGTTATTCAGCTCGAGATGGTAAGTCGTCTCTCCGTCTGGTTCGTCGGCTTTCCATGCCTGGAAATGCATGTTATCGGTCTCTGCCAGCACCTGTGTATTGAAATCCATGTCATGATCAGTCATAGGTAGTCCCTTTCAAGTTAATTTCTATATCCGCCAGGCGGGCAAATGGTAATTCACCAGTTCAGGGCAGCACGTACCAGGGATTGATAAACCCGCCCATGTACCGCACCTCGAAGTGCAGATGGGGTCCGGTGGAGTTACCCGTGCTCCCCATGGCGCCGATATAGGTGCCCGAGTAGACGCTCTGGCCACAATAGGCACTTACTGAGCTGAGATGGGCATACAGGGTCTGGTAGCCATTACCGTGGTCGATCATCACCATGATGCCATATCCACCGTTCGCCCAGCCTGCGAACACCACCACGCCGGCATCGGCAGCGAATATACCATCGCCTGCTGAGCCTGCAATGTCAATACCCAGATGGCCTGACCAATAATCATTCCCCGAGAGATAGTGCGCCGCCGTCGGCCATGAAAATGCTCCTGTGCCATAGGCACCTGAGTAGTTGCCTTCACATGCTCCCGGCCCAAGCACTGACTTTAACACCCCTGAATTCGCCCTTGCAATGGTGGGAACCACCCATTGCACAAATTCCCGCTGGCCATTCGGCACCATGATCCATTGCTCAGGTTCCACCTGTGGATTGGTCAGGTCAAAGTCGTTTCCTTCCCAATTCAAGATTTCATCTGGCGAGGTATCGAATTTCGCCGCTACCGATTCGAGGGTATCCCCTTCTTGCCATTGATAATAAACCCCATCGATAGGCGGAATATTCAAATCCATACCGGGGCTGAGCATATCCGGAGAATCGTTGAGCTGGTCGTAATTGGCCCACAAGATTGATTCAGGCTTGAGGTTGAAACTTTGAGCAATCCCAAAAACCGAGTCACCCGTGGTTACCGAATACTCGATCACTTCTGTACGCGATCTACTGGGGATGTTGGTGTGCAGCGCAACCCTGCGGAAAATGCCTGTTTCGGGTAAGCCCTTGAAATAAGTGGGTAAATCGGCTGAGCCCTGCTCAGCAGATTGTGTTGGCTGCTCTTTTAGAACTACAAGCGTGGGTGATGGTGCGATGGGAGCTGCCTGGGTGGATTTATCACGCCAGCCCAGGTATCCGGCCAGTAAAACCAGGCTCAAGGACAGCATCCAGATGCCAGTCAGCATGATCGCATTCGGTTCCCGACTCTTGCGTACCCGCGCGGCATCAGGCGCCGGTTCAGATGGATTGGACTCTATGGCAATCTTTTCATCCATGCGCAATACCTGATTCAAGCGCGCTTATTATAACTGCTATATGAGAAGCCTGGTGAAGTACAAGTGAGCCGGTTAATCTAAGTCTTCGTTAAGCGTTTCGAGGAAGGTCATGTTATCGTCGGTCTTGGAAAGCCGCTGGAGAATGGCCTCGGTTGCCGTAGCCGGGTCCATGCCTGCGCCAAACGGGGGTGCAGCGATCATCTGGTCGTACATGTGCCGCATCAGCCATACCCGGGGGGTCAGGTCAGGGCCAAGCAGTAATTCTTCACGCCGTGTAGATGAGCGCTCAATGTCAATCGCAGGGAACACGCGCCTTTCCTGCAAGCGGCGGGAAAGCAACAGCTCCATATTCCCTGTGCCCTTGAACTCTTCGTAGACCACATCATCCATACGCGAGCCAGTGTCAACCAGGCAGGTAGCGATGATGGTCAGCGAGCCACCCTCTTCGATATTGCGGGCAGCGCCAAAGAAGCGCTTGGGTGGGTAAAGTGCCGAAGGATCGATACCACCTGAAAGGGTTCTTCCTGAGGGTGTGACCACCAGGTTGTAGGCGCGTGCCAGGCGGGTGATGGAATCCATCAAGATCACCACGTCACGCCCGGTCTCCACGATGCGTTTGGCACGTTCCAGGGCCATTTCAGCCACCCTGACATGTGAGGTCACTGGCTCATCGAAGGTGGAAGAGATTACCTCGGCGTCCACCGAGCGATCCATATCTGTCACCTCTTCAGGGCGCTCGCCGATCAGAGCCACCATTAAATATACATCGGGATGGTTGGTGGATATCGCATTAGCCAGCTGCTTAAGGATGGTGGTTTTACCAGCCTTGGGAGGCGAAACGATCAACCCGCGTTGGCCACGTCCAATGGGTGTGACCATGTTGATAAGCCGGGTAGCCAGGGTGTGGCGGTCGGTTTCCAGGTTAAAGCGCCTGTCTGGAAAAATCGGGGTCAGGCTTTCGAATGCCGGGCGGTTGCGAGTTTCCTCAGGGTCGATTCCATTGACGGTTTCCACCTTGAGTAATCCGTAGTGTTTTTCTGATTCACGCGGCGGCCTGACGTGCCCTATGATCAGGTCTCCATCTCGCAGGCTGTATCTTCTGATCTGTGACTGCGAGACATACACATCAAAGGCTCCCGGCTGATAGTGGCCCGATCGCAGGAAACCCATGCCATCGCTCATGATCTCCAGGATACCTCCACGCAGCTCAAGGCCTTCCTTCTCGGCCTCAGCCTGTTGGATTTTTAAAATCAGATCATCTCTTTTAAGACGATTCGCTCCCTGGACGTTAAGGTCTCTTGCCATCTGGCGTAGATGATCTAAAGTTGTTGTTTGTAATTCAATAACTTTCATAATTATCTTCTCTTGAAATTGGATATATATTTCACCCAAATGCTTATCTTCTATTTCCAGCCGGTTTTTCCGAGTTAACAATAAAATGGGCGGTAAGCCGAAAATAGATTTGAGGCTATTTACTGGTAAAGGGGGGAAAGTACAACTAAATTATTATAGCATGTATATTAGATTCATGCAATCATCCCGCAAAGCATTTTGCTAATCTATGGGTGTTTATCTCTCAAAGGTATTATGCAATTTGATATTCTTCACATTGATGGCTTTACAAGAAATAGCCATGCAGCCTTAAATAGGACTACCATAATGATATGCCAAATTATACATGTGGAACTTGCAAAATGATTAATATTCGCTGATAAATCTCTTGCTGCATCATTTTAGATGAAAAATCTTTTTATTGTTTCAACCACCCATAGGATATCAATATTATCTTGGGCGGTTAAATCTCAACGGATGATCGACGCTCGCCATTACTAGCCGGCTAATTCCCTTGTCCTGCTTCATTACTAGAATAGATGTGTTCGATTGTACACACCTTGCCCAGCATTGCCTGGGCCGGGCAGTATTTTGTCACCGATAGCTCGATGGACCGCTCTATGGCTGCGGGCTCTACGTGGTGCCCGGTTACAATATATTCGATGGTGATGTGGGTGAACACTTTTGGGTGTTCCGCAGCCCGGTCAGCATGCACGCGAACCTCGAACCTGGTTACCTGCTGGCGTTTCTTTTGTAATATAGATATAACGTCCATGGCAGTACAACCGGCTAAGCCTATGGCAATCAGCTCCATGGGCCTGAAACCCTCCCCACCGCCTCCCACCTCTGGTTCTGCATCGAGTGGGATGGTTAATCCACTATCGGAAGCGCTGGTAAAAGCCAGGCCCTTCTTCCAAATCACTTTTTCATCCATGTCATTAATTCCCCAATAGAGGTGTGACGAATTTTTCGAGCATCTCCAGGCTGATAGGTCCGGTCCAGGCCAGCACGACGTTACCTTGAAGGTCTATCACATACGAGCTGGGCAGGCTGCTGTTGCGAAACGCCGCCAGAGATTGGTTGTCAGGATCAAGCAGTACAGGAAAAGTGAGCCCATACTCATCTACAAAACTGCTCACTTCCTGGGCTGGTTCCCCGGCTTCAATCGATATCAACATAAAGCCATCATTGGAGTGTTCCTGATAGTATTTCAGCAAGGTTGGCATTTCCATCTTGCATGGCGGGCACCAGGTGGCCCAGTTGTTCACCAACACGATGTCATGCCGATAATCAGACAGGTTGACCTGGTTTCCGCTAAGATTGAACAGGGTAAGCTCAGGAGCTGGGAAGTTCACGCTGGCGGGAACCACAGAATATTCCGTTCCAGTGCTTCCTTTTGGCAGTGACTTCACAACCACCATCCCGGTGATGATTAGCCCCACACCAACCAGCACCCATGGAAGTATATTTCTATGCTTCCTGCGCACATTCCTTTTAGGTTTCATTGGCTAACAGGGATAGTCATTTCCTGTAACACTTTTATCAATTCCTGTAGCATGTATTCCTCGGGCACAGCACCAATCACTACGCCTGCGTTTTCATTTATATTGGTCTGGGGTACCCCACTGACATTATATCGCATTGCCAGGTCGTAAAATTCATTTGCCACGATCATGTCAGCCTGGATCAATGGGTTTTCCATGGCAAATTGGTGGGCAAGCACCACGGCTTGCGGACAGTACGGTCAGGTAGGGGTGACGAAAACCTGGAAGTGCATGGGTCTGCTGACAGCTGCCAATTCATTACGAGTTTCAGGGGTTAACCCTGAATCTCGCACCGAAACCATGCGAATCGCCTGGATCAATGCACTGAACTCATAACCTGTAGGTATGCCGATAAAACGCAAGCCATAATCCAATTGCTCATCATTGTCCCTGCCTGCAATGATTAAGCTCGGGGCTAAAGAAACATTAAATTTCTGCGCCTGCTGTGGACTCTCTTCCAGCAGGTACTCACTCATACTTAGCTTGTTCGAAAGTGAAACCAGCTCACTGTATAATTGTTGGGTAGCTTCACAGGTATCACAATCCGCTTTTTTAGTGAAATAAACCAGCTTAACTGGGTAAACCAGGTGTGCCTCGAACAAGGCTCTGATTTGTGCGCTGATTTCGTCATTAAGTAGCTTCGGGGCCATAACCATCCTCATATCGTATTTTTGTTTTCCTTGTGTGCCTTTTTAGATGCGTCTGGTCGAAAAATGTTACAGGTGCCTTTTTAATATCCATCTCATCTGTGGTGATATAATTTCAATCAGGCTTCTTAAATAATCCTTCACAAGCGCTCTATGTTTCTACTGGATGCAGATGAAAACACAATCAGCAGGGTCGAAATTACAGTTGAAAGTCCTCTCCAGGATATCACTGGTCGTATTCGGCGCTGGGGTGCTTCTCTCCATCATGCTGTTTTCGTTTGGCAATCCGCTCAAAGGTGGAGTTGCCCAGGCGGGAGCAGAGGCAAGTTTTTCTGATTCCTCACCAGGCCTGCTGCTTTCCCACCTCCTGCAAACCACCGCTCCCGACACATCCAGCCTGGCGGATACCCCTGTCATTACAGGCGTGCTCACTTCCACACCGACCCCAACGCATACTCACACTCCAACCCCTATAGGAACGGCAACTCAGACATTCACCCCCACACCTTCCGTCACCCCCACACCTTCCATCACCCCCACACCTTCCA
>CAYLPS010000080.1:0-15339 GCA_964385625.1 uncultured Anaerolineaceae bacterium | reverse complement strand
GTGGTGTTTAATTGCATCTAAACTATGGATTATAAGCTTTATAGTAGAAGTAGAACCTTGGAATAGTCCAGCTGTAGATCATCCTTTGATTTCAGCTTAAAGGGTCGACCTCTATTCATAAAATGAAATTTCTCAGCCATATTAACCACCTAGATTAATTAATGGATAGTTGTATATAAATTTCAAAGGAGACTTATTCATTCAATCCTCCGGAATCCTGGCTTTATCAGCCCTATTCTGTCGCCAGCAGGTGAGCACCAGCATACCCATAATAAAAATAAATAAAACGAGCCAAAAACTAATTACTCCCAGAGCGCCACTCGAAAAATTAATTTTATCCAGTATCGGATCGGTGGCTTTACCCGAAGCTGCAAAGAGCTCCGGTAGATTAATGCTTGTTCCCAGAGCTCGCAAACCCCAATACGTAAAAGCTATCCATGAAATTGGCCCAACATCAAAAAGCAAGCCAGACAACAATACCTGAATCAACATCGCTGGGAACATCAATAGGGTAGCCTGGTCAAGTGAACGTGAAAAAGAAGAGATCAAGAAACCAAATGCCAATCCTGCCATCAACAACAATTCTAATGTGACGAACCACTCGATCTGAACTGGAAATAGCATGCCCAATGCACCGGGAAGACCACGTCCTAGCGCACCAGTAACCGTCTCGGGAGTAAATCTAATTACAGTCACCAATAGCAAGCTAGCCATCTGCCAGACGCCCAAGCCGCTTAGTACTGCAAATTTGGAAACCACATAGGGCACTGCTTCTATGCCATAACGGCGTTCGCGACCGAATATGCGCCTCTCCTTAACAATTTCCTTGCTGGCATTAAGAATGCCCAACCAGACCGCAGCGATGCTCAAGATAAATAATGTGGTTGGGGCAGAGCGGATCCCTGCAGCCGTGAAAGCACCTGCATCTGAAACACCCCATAACAGCAACGCAACCAGGATACCTTGAAACAGCTGGAAGAGAAACGCACTCTGGTCTCGGCGGAGCAGCGTGAAATAACGGTGACTGAGGATGCCTAGCTGCTTGCGCCATTTAACAAAGTCGATTTTTCGATGCGGACGGGCCGTATTAGGACGGTCTTGCTGTGTGGATTGGTATTCCTGGATATCTTCAGTTGAGCGGGCACGTTCCCATAATAAACTATTCCATTGGGTATCCGTCATCAAGCGTTGATTGTAGTGTGAGGCCACCTGGGGATTATCTACGGCGCAATATATTTTCGAAAATGTATCCAACTCAAAAAAGCGATTGGCTGGCTCCCCTGGAGAGCCAAAGTAGATGACCTTTCCACCATGCTCTCCTTGTTGCTCATCATTCACACGGCCCATGAAAACCACAAAATCACATAAACGGACATTTTCGGTCGCATGAGTGATTAAAACGATCGTTTTCGTATCGCGTGGTCCGAAATCAGGCTCAGCTCCTGGCTGGTCAGCTACTTCAGGCACTTTTTTACCGACGGTCCAGTCCTTAAGCAAGGCCATCATCTCCAGATCTAGCCCAGGATCAAGTCCGGAAGTGGGTTCGTCTAAGAAAACCAGGCGAGGTTCAGCGACCAGTTCCATAGCCACATTTACCCGCTTGCGCTGCCCACCGCTCAGGCGTGCGATGGGTTTGTCCAGCAAATCCTTGCGGTCCATTTTTACGCAGGTCAAAGCGGAGAGAACCTTTTCTTCTCGCTGCTGATCCGGCAGATCACTAGCAAAACGAAGAAGTGCGGTATAGTTCAATGCTTCACGAGGTGTTAACTGGAAATGCAAGCTATCATCCTGCTGTGGGACATATCCTACAATGCTATTCAGCGGCGCAAATGCAAACGCATCCGGACCACTAATCAGTAACTGGTTATTGAAAAATACCTCTCCTTTACGACCACGTCCTTGGATAGTATCCATGCCAAGTAAAGCTTTCAACAGGGTCGATTTACCAGCCCCACTACCTCCCACCACTGCGATGAACTCGCCCGGCTTGAATGATAGCGGGGTTCCACTCAGGTCGAGCAAGACGCGTGAACCCGCCTTGCGTTCTAGATTGACCAGATCCAATCGAAGGTGAGTAGGCTTAGCTGATTGGGGAATTTCGGACTGGCTGAGCTGAAACGCATAAGGAGCGATCCAGATCGTATCCCTATCAAGACGAACTGGAGCTCCTTCAGGACCTACCTGATGATGGTTTATATATGTCCCATTGGTACTGTTCAGATCGGTCACCCACCATGAACCATCAGGATGTAGTTCCACACGCGCATGATGGGCAGATACCGCGGGATGATCCAGGACATGGTCGTTATCATCGGTACGGCCGAAACATAGACTATTTACACCATTTACATTGATTATCCCAAGGTCAGTATCGTGAATCATCCTATCTCCGATTGGTTACCTGTCAGGACTCGGACAGCTAACCGACTCGTTTCCGTTGTTCACGAAGCGAATATTATCCTCCAGTATCGCATATGCGGACAATTGATCGCAGGAAATCCCATAGTATAAGCTATTGGAAATCAACAGGTTGTTATAAGTCCATTCAGGCATATTTACCAGGTATAAGCCATTTGCCGCGTAACGGATTTCAGCGAATGTTAAGGACAGGCGCGCTCCAGTGTTATTTGGATTGATGACTAAACCAACCCAGGCGCCTCGATTGGGTGCAGATTGTATGGAATCGGTATCCCCTCCTGCATCGTCATCGCTCAATGAGGTTAGGATTACAGGAGATTCTTCGTTCCCTACAATGCTGAGCTGGCCCTCAATAACCAAACCTACCTGTGAGCCTAATTTAAGCACCACACCTTCATCGATGATCAATTGTGAGCGCGGGCTAACCGACAAGGAATCTACCAGGATCCGCACCACCTGGTCTGTATCACCCAGGCGATTCCAGTGTGTCTCACCATCAGGTAATACACTTCCTCTCAGTAAAAGCCCATTGATTGCACTACCGGTTAAGGCCACATTTTCAAGTCGTGGGGTTGAGAGGAAATCTGCGCTCATCGCTGCCTGGGAACAATATTCGATCGAGACATTCGATAGATTAGGAGAGGAGTTCTCCATCCAGAAGCCAATTTCAGCATATCGCAGGGTAAAATCTTGAAGCGCAACCGATTTCTGGGTTAATAAACGGATCCCCTTCCATATCAGTTCCCCGCTAGATACACTATCTGAATTTCCTCCATACTCATCATCATGGAAAGAAGTAAATACAGCATTTTGTGCGGATAAACCCCCACGAATTTCCATGCCACCAGAAGCAGTAAATTTAACCACGACTTGCGGTTTAAGATGGAGGGTGGCATTTTCTTGGATGGTGAGCATGTCAGTGACCAGCCGAACAACCTCGGCGCCATTGGCAAGCTTGAGAGGATTCCAGGTTTGTTCGCCGGCTCGTTCTAAGTTTGAGCCACGCACTTCAATAACATCGGCTGGATAGTTATCGATCAGGGTGACCTGCCCCCACTCCAGATTGGATTGCACATCCATACTGATTGGATAACTGCTGCTATCACGAATTAAGACGTTAGTCAGGTTTGAAGTTGCATTATTAAGTTTGAGCACCCCTCCATTATCGCCAGCGTAGCGCATTTCAAGCCAGTCAAGGTTGACACTTCCTTGTGGATTATCAATGAAGATGCCAGCCCAATCTCCCGCCTGCACACCAGTCTCAGTACTATATTCAGGATCACGCCATGAAGTCAGTATCGTAGGTGACTGCTGGGAAGCAGCGATTGAGAGTGATCCATGAACCAACATCCCAGCACTTTGATTAAATCGCAAGACGACTCCCGGTCCAAGTTCGAGCTTGGCCCCATTATCAATGGTCAACCTGCCAGTGATAACTCGAGGTAAATCAACTTCACCTCCAGCCTGGTTAATCGGCATCCACTTCTGCGTACTTCCAGAGGATAAAGTGCTTTCCCGGACCACCCAGGCATTGCCTAACTGGTTATTGGTGAGCGATATTTCGCCGATACTTGGATTGGAGTTCAAATCGGAGCTAATCGGATAATAACTGCAGTCACTGATTTCCACATTATCCACTAATGGAGATGCATTATTCAGCAATAAGCAGCTGACCTTTTGATTGGTGTTTCCAGCATAGTGGATCAACAGGTTCTTCAGAACCTGCCCTTCTCGCTCGCCATCTAAAATCAATCCTGGCCAATCCCCTGGCTGTGCCCCACCCTCTATGGTGTTGATCGATGCGTCTCGCCAGGAAGATAGTAAAATGGGTGCATCAGGAGTTCCAGAAGACTGGATCCCTCCCCGGATCACCAAGTAACCCTCCTGCCCGAATGCCAGGCTCAATCCAGGATCAAGTGCCAAGGTCGCTTCTGTGTCTACCAGGATCTTGCCTGTAATGCGGCGAATTAGAAGCTGGCCATCTGCCAAACTCACAGGTGCCCAGGTGTAGGTACGACGATCGGTAAAATCTGAGCCGCGGATCTCCCAGACATCACCCATCGAATTCTCTGCGAGGCCTAAATTCTCAATGGCTGGCTCAGATTGTGCGTTACTGCTAAGCGGGTATCCTGAGCAGTGATTGATCTGTACGTTTTCCAGGCGTGGTGAAGAATCCAAGATACGAACGCATGTGTTTTCTGCAGCACCAGCATAGTTAATTATTAATTGGGTGAGGATGGTTCCCCCAGGTTTGCCTTTATTCAGCTGCAGCCCACCCCAATCACCAGCAGATGGTTGGCCGCTTCCACCGACTTCAGGATCTCGCCAGGAGGTCATCAAAACCGGGTCGCGTTTTGTTCCCTCAACCTTTAATATCCCATCAGCCCACAAACCGCTCTGGTTGCCATTAGTGAAAAGCAAATGGGCACCAGCTTTAATGGACAAAGTTGCCTTTTCGGCCACCCCTAACCAGCCCGTTACCACCGGATCCAGGCGCAACCCGTCTGCAGTCTGCAATGATGCGAGTGTGTATGTCGATACGTCTTCAAGCTTACTCTCGCGCAGCTCCCAACGCTTGATCGGATCATCTGTATCAATAGATAATTCTTCAATCTGCGGAGTCGAAAGTAAATCAGTACTCAAAGCGTAGGTTCCACAGGATTTAACGGATACAAATTCTATTTTAATGGCCGCGTTTTCTAAGCATAAACAGGCGTATGTACGTCCATTGGCTGCAGATCCGCCTGCATAGCGTATTTCCACGTTTGACAGCCGGGATTCACTTTTCTTGCCAGACCAGATGATCCCGACCCAATCACCAGCCATGGGGCGCGGAGCTCCTTCTTCCCCGCCATCGTTCACTGAGGTCATGATGATCTTTTGGTTGTCAGCACCTTGGGCATCCAACGACCCAAGCACGTAAAGTGCACTCTGGGGAAGGAATTTAATCGTGCTGTTTGCAGGGAGAGATAAATCTGCATCTTCAAGAATGCTGACCACCCCATTCACCACAAGGGTTGGATTGTAATTCCAGACGCGGCTGCCCGTTAAATCGCCCCCGCGCACTTCCCATTCCGATAAACCATTCTCAACTTTAATTTGACCACGCACACTTGGTGTAGTGTTGGGGTCAAGGCTGATCGGATACCACTGGTTACTATCGAAGGTGAGTTCCTCCAGTTGTATGTTACTGCCTTTCACCCAGATAGCAGCATGGCTATCTTTTCCAGCGAATTCAACATTGGCGTATCCGATCACCGTGCCTTTCTGAGCCTCATTCAGCTCGATACCGCTCCAGAAACCCGGATGACCAGCTTCAGTATTTGCGGTGAACAAAATCCGCCTGCTGCTTCGTCCACAGGCCAGCAGTGTCCCTTCAACGATGAATTTTGAACCCTCGCCAAAGCGCACACGCGCCCCGGGCTGAATGATAAGGGTTAGGCCCTGAGGCACACGAAAGGTGGCATCAGGCGCGATGGAATATTCTTCACCGGCACGAAAATAACTGTCTCTCAGCAGATCACCTTGCAGGTCCTTTTGATTGGCAGCTTCGTAATCATCTGGAATCTCTGCAGGACGGCAGGCTTCAACAGCAGTGTTCTGCGTAGTTTTGGAAGGCGACTTTCGCAGTATCGACCAACCAATGACACCCATGATCACAATCGCCAGCGACCCTGCCAACAGCAATATCACTCTGCGGTTTTTCGGTTTTGATCCGGATTTCACCAGGGCGGCCTTTTCGGCGAACTCTTCACGGATTTTTTTATCTGCGGTTTTCTTTGGAGGTCTGTCATGATCCGCTTGAGGCGGTTCAGATTCTGGTGGTACTTTTTCTCGAACAGGAGCAGCATCAGCCTGGTTTTTAAGCGGAAAACCACAAGAATTGCAATATGCCTGGTCGGGATTTAGGATGGGAGCATTGCAGTGAGGGCAAACACCGGTGACCTGTTTGGCCGATTCTGGAAGCTGTTGTTTACCGCATTGGTAACAATAAGCTGCGTCGTCAGGTAATTGCGTTTTACAATATGGACAGGTTTTCATAATTTGCTCCGCATATAAGCGATAGAGATAATAAAAACACGCCTCGCGATATAGAATAAGTATTTTTCTGGGAAAATAAGATTTCTCTCAAGCATCGCTTTTCCATGAATTTGTTGTTTTAGCTACATATCGAAATCATTGATTGGCTGGCACCTTGACATGAGGCCGTGTTCTTTGTATGTCAATTGCAGCCAGGCACATATCATCGAGGGTAATTTCCTTATTAATTGACTTAATCCTTGTCCGGGAAAATTCTTGAATTTTGGTCTCCAGTTCAGGATCAGCAGGGTTGAGCCCATAGGATGTTGGATCATTCCAGGCTCGCCATTTTAGATCATTCCGTACGGCAGCTACCTGATCTCCAGGTATACGTAAGGTGGCATGTGCGGACATCGCTTGTGCCATTTCTTGCGTATTTTGTGCAGCAGATAGGTCACCCGGTATGTGCTTTGTTAGGGACAGCCATTGATCCGGGTCTTCCTGATGTAATGCGAGCATATCTTGAGCAGCACGTTGATTCGCTTTTGAATTCGGATCTGTGATATCTCGGAAGTATTTATTGTAATCGGAGTATCGCGGCTGACCTTCTTTAGTCAATTCCTTAACTTTTACAGAGCTTACCTCATGTGGGGAAACAATATCATAATTAGCAAAATTCGATTTACCAGTTACATCGTTAATATTTACCGAATCTGGAATATTTCCTTGGGCCAGTTCTTCTCCAATTCTTCCACGAAGCTTTAGATATTCAACCTCGCGAGCCTCTACCGAATCCTGATGCTCTGAAACCTGCCCGGAAGCCTTGATAGATGCGTCGTTAAGCGTCTCGTGCTTTTTTATTGCTTCAGTATGATGATCCGTTGTTGATATAGAATCGGGGGAATTCACCTTGCCTATACCCTGAATAGACTGGATCTCATTCGGCGAGAATTTCTCAGGTTTTCGCTCAAGCGGCTTTTCAGATGTTTCTGGTTTTTCAAGCGTTTCCATACTAATGGTCTGATCCTCGAAAAATAAATCGAAACTGATCTCACTTGTTCACAGATGTAGTGTAAATATCTCCATGGGGTAAGATCCAAAAAAAACAAATAACCTCGCCGCAAATGAGCAAGTAAGCAAAGAATGGCCACAGGGCGGGTATTGTAAATACACATCCCATAATCAATATTGGATCCAAGAATTCAATCTAGGAATACAGGGATTCGATAGCATGCATAAATACGCTTAGTGGATGAATCTTTGGTGTTTCTACACTGATATAGTCCTACTTGGTGTAGAAATGTCAATCGTTACTTTTTTCTTCTTTCTCCTCGGGCTTATGGGGAAAATTTAATATCTCATTACCCTTCACATCGGCGATGGATGTGATTCCATTGCCAACTTTACCATTCCGCTGTAATTGTTTCTGTTTGTCACTGGGTAATTTTTTAAAATATTCACCGAGTTCTGCGGCACTATCATCTTTATTTCTGAGTTCGTACAAATCCGTACGTACATCGTCTTCAATTGGAACGCCTTTTTTAATGAGTTCTTTTGCATCGTGACTTGGAGGCGCTGGGGGATTACCATCACCCAGCGTTTCTGGTGACTTATCGGGAATATCTGACATACGTTTCTCCTTTCCTCATTTTCCTGATGATTAGGAAGTATTACCTCTACGAATTGCCTATTCCTTGCACTGCACCGATCGCCTGTTTGCTTAGGTATTCGCTGGGCGGCTTTTTCTCGGATGCAGCATCCAGGATACGCCACACTTTTTTTAACGCCGTATCAGCTACCCTCAGGCTTTCTTGAGCAGAATCTCCTGCGACTTTCATCGCAGCTGTTTCAATCGACATCGAACTAACCTCCTGACCATCAGATGTTTAAGGGGAATCGGTTTCTAACCTATACTTTTTTCGCACGATTTCACCCAACTGTTGGTCAACTCGTTTTATCTCCGCCTCGGTCTCTTCCGCCGCAGGTAGGTTGCCAATTTCTCGCATGCGGGATCGATGTGTAAATAATTGCTCGAGGTATTTTTCTAGATCAACTTGCTCAGCTTGTAACGCACCACGCATGGCATCGATCCCCTTTGGTGATATGGGTTCAACTGCCTGCGTCTGCACAGCTTCTGGTTTTTCGATGGATTCATTCGACTCATCCAACATCGCCTCTCCTCCAATGAAAACGGCCATTATGTCACACCGAAACCCAAATCACGACAACTAACCTGACTGCTCCATCCCCTGTTCAAATGCCCGCCGCATGTGCTCTGTGAAAGGAAAGTCAATCTCATGAGCCATATAGCAATATGCAGCATCCAGCTTCTCAGCATAACCAGCCTTCCTTGCAACCGCTCCACACGCCTCTGCAATGGCTTTCCAGTGATCCGGCCAGTGTTCAGGCTCCGGCTGTTTGTCAAATCGCTTTAGTGCCTTCTGCAGGCTTTCGTGAGCTTCTCGATCAAATGTATATGGTTCGATCGATTCACGGTAGATGCACGGGCTACCACAGAATCGGCAACCATCGAAAGGTAGACTGGCTTTCAAGTGAGCTGCTTGGAATACTGACATGCGCTGGCGCACTTCTGGATCACCTGGTGGCTGATTAAATCCAGCCGTGTCCTTGAACTCTGGTACCTGGATAAAGGTCGCCTTTTCACTGTCGGTGCGGAAGACCGCCGCCTGACCGATGCGTAATTTACCCAGGAATTCCATTTGCTGTTCATCCATGATCATTGCCCGGGCAACCGCCTCGCGGTCACGCCGGTCACGCAGCTGGTGGGCAATTTGCAGGTTAGTGTTGCGCATGGCATCAGGAGCCAGCTTCTCGGGCGATTGATCGGAGATCAGGATCCCCTCGCCATACGCACGCACTTCTGCCAGCATGTTGCTGAAGGCTGCCACTGCTTTAGCTTTGGTGTCTGCTGCCACCTCGCTGGAACCCACCGACTGGACGTTGCTGACCACATTGTGGGCTTCCTCAACCACAGTGACATGCTGCAGGTCCACTTTTGGGTGCAGCTCACGCCATTCACGCAGCCACATCAGCAGGAACATCATGGTCAGTGCCTTGTCGTCTTCATTCAGATCGTTCAGCTCAAGAATGACCGGGGTGGAAAAAATAAGCTCAGCCGGGAGCGAGCTCCGTCCACCAAACATCATCCCGCGGCTGCCGCGCAGCAGGTTAGCGATCCGCCCCGCAGCAGCCGCCCGGATATTGTGGTAAGTCTCTCCCGCATATCCACGGTTCTCGGCGATCTGGATCACCTTGTTGAGCATATCCCTCAGATTGGGGAATAGCTGTCTATCTCGTTCTGGCTGAGGCTCTGCTCCCGGACCGCGATCGGTCAACTTCCATCCCTTGTCTTTGTACACTTCTTCCAAGGCTTCTGCCACGATCGACGGCAGGATACCAAACTGGGGAAGCGCAGCATCGAAGCACGCCTGCAGACGCCCGATATGCGCTTCAACCCTCACCCCCGGTAAAAGTTCAAAGGGGTTGAATCGAAACGGAGAGATGGTTTCATCGCCGAGACTGAAAACCAGTAAATCATCAAAACCGGACACCCTCAACAGCGAGCGATATTCTTTCTTGGCGGATTCGATGACCAGGAATGGGATTTTATGGTCCCTCCACAGCTGGCTTAGCAGGTACAGGACGGTATTGGTCTTACCGCTGCCGGTAAATCCGGTGATCAGGGTATGACGGGTAAGGGCTTTCAAAGGCACGATAGCGGCACCGCCACGTTGAAAATCCCCTATATGAAGCTCGCTATCACCAGGGTGCGCAGGACGAGGGCCTGGCTCAAAATCAGGAGCCCGCTGCCGCACTACAATTCCCGGCACGCCACCGCGCACGCTAATCGGAAAACGGAAGATGGTCGATACACCGCGTGCACCCATCAAGTACGGGAATCGCTCCTTACCTTGCGTAGCCCGGGTCGGTCCCCATGGCCAGTGGACCAGATTCTCAAACGCCATGCGTGCCGCGGACAGCTCGGCATGATCATGCGGTAACACCAGGTCAGCCTGAGAGGGTAATTCACGCTCTACGATCTGGCTCGGATCATGCAGATCCCGGGCGATAACCGCAGAAGCATAGGAACGCGCCACCGTCCAGGACGCATTCGGATCCGAGCTGACAACCTGCACAAATGCGATAAATGGCTCAACCAACGATTTATGATATGCACTGTATAGCTTACCCACCAGCTCTGCTCCAGGATCGCGCCTGCGGCGGACGCTGGTATCGCTATAGGTCTTGATATCCGCATCGGCCAAGGTCTGAGCAATATGGGCAGCTTCATCCAAAGCCTCTTCTTCTAATTGGGTTACTTCTGCCGGTTCCAGATAAATTGCCAGTACTACGGGGGCATTCTGGCGCAACATAATCTCAAATGGCTCAAGGCAGCTCCCTGAGGCTCCCCAATAAGGGTAAACCGTAAATGCGTCCTTGTTCACCGTCAGCAAATGGGTCAATGACTCATGCTGGCGTAATTCCACGATATTGAATTGACCTTCATATGGATGACAGACATGGCTAATCGAAGCCATTTCCTGATGGCTAACCTTATCCTGGTAAGACAGCACCTGCAGCGGAAGGTGAGAAAAACCAAAGCTCGTGAGGTGAACTCCTAGATCCAGTCGTGCCTGCTCGGCCAGAATTTCTGCTTGAGCTTCATGGTCAGTAGACAACAAACGGCCTAGCAGGTATGTACGGATAGCGCCTTCCGAGGGAGAGCTAACGAAACGAAGACTGTAGGCTACCCCGTGATATTTACGCAATCCAGCCGCGAAACGCTCAAAACGCCCGAGCACTTCGGCAAGTTTATCCTCATCACTGTGGCACAGGAGTGTGTGATCCCCCAAAAAGTCGGGTAGATAGGAGAGCGAGTAGCCGAACACCTGCAGTGTCCAGCGTCGATCAGCGATCTGCAAGGGTTGAATTGAAAGGTATGAATTCATCGATTTATCGCCAGTGGCCAATTTAGCCTATCAGCCTGCGTTAATCCAATTCACCTCACCCGAGCTGGATTTATCTGATCTGATATATCCAGCTTAACTCCATATCTTTCTGGACAGTCGCTGTATTTCTTCATTCAAAATCTTGGTGTTGATTTCCTTCAGCCGAGATTGATGAAGATACTGCACAGGATGATCCATCAAATGATGCGACCCTCTGGTATGCTGGTTTCACGCGCCAGGGAGAAGTCGAGTCCTATTTCGTCCATGGATTGATGGACCGTTTGTTCGACGGCTTTCTCCAGGGCCATTAAATCATCCTCGTTAAATTCGTTGGGCTTGACCCGTAAACCTGCCAGGATATCCTTCTCAGTGATAAATTTCCATAGGCTATACGCAACGAATAAGAACAGTAATAAACTGTCTATTGCACCTAGTGGTCCGATTACGCAGAGCAGGAAAGCCAGGCTGCCTGTGCTAGCTAATCCAGCATTTCCTCCATATAATGCTGAGCCCAGACTGCCCACGATCGAATTGGCCAACCTGGTGAGTGAATTATTCAATGCCGAGATATAGCCGGTCACAAAGAATAACCAGAAGATCGCCATCAGGCCAAGCACTGCCACGCGTAAATTGCTGATCGGCGGCTTGAGATAGGAGACCAGGGAAAGGTAGAGATCCTGACCAAACTTGGTCACATAGAGTCCCATGGTAACTAATCCCCTGTGTAATAAAAAATAGACGCGATTTTCAACCAGGATGCCCTTGCTTTTGAGGGTCTCCTGGGTAACGGAGGCATTGGGAATGGCTCGTTCGCTGAATTTCTGGCTAATCTTCTGATGCAATATCTCTGCACTGTCACCACGGTTGTCCAGCAGCCAGCCGACATGACGCCGGCGTGCACCATAACCGGCAAATGGGCTCCAGATATGCAATGCACTGATATTTACGGGTGGCAGTGCTGGAGCTTGGTATGTCCTGGAAGCACCGCTTTGTGCACCAGGATAAGGATGAGCAGCTTGCATAGCACCATCCGGGCGCTGGTTGGCTGGTTGAGCTACTGCGGCCTGACTCTGGGGTAGCTCTGTGGCTTGGATCTCACCCGCACTGGTGGGGTAGACTGGCGGGGGTAATTGCTGCTCCTGCGCCTGGGTGTAATTTGCCTGGACGGGCTCATTCAGAGCAGCACCAGTACTATCCGATTCCGAAAGGGGCGCAGGTTCTGGTAGAGCTGCACCGCACTTCATGCAGAAACGATAATCAGCCTCGTTTTGAGTGCCACATTTCGTACAGTACATAACGTTCTCTCCTCAAACCTTACCTATTCGGGTTTGTTTGGGGGTTGATAGGTCGGGAATGCCAGGTTTACCCGAACGCTTTCCATCCATGACGGTAGAGATTGGTAGGCGACGAACAAGGCCCAACCAGCCAGGCATATAGCAGCCACTGCCAGGAATATCCGCGTATACAAGAGCGGCTCGGGCTCACTGATGAACCTCAAAAATAGTGGTTTGACCATGGAATAGACCAGGGATAGACCGATGATATACAGGATCGCAGTCAGCACCACTGCCAGGTTCGCATAGCGTGGGAAAGACTGCGGCCACAGATAGACCAGTGAGCGGGCAAATATCAGCAATGCCACCAGGATTAACAGGTACATCACGATCGAGACAATCTCTGAGGCAGTGATCTGCCAGCTGGCAATTTGGAGTTCCTTGATAAAAGCAAGACCGAGTAAGATAGATCGGAATATATACAGTAGTATCACGATGATCAGGGTCTGGCCAGCAGCGAAAAACAGCGCTCGGCGCGGTGAAAGATTATTCCCCCCGGCTTCGGTTGCCTGCGCTGATAAAAGCCTGCCACAGTTCATACAATAGATATTTTCTGCTGGATTGTCAGTATTACAATGCGGACAGATCATGAAATTACCTCCTTGTTTTGATTAGAATTTTTACAACTGACGAAAGTATTTTTGATGATTGAGAGAACTCAATGTAATCACCAGATTAAGAGATCATTCAACCAATATTTACCATCCATTCTGAAACTTCATCGATATGCGATGCAAGAATTAAGCTAGATAAACAGCGTACACCCTCCTGGTAGAATGTTTACCCTGATTGACATAGTTTCCTTATATAGAATTAATAAATCATTAAAATCGTTCAGTAGATTATACAGGAAAAATAAATAACGTACAAATAAAACCAACCAATTGACCCATCAGAATAAGGCAATCAACCACCTTCCCCGCTAGGGTCCCTCCGTGGATGCAAAGCCTCCCAATGGAATTTAGCCTTCCAATCAGATAATTTATGCCTTTCAAGGATTTTTTCCAGTAGAATCGTTTCGGTCTATTTCTATCATTCGCACGATGAAGAAGTCCATCTCTTATGGTAATGTCTCTACCATGCATCGAAAGCCTACCATCTCTCTGGACTGATCTGCAGGCAGGCTGGCGCGGGCAACTGTACGCAGTCCATCAACATCACTGGCCCATGCACCGCCACGGATTACCCGTCGATTGCCGGTAGCTGGACCGAAGGGATTATCTAGAGCAGAAAATCGATAGTAGGTCTCATCAAAGCGGTCATAAACCCATTCCAGCACATTACCACCCATGTCCAACGCCCCATATGCGCTTGCTCCCTGCGGATAGCTACCTATCGCCACGGAATCGCCAATCCCACTGCCAAGGTAGTTGGCCAGATTAGCATTCGGGAGGGTTGAGCCCCAGGGGAATAAGCGACCATCTGTGCCTCGGGCAGCCTTCTCCCATTCTGCCTCAGAAGGCAACCTGCCCCCTGCCCATACACAATAGGAAGTGGCCATCGAGTAGGTGACATAAATAACCGGGTAATCGTCAAAACGCGGGTTGTCATAATACTCACGGCGCGTGTGCGAATAGGACTGTTCAGGAAGTGGGCACTGATGTTCCAGGACGCATTGGGCATATTGAGCATTGGTCACTTCTAACCGGTAGATATAAGACTCTGTGACGAACACTTGGTGAGCGGGCGCCTCGGCACCCCAAAAGTAAGGATCGCTGGCTGAGTCACTGCCCATCAGGAAGGTGCCGGCTGGGACATACACCAGTGGGGCATTGTCGTACGGATTTACCCATGTGGGGAGTGCGGTGTCAGTAATCGTGGGGGATGGATTAGGTGTAGATGTGACCGTTCGAGTAGCGGTATGCGTTACAGATGGTGGTGGTTGAAGGGTCGAGCTGGGAACGGGAGTATCCGAAGGTAAGGCTGCCAGTTCAACGCCAGTAGGGGTAGCTGTATCGGCTAATACTGTATCGCTGGCAGTCGGAATTGGTATCATGGACAGAGGGCTGACTGCATTTGAGCGGGCCAAGATAAAAATTACCACACCAGCGATGACCACGATGCCGCCAATAAAATAAGGCCAAATGCGCCTGAATGGATGGATCTTCAGGAGATTTGATTTAGGGGTGCGATCTCCTGAAATGGGTTGCAGGGATTGCTGCTGATCAGTAGTACGCTCTTCCGGCAATCTGGCCTCTTGCAACTTAAATCCGCAGGATGGGCAGAAGAGGATACCAGCACGGGGTAAGGTTTTTCCACAATTAGGACAGGCTTCCGAAAGAAGGGAAGGAGCAACACCGTCAGGCATGTTATCGGCGCGTTCAGTATCCTGGGCCTCAAGCGACTTTCCACAGCTGGGACAGAAGAGTTGACCAGGTACAATCGGGCGCTGGCAAAAAGGGCAAAGCCCGCGGATGGGTTGCGCAGGCACCGCTACACTATCAGCAATGATCTCTTTACCGGTGATGGGACAAAATTTGCAGTTATCGGGATGGTCTTGAGCGCAATGCGGGCAACGCATGGGCATTCTCCTCTAATAAATTCGATACTACAAAACCAGGTTAGAAATTTTAAATTAGATTAATTATATATTGGGT
>CAYLPS010000079.1:0-15433 GCA_964385625.1 uncultured Anaerolineaceae bacterium | reverse complement strand
GATCCTCTGCAAGCCATTGCGGTGGTAAACGCGCTCTTCCAGCGAGAGCCACAGTAAGTCAGCATCCAGGCTGGTGTAATCCAGGTACAGGCCCAGTGAATTGATTAGCGCGAAGATACGCTCAACCTGGTCTTTTGTGAGCAGCTTTCGCTCGCCGGCAATCAGGCTCGAAATGGCAATATCCAACAACACTGCCTCCCCGTGGAACAAGTTATTTCCATGCTGCATCTCAAGCCCATAGCTGAAGGTGTGCCCAAAATCTGCCCGCCTTTGCAAATCCTCTTCCAGCAGGTTGGGTTCCAGCTCCTCCATCATCCCGTTGATCGAGCGCTCCAGGATGCGGTCCCCAGCTTCGTCCTGGAAACGCGTTTCCAGGCATTGGTTGCCGTACCCCTCCAGCAAGCTGAACAGCTCAGCGTCCTTGATCACCGCCAGCTTGAGGATCTCACATACCCCGTTCATGATGTGCCGCCTGGGCAGTGTTTTTAGGAAGCTGCGATCGAGCAGCACTTTCACCGGTGGGGCAAAGGTCCCTAACCGGTTTTTATTCCCATTGAAATTGATCCCCGCTTTTACGCCAATGGAGGCATCCACATAGCCCATCAGGGTGGTGGGAACCTTGATGTGTGGCACCCCCCGGCGGTAGGTGCTGGCTAAGAAGCCCACCACGTCGGTGAGTATGCCCCCACCGATGGCGATGATGGGCTCATCTCGCCGGCAGATGGGAAAGGCATCCAGGTCACGCACCAGTGCAAGGTAATGCTCAATGGTTTTATATTCCTCGCCGCTGGTAAAGGGGATGATCCTGGCCTCCACCTGGTTCACCCTGAAATAATTTCGCATCACCGGTGCATAATACTTTTCCACGTTGCTGTCCACCACCACGAAGCGCCGGGCACCCGCCACCTTGCCGATTGATAGCAACGCTGGGTTGCATGGATCGAACAGGTTTGCACAACTGACAATCTCGTATGCGATATTGTGTTGGTAAGTAACCTGGCGCAGGTAGATACGCTCGCTCATAACACCTGCCTCCAGTTGTCTTTAGATTGCAGGATACTCCTGGCCAGCGTCTGGGCCAGCTCCAGGCTGTGATTCCGATAATTACCGCATTGCTCTACACTGGCGTAAGGTACTGCGCCGGCAACCAGGATGTCTCGTAAAATTTGCTCATATACCCGGCAAATGACTTCAGCATTACCTTCATTGAGCAGCACCAGGTAAAAGCCTGTCTGGCAGCCCATCAGTCCGATGGAGATGAAATTCTCGGGCAGGTATTTTCGGAACCCTGCCAGCAGGAAATGCTCAAAGGAGTGCATTTTGGTAGTGGATAGGAATTCCGCATTTGGCCTGGTGATCCTCAAGTCGATGCAATAAACCACATCACCATTGGGTCCCTTGATAGCTGATCGTAGTTTAATTGTCGGAGCTTTCAGCCGTCGGTGGTCGAGCTCAACCGCTGTGCTGGCATCCCAACCCAATTTCGTCACATCTACCATAATCGCCTTCCCTTTGTCATCCCTGGCCTCCACCTGATAAATCAGCCCATCAGATCGCATTGGGTAAATTCTATATTGAACGATTTCCTGATCCCTACACGAACTGCACCAGGTGAGCATAACTATCAGTGAGTGCCTTCTGCCAGGCGCCGACATGATGGTATAACTCCACCGAGGCATAGCCCGAAAAGCCGTGATCTGTTAGCGCTTTAAAACTCCCGGCGAAATCCAGCGTACCCTCTCCGGGGATCTCATGGAAATGAGCTATGCCCGTCAGCGAGTTAGCCACCATCCTATCCACCAGTGCTTGGTTTTCGATTAGCCTGGGGCTGCGCAGGTAGATCAGGATTGGCCTGGCTCTTTCCAGCACATCATAACTCAAACCCGGCACAGAGATCAGGTAAGTGAACACTTCATCATCGAAGGGGCTTGATCCGGCATACAGGTGGGTATAATCCACAAACCCAGGTTCCGTGGAAATGTTGGCCCGCCGAAGGACGGATTCCACGTCATGCTTGACTTCTCTATCCGGTTCGTCGTCGTAGAAATAGATCGGGTGCTGCCTGTCCACCAGCAGGTATTCAGCACGTTCGGGAAAATAAACCAGGTAGCTGGCAAAATCCAGGTCGAGGGCAATTTTATCGGTCATCTTGATGATTTTTAGGTTGTAACCCAGCCTGGCATCCGAGACGTGCAGGTAGCGGGTGTGAGGTGCGGCGGCAGCCAGAGCCGAAATAGTATCATGCTCCGAGCAGTACATATGGCACAGATCCAGATGTAATTGGAATTGAGGAGAATCAATCTCATTGACCAGGCCCAAAGCCTGCTCCACGGTTTCGATGAGCATGCCCGGTTCTGGCTCGATTAACAGGGTGATATCTTCGTCTTTTCTGACCGTGTGTAAACATTGTTGTATGCTGTCCACCAGTAGCGCGTGCGGGTCAACTTTTGGGTTTGACACATGCTCATCGCGGATAAAACCGCTGCCAAACGTCACCAGTGAGATGCCCAGACTGCGCGCAACTTCGATGCCCCGCCGGATCAAATCGATGCGCCGCTTTCTTCCCGCCAGGTCGGGGCAGATCAAGGATGGCTCATGTGGGCGGGAGGGGGTAAAAAAATGCGAGGCGGTTGCCAGGCAGGCTGCCCTTACATTCACCGTGCTTAACCTTTTTTTGACATTATCGATATCATCTGCCGATAACTCGTATGGGTTGAACTGTTCGCGGTGGAACGAAAGCTCGATCCCCGGGTAACCGGCAACATCAACGGCATCGATCGCCGCCAGGAAATCAAGATTGGTCAGGCCAAACGTGCTGTAACTTAACTTGATCACTGCTGCACCACCACCTCCCTGTTCTGCTCTATCCCTCACAAATAATGAATCACGATAGCGTGGAATTCATTTCGCCTGAATAGTACCCATTTTACACATTTTTTCCAGCTCCGTGGGTCTTCTCACTCAATAAATCTACCTGGTACCGAGGAATTCTATCACGGGTTTATTGTATTGCAATTACAGGCATATTAAGAGCTAGTTAGCTGCCCTCCAGGGTTGTATTGTCCGCACGGGTACAGGCTGACAAGTCCAGGTGACATACCATTATCTTATTAATCACCAACGCCAGAAGTTACGATAACCCCCCACCTTGTTTCCATTATGGGAATACACGAAACAGGTCGCTTAAATCGGTGGCATTGGCAGCATCCCCCAGGAAGGGCTTGACATTGAAGATTTCCTGGATGGTACGTAGCGTGGAGCTGTGGGTGTATTCGATGCTGTTGGAATACCCGCCGCCCTTGGCCAGCGGGGAGAGCACGATCATGCCGATCGGTTGGTCATTATCATCCGACTCATCCCAGGTGATGAACAGAACTCCACCGTTCTTATAAGCCTCGGAGGCAAGGATCATCGGCACCTGTTCAGAAAGCCAGGTATCACCATTTTTAACCTGGTCTAAGCTGGGGCAACCTACTACGTCGTGCATGTCATTGCACAGGTTGGGAGTGATGAAATTATACTGTGCCACCGTGTTATTCTTCAGGTCTGTTGCCAGCTCTGAAAACGGCCGCTCGTGGGCAATGCAATAGGCTGCATTGGGATCCATATTATCGGTCACGTCATCGAAGTAAACCATCGGATTATGCTTGGCGGCATATAAATTAACATCCTTTAGGGGGCAAACCTTGCCGCTTATCCCCTCTTCATAAGCTTTCCAGGTGAACCCGGCATTATTGAGGTAAGTAACCAGGTGATCGGTGCTGCTCTGGTGGTTGCTCTTCACCCCACTATCGTTGTGCACACCAAAGTTCGTGCCAGCTTCCAGCCACAGGTAATTGGGCTCGCTGGGATGAATACCCGGCGGATTGTGGTAATTAAGTGCATAGGAAGCCTGTGGCAGGAGTGTTTGATTAATATAGGGTGCGGAGTTATTATTAATGATACTGGACCAATTATGATTCTCCATCACGATGATGAACACAGTCTTGATCTCTCCGGCAGTAGCCAGCGTGGTTTCGACAGGCGTGCTGCTTGCGCTCGGGGTAGCCGAAGACTGCTGGCTGGCTCCCTGGGTGGGTGTAAAGGTTTGAGTTGGCCCGGCCTGTTGGCTGGATATCGCCGTGCTGCTTGGCGGGATGGCTTGCCCGGGGGTGCTCGTTGAAATTTGTTGTGGGACGGATGTCACCGTATTAGCAAGCTCACCCGGCGATGCAGCCTGGCAGCCAGAGAGCAGCAACGAAAAAACGATCATTAAGGCTGTTAGCTGCTTGGTCGAGCGTATAAAACCTTGGTGTGGTTTATTGTGATTATTGGCCATAACCCTCCTCATTTTCATAGGCACGCCAGCATTATATGGTGTGAATGACCGCCAGCCATCCCCACCTGCATTAGCAATTGCTTAATTAAAAACCAGCCGGTGAACGTCATTGATTTCCTGTTCGCATCGTACCGATGTGTTCTTAGGCAGCTGGCGCAATACTCATCGGTAAAAATATGCTGATTCACCATGAAATCCCAGCCGCCACCTGCTGAATGATCCTGGCATGTGAACCTGCCATCGTGGGTGGCTGATGATGCTTCCACCCGATCCAATCAGCAACTATCAGCATGCCCCACTCAGCCTGGCATCCCCCACACAAATCACAAATCATATCTTAATATTTTCTGAACCTCATCCCTGTATACTTAACCAGAAGGATCAAGGTTTAATCGCTATCTTTGGAGGTTTTGCATGTCTTTAAGAAAAGTGCTTCTTTTTTTCGCAGCCGTCGTCATTCTGGGCGGCGCTGCTCTGGCAGGCTCGATTGCTGGCGGAGTAATTGTTTATAACTATATGAGCCAGACTGCAACCACCATTCCAGTCACTTCCAGCCAGCCTGCCGTGGATATCCAAACGGCCAATAATCAAACCCAAACCCTGGAAGTTAACAGCACCGATGTTGAAACTGCCGTTACCACGGCGGTCCAAAATGTGGGGCCAACGGTGGTGACCGTGGTGGGTACCATCCCGGGCCAGCAGACCTTTTTTGGATTTACCGGCGATTCCACCTCCACCGGCAGCGGGGTATTCATCTCCTCCGACGGCTATATCCTCACCAACAACCACGTGATCGAGGGAGCGCAGCAGCTGCAGGTCATCTTCGCCGATGGCAGCGAGCAGGATGCCACTCTGGTGGGCACCGACCAGTATTCCGATCTGGCTGTGCTCAAGGTGGACGGACCGGCACCCGCCGTGGCCAGCTTGGGCAATTCCGACGCCCTGAACCCGGGCGAGACGGTGATTGCCATTGGCTCGCCATTGGGCGACTTCAAGAATACCGTCACCGTTGGGGTAGTCAGCGCCACCGGCCGCTCGATCGACACCGGCGAAGGCTACACTATTGATGGCCTGATCCAAACCGATGCCGCCATCAACCAGGGCAATTCGGGCGGGCCGCTGGTGAACCTGGCCGGAGAAGTGATCGCCATCAATACCCTGATCATCCGCAGCAGTGGTAGTGGGACGGTGGCCGAGGGGCTTGGGTTCGCCATCCCCATCAACACCGCTCGAGTGGTTTCATCACAAATCATCCAGAAAGGTTATGTCTCGCGCCCCTACATAGGAATCACCTGGCAGCCCATTACCCCACGCGTGGCAGCCATTTATCGCCTGCCGGTGGAATACGGGGTTTATATCACCGATGTGGCTGCCAATAGCCCCGCCAGCACAGCCGGTCTCATAGTGGGCGATATCATTACCGGCATCGACGATACTGCCCTGGATGAGACCCACGCTTACATCAACACCCTGTTCCAGTATTCTGCAGGTGACACGGTAACCGTTAGCCTGGTGCGCAACAACCGCCAGATGCAGGTGCAGGTCACCCTGGGCGAATCAGGCTCGTAAACCAATACGCTGAGCTGATGGCTGAAACCCCGCCCGAAGACGACCCCCATCGTTTCGACGAGTGGTCGGAGACCTATGAGCATTCATTTATGAGTGGCTCATCTTCGACCGCCTTCACCAAGCAGCATTAAGGCGCATTCCTCCCGGCTTTTTCCCATCGGGAATCCTGGATATCGGCTGTGGCACCGGCTACTTGTTGCGCAGGCTGCATGGACATTGGCCTGCAGCCACCCTGGTGGGGATTGACCGCTCCGCAGGCATGGTCTCGCGTGCCAGGAAATAAACTTCCACTGCCACCATCTACCAGGCCTCCGCAGAGCATATCCCCCTGGAGGGTGCCTCCATCAACCGTGCAAATAGCACCATGTCTTTTCATAATTGGGCAGACCACCCCCTGGGGGTGCAGGAAGTTATACGGGTGCCTGCCAGGGGAAACCTGTTCATCCTGGCCGATACCAACACCTGGCACGGTCACCCGCTTTCACGCCCTCAAATTTGGCGCGTATTCCTCGCCGCCGGCCTGGCCATCCGCTCTCAAGCAAGCCTGGTGCCGTTGCTGAGCATTACCGCGGGCGAAAAGATCTAGGTGTCCTTTTGGGGAATTGTCACGGGCTACGAGCCGTACAGGCGGCGCGGTGGAGGGTATCGCCTGGCCTGCACACTCCAGCGGGATGCCATCTGACCCAGGGCTATTGAGACTCAACCTCTGGCGTTGAGAAAAGGCCCGACGCCAGCCGGTACAGCAGCCCCCCAAAGGTAAACAGCCAGGCAGCCAGGGCAATGTAGATGAAATAGCGCGGGATGACTGTAATGGCCTCGATATTCAAGGCTTTGGCCAGCTGGAACGTGCAGCTGGTATACATTCCCAGGGGGAACACCATGCTCCAAAACAACGGGTCATAGCGCAGCGGATAGCGTTTGATGAGATGCCGCCACACCCCCAAGATTACCAGCATCGGGATCCACCAGCTGGCAGTGGCCCAGAAAAACAGGTTCAGCCCCTTCAAAAACGGCAGCAGGTCGCTCAGGAAGCTCCACTGCCCGGCGTTAATGATCAATGTATCCCCTGCCAGGGTCGAAATCGCCACCGCGCCCATATTGATCCAATAAGGCGGGCTGAGCTGTGCGGGCTCCAGCCTGAAGAATAGCAGGCGGTAAAAAATGAGGGCAATGATCAGGATATACAGCATGCCGCCAAACAGGTACATGGTCAGCGAATAAAACAGCATGGGATTCTTCCACACACCTGTATGCGCGGCTAGCATGGTGCCCAACACTGAGATCGATTGGGTTCCCACCACTGCCACCAGCCAGCTGCCATTCACCCCACTCCCCAGCGCAGGTTTTTCATCCCTGGTCATCAAGATGGTGAACACCGCGTAGATCAATACCAGCCACAAGATGAGCCCAAGCCCCCACAGGATGCCCGCGGTGAGCATGTCACTGGATATGATCACGAACTGGCTACCCAGCACGCAAGTACCCGCCACCAGCGTGAAAAACCCCGGTGAGCGCAGGTGGTCTCCTAAGTCAACCACCACGCGCCTGTGATAGAACGCCAGCCTGGCAAGCAGCAACACCCACAGGATGATGTAGGCAGCGATATTAATGATAAAGAGTATTCGAGCCAGGATGGCAAATTCGAGCAGCTGCGAGGCGATGGATACGATCCCCGTAGCCATCACCAACGCAAAATATGCCGGCAGCAAATCTTGAATCCCAAGCCTGATGACGCCCGCGATCCTGCTTGCCACTATCTGAACCCTCAATGAGCCAGGCGGCGATGCCATACCACCACCTGGAAGCGTCTCCACAGGTAAGTGATGGGGAAGGTCACCAGGTGCACCAGGCGGGTGAACGGGAACAGGGCGATCAGCAGCGTTGCATTCAAGACGTGCAGCCTGGGTATTAGCGGCAGCGTGCTCACCGTGATGGTCTCAGGATGGAAGGTGGCCAATGATTGCACCCACACGGTCACCGTCTGCAGGAACCACACTGCGCCCCAGCGGTAGAACAGGGATACCCACAATCCCAGGAAAATCTGGTAGAACAGCAATGCCAGCAGCACCCAGTCCATGGGGGTGGTGAGCACGCGTAGCCGTGAATGAGTCACCCTGCGCAAGATGAGCACGATAATGCCGGAAAAAGCCAGGATGGCCAGGAATTTGCCGATCAGCTCCACGATGTAAAGGCGGGTGTCGACGGCGTGGATGAGCTCCATTAGCCCGGGAATGGCGAACCCCGCCACGTGGATCAGCAAGACTGGCACCACCCCATAATGCCACGGCACCGCCCCCCAGAATAAAACCCGGTGCTCCACCAGCTCGGACGACAGGCTGGAATAGCTGAACCGGTTCACGAAATAACGCGCCAGCCCGCCAAACACCGCCAGGAAAACTGCCAGGTATGGAAATACGATAAACAGCAGTGTATCAATCATCTCCAACTCCTCCTGCGCCTGGATGCGCCAGGCTGAAAGCTCCGCTGATCTCTTTTTCCTGCAGCAACAATAAAAGCGCCTGCAGAATCAGGCAGTATGGCTGCGTGCGATTCTCACCAAACACCTCGATCATTTTTCCCGCCGCCGGTAGCAGGCCCTCCTGCAGTAAAACCAGGCTGAATTCATCCTCCAGGCTCGCAGACAGGAAGCGCAGCACCATCACCACATGATCTGGCAGCTCGCTTCCGCAGTCATATCCCTTTTGGCGGTAGCCCTCATTGAGCCGGGCCATGAACCAGCTGCGCTGGTAGCTCTCGCCGAATAGTTGGTAGCCGACGTACGGGCAGCATAAACCTTGCAGGTCGAAGGTGCTGGTGTAGATCTCCTGCACCCGGCTGAGTTGTTCGTGGTTTACCCAGTGCTCGAACCCTGCCAGCCTCTCGCCAGCCTGGGGGCACACCTCATCCAGCCGCGCCATGCACGCTCGCGCTTGCCGGCTCACATCCTCGAACGGGTAATCCAGCAAGTCAGCGAAAAATAGCAGCAGACCAGGCAAATCATTCATCGGTTATGGCCCGCGTTTGGGTGGTCGCCGGTAGCCAAAACCGGTTTCTTCTTTATGCACCTGGGTGTCCATGGTCTCTTCGATCGCCACCTCCCGCTCCATGGGCGGGATGACGAACTGGTCATAATAGCCCGGCTGGGTGGTAAGGCGGTAAATCTCTTCCACCTGCTCGGCGGTCAGCCCTGCCTGCTGCAAGGCTTTCTGCGCCTCTTCATTGGTAAAATCTCCCACCTGCTCTGCCCGCTTGTTAATGCGCACTGCCATCATGCGCGCATAAGCCAGCTTTACCACGGCTTCATTACCTCCCGCCAGCAGCAAAGACATGTAGCGGATTGGCATGCGGATATTTTCCATTGTGCTGAAGAAATCCGCCGCCAGGCGATGCTTGCCTTGCTCCAGCTCGGTGGACATCACCGGCAGCAAGGGCGGCACATAGAATAGCATGGGCAGGGTGCGGAATTCCGGGTGCAGCGGCAGCGCTAGCTCCCATTCCTTCACGAAGCGATACACTGGCGATTTCTGGGCAGCATTGATCACCCCGTCTGGAATGCCGTTCTTCTTTGCTTCAGCGATCACCTGCGAGTCGTGGGGGTCCATGATCATCTGGCGCTGGGCCTGCACAAGGTCCTGGTCGTCAGCCATGGCAGCCTGTTCAATCTGGTCGGCATCGTACAGCAGCACGCCCAGGTAGCGGATGCGCCCCACGCACACGTGGAAGCACGCCGGCGCCTGGCCGGTTTCTTGCCGGGGATAGCACAGGATGCATTTTTCAGATTTTCCCGTCGACCAGTTGAAATACACTTTTTTATACGGGCAGCCGGAAATGCACATGCGCCAGGCACGGCATTTTTCCTGGTTCACCAGCACGATCCCGTCCTCGCCGCGCTTATAGATAGCGCCTGCCGGGCAGGCAGCCACGCATCCCGGGTTCAGGCAGTGGTTGCAGATGCGCGGCACGTAGAAAAACACCAGTTTCTCGAATTCGAAAAGCTGGCGCTGTTCTTCCGCGCTGAGCCGCATCATCTGTGGGTCATTGGCGGCGTAGATGGGTGAGCCACCCAGATCATCATCCCAATTGGGGCCTGAATCAATTTCCATCAGCCGCCCGTCAACCAGCGAGACGGCTCGCGCAATCGGCTGGTCATCCCCGGGAGGGGCAGTGATCAGGTCCTGGTAACGGTAAGTGAACGGCTCATAGTAATCATCCAGGTTGGGGAGCGCCGGGTTGTAGAAAATATCCGCCAGCTCACCCACCCGTGATTGCAGCTTAAGCCTCAGCCTGCGCGTTCCGCCCTGCGTCACCACCTCCCAACCACCGCGATATTTCTGCTGGTCTTCCCACAGGGTGGGGTAACCGGTCCCTGGTTTCGTCTCCACGTTGTTCCACCACATGTACTCCGCCCCCTTGCGGTCCGTCCAGATATTCTTACAAGCCACGCTGCAGGTATGGCAGCCTATGCATTTATCCAGGTGGAAGACCATCGAAATTTGTGAGCGAATATTCATCATGCACCTCTAATACTGTGGTTTGCCGGGCAGCTTTCGCACCAGCACGAATGTGTCGCGGTTGGCCCCAGTGGGACCCCAGTAATTCAGCGCATAGCTGAATTGCCCATAACCGCCCATCATCAACACCGGTTTGAGCCGGGCGCGGATGGGGCTGGCGTGGAATCCCGCCCTGCGGTTACCCCGTTGCGGTGATTTTGGCACGCCCAGGGTGCGCTCGGGTGCGTGATAGAAAAAGCAGGTGCCCTTGGGGATGCGGGCGCTCACCGCGGCGCGCGACACTGCAACCCCGTGGTCGTTATACAGCTCCACCCAATCGTTGTCTTGGACGTCGATCTCCCTGGCGTCCTGGTCGTTCAGCCAGATGGGCTCGATTCCCCTGGAGAGGGTCAGCATACGGTCGTTGTCGTAGTACGTGGAATGGATGTGCCACTTGCCGTGTGGTGTCAGGTAGCGTAGCTGCATCGCATTGCCTTCCGGCCGGCTCTTGTCCAGGTCACCGAAATCTTCCGGGCCGGGAGGTGGTTTGTACGTTAGCATATGCTCGCCGAAGGCCAGGTAGCCTTCATGGTCGATGTAGAAATGCTGCCGGCCTGTCAGGGTATGCCAGGGCACCAGCCGCTCCACGTTCTGGCAAAAACCCGAATATGCCCTGCCATTGGTCACGATACCCGACCAGTTGGGGCTGTTCAGCACGCGCCGCGGCTGGCTGAGCAGGTCATTGAAAGTCACGCGCACGTCGCGGGTCACTTCAGCCAGGTCCATTAGCTGCATCCCGGTCTCTTCCTCCGCTGCCTGGTAGGCCCGCACACTCACCTCTCCGTTAGTCTCGGGTGCCATATAGAGCACGGCATCTGAGGCCAGGTGTGCGTCCTCGATCGACGGGTATTTTTGGCTCTCCCAGGTCACGCTATTGCCGTATTCCAGCATTGTCCGGTACAGGTCATCCATATCCCAATGTATGCCATGCACCCCAATGCCATCTCTGGGGATGGTGGGGCCCAGCGAGATGTAACGGTTGTACAGGTTCACATAATCCCGCTCCACCACCGCCAGGTTGGGCATCGTAACTCCCGGCACAGGCGCGCATTCCCCCCTGAACCATTCTTTCACGCTGCTCTGTGCTACCTCACCCCGGCTGTCGTGCTGCAGGGCGGTGGTCACCAGGTCTTTCACCGGTGATGGGAGATGCAGTTCCGCCAGCTCGCCGACCTTCTTGGCGATGAGTTTGAATATATCCCAGTCATCCTTCGATTCCCAGCAGGGCGGCACTGCTGCCGAAAGCGGGTGGACGAAGGAGTGCAGGTCGGTCGAGTTGAGGTCGTTCTTCTCGTACCAGGTGGCTGCCGGAAGGATGATGTCGGAATACAGCGCCGTGGTGTCCATGCGGAAGTTGAGGTCCACCACCAGGTCCATCTTGCCCTGCTGCACCTTCTCGCGCCACACCACCTCGGGGATATCTTCAGCCTTCACCTCATCAGCCACAGCATGCGAATGGGTGCCCAGGTAGTGCCTGAAGAAATACTCCTGCCCCTTGGCGCTGGCGTTCAAGGCGTTGCCGCGCCATATGAACCACACCCGCGGCCAATTTTCTGGTGCATCAGGATCCTGCACGGCAAACTTCAGCTCCCCACTTTTGAGCTGCTCAATCACCCAGCGGCGAATTTGGCCGTCATCATGTGCCCCAGCTTCCTGTGCCAGGCGAACCAGCTCCAGCGGGCTACGGTTGAATTGTGGGTAGAATGGTAACCAGCCCATTCTCACCGCCTGCACCTGCGTATCCATGGTGTGCTGTCGGGCCATCTTCTTCATCCACGCGCTGGCATTATCGGGAAGCTGGCTGGGCAGGCACTTCGTATACGTCCGCTCATAGCGCCATTGATCGCTGTGCACATAATGGAAGGAAGGCGCATTTTGCAGCCTGGCAGGCTTGATCCAATCGGTGGCGAATGCTATGGTGGACCATGATGATAATGGGGCGATTTTTTCCTGCCCCACGTAATGGGCAAAGCCTCCACCGTTGCGCCCCACGCAGCCGGTCAGCATCAGCGTGGCGATGGCTGCCCGGTAGATCAGGTCATTGTGGTACCAGTGGTTAACCCCCGAGCCGATGATGATCATGCACTGCCCGCCCGTTTTAGCCGCCGTTGAAGCCCACTCACGGGCAAATTGGATCACCGTCTGGCGATCCACCCCGCTGAAACGCTCCTGCCAGGCCGGTGTAAAGGCCAGTTCATCATCGTAACTTGCTGCGTAATCACCATCCAGGCCGCGCCCCACCCCGAATTGCCCCATCAACAGGTCATAAATGGTGGCCACTGCCACCTTCCCCTGGGTCGTGTCCACCATGCGCACCGGCACACTGCGCCGCAGGGTCTTCTCATTGCCGAAATCCGAAAACTCCACCTCCAATACCTCATCGTGCTTGTCCAGAAAGCTCAAGATGGGGTCGATCTCCTCCCCCTCCAGCCCATCTTTCAGCTCAAGGTTCCACTCTCTTTTTTCATCCTGCCATCTAAAACCCACTGTCCCCAGGGGCATGCGCGGCTCGTCGCTCAATTCGTCCCACACCAGAAATTTCCATTCCGCCAATGGCTCGTTTTGCGTGCGCCTCAGCTGTATCGCCTGCAACATCCGCCCGGGAACATGGCCCTCACCCGCTTTCTCCAGCACCACCAGGAAAGGCGCATCGGTGAATTTTTTGGCATATTCCAAAAAATATTCGCTCTTTTGCTCGTGGTGGAATTCTTTTAAGATGACGTGATTCACCGCCATCCAGAAAGATGCATCCTGCCCCGCCTGCACCGGCACCCACCAATCGGAATACTTGGATACCTGGCTGAAATCGGGTGAGAAGACCACCAGCTTGGTGCCTTTATGGCGTGCCTCTGAAACAAAATGAACGTCAGGCGTGCGGGTCATGTTCAGGTTCGAGCCGATCGCCGCAATGTATTTAGAATTGAACCAATCCGCGCTCTCGCATACATCAGTCTGCTCGCCAAACACCTCCGGGGAAGCCGGCGGCAGGTCGCTGTACCAGTCGTAGAAGCTCAGCGTCACGCCCCCCAGCAGTTGCAGGAAGCGGTTCCCCGAGGCATGGCTCAGCATTGACATGGCCGGGATGGGAGAGAACCCCACCACCCGGTCGGGTCCGTACTTTTTGATCGTGTAAATGGTGGATGCGGCGATGATCTCCAGCACCTCGTCCCAATTAGAGCGCCTGAAGCCCCCCTTGCCGCGCGCCACCTGGTAGCTGGTGCGCGCCGGCTCGTCTTCCACGATCGACGCCCAGGCTGCCACCGGGTCGGCATACTTCTCGCGCCGTTCGTGCCACAGGTCCATCAGCGTGCCGCGCAGGTAAGGATATTTCACCCGGATGGGCGAATAGATATACCAGGAGAATGAGATCCCCCTCTGGCAACCGCGCGGCTCGTAAGGCGGAAGGCCTTCTTCCAGCAGCGGGTAATCGGTGGCCTGCAGCTCCCAGGTGACGATGCCATCCTTCACGTACACCATCCACGAGCAGCCGCCCGTGCAGTTCACCCCGTGCGTGCTGCGCACCACCCGGTCGTGCTGCCAGCGGTTGCGATAGAACTCCTCCCACAGGCGCGATTTTGGATTGTTAATGTCCTGGATCCAGCTCACATCTGCCTCCTTGCTGCAATTATCCTGGTACGGTCGCCTGGTATGCTCATCTCATTTGCCTTTCCGGGCCCCATTAACCAGCTCCTGGCGTACGGTTCGCAGCCGGTTGCGCCAATAAAAACCGATCGTCGCCACGATGAATAGGAATCCCACCAGGCTGATCCCAATCACGATGGGTTCCTTATTCACCACCGGCTGCCCGGCGGTGCTCTTGAAAAACGCCAGCAAGTCGGCCTTTTCCTGGGCGGTAAGCGGGTGGCTGACGTATTCGGGGTTCATGCTCAGGAATGGCAGGTGCGAAAGCATCCCTTCCAGCCCCGCTTCCCCATACTTTGTATACACGTTGGTCAGGTCGGGCCCGAATGTGCCCACGCCCAGGATGCCCGCTTCGTTGGCATTGTGGCATCCCACGCATTCGGGGGCGCGGTTTTCCAGGCGCACCCATCCCAGGAACAGGGCTTTGCCGTTCTCGGCGTCACCGGCCGGCAGGCTGGTTTGCGGGCTGCTGCTGGGGGATGCTGGCGCTACACTACCGCCCGACGCCGCCCGGAGGTAGGCGATCACCGCCATCACCTGCGGGTTGCTCAGCTTCAGGTTGGGCATGCTGATGTTGTTATATTTTTGCACCAGGGCGGTGGCGGTTGGGTCCCCCGATGAGATTACCTGCTGCGGGTTGCTGATGAAATTCACCAGCCATTGTTCGGGCTGCTGATCTGCTACCCCCTTCAGGTCCGGTCCGGTCAGGTCACCCCTGCCGATGGTGTGGCAGCCGCTGCAGTTCTCGGCAAAGATCGCCTGTCCATCCGGTGTGGAAGCAGGCGAGCAGGCAGCTAAAATTCCAACCAGTACCAGGATGATACTCAAAGCAGCCGTTTTCCAGCGTGGCACGCTGCGCATCTTCGAAATCATCATCCTCACCTCCCTCAAAAAGGTTTTTTGCCGGTTCGCGGGTGTGTGTTTGGCTTAGGGAGGCCAATCCATGAATATCTCTTCCCCGCGATCGATTTATGAAGCGCTATTCATTCGATTTTGCGTGCTCAAGCTGCTAGCGTACCGTTAACCATCACCTGCTGCTCTCCACAGGTCTCGCAATGCAGGTGATTTCGAGGATATTTTCCCCGATATTTCCCCGATTGCCATTACGATTAGATTAAAGCTACATAAAAATTTCACCATTGTTTTTCCCCTCCCCCAAATCGATCTACATTTGGGGGAGGCGTGAGGTGGTCTGGCCTCACGCCTTTTTCATGGCCGTAAACCGCATTGCTTTCAGTCACTACCTTTATTAGATTCGACCGGTGATCGCCAGCTTGAGCTATAGGGAAGCTCGGGCTAATTTTCGTCATGAGCGTAATTTTCAACCACTTGACTGTGGATCAAGTGGTTGAGC
>CAYLPS010000078.1:0-15478 GCA_964385625.1 uncultured Anaerolineaceae bacterium | reverse complement strand
TCTAAACAGTATCGTGTAATTTCATAGTAAGGATTGGCATCCATCTTACAAAAAGAAGATATGGATGTGAGCCATGTTATTTAACCAGGCTAAATCTACAAGCCAAGGTCAGCCAAACAAACCCCAGAGGAGGAATGCAATGGACATACAGCGTCTCGTAAAAATACGGTTCATATGGCTACTCATCATCATGATCATATCCAGTGGATTGGTGGGGGTTGCCTTTGCCGCCGCCAGCCACACCGACCAGGCAATCAATCATAGCCTGCAGGAAAGTGCGCTGGTTGGAGCACAATCGCACCCGCCGGAGGTTCAAGGGCTGCCACCCCTGCCACAGGTGGGCACGCAAGCCCCGCTGGATGAGCACAACCTGGCTGGCTCAGTGCTTGATGAGCTGCGCTTGCAGGCCCAGGCAAAATCAGAAGCACTCGGGCACACGAGCTCACCGGCTGATATCGACCGTTTCGAGTTTTGGCAAAGCCCATCCAACCAGACCTGGATGTGGGGCGGCGCCACGCCGAACCAGGTGATTACCATCACCACATCAGTGGGTGATGAATTAACCTGTTGGGTGGATGAGGCGGGGAATTTTGGAACCGATCATCCTGTCTACCTTTCACCCGGTGACCTGATCACCGCTACCGACCAGCTAGGTTCATACAGTGTCGTCGTCATAGTTCCCGAAATGCAGGTCGATGGAGATTCGAGCAATGATGTGGTGTTTGGCCATATCAGCTATGGGGAACATGAAGTAGAAATTCATTTAGACTGGGATGGGAGTGTGATTACCACGACCACGGATGCGGTGGGCGACTTTTCACAGTCCATAGACGGTTATCCTCCCCAGGGCAGAGGCTATATCCGCTTCGTCGATATCCTTCCGCCTTACAATGTCGCCACCATCTTTCACCGGCCATTCTATGATCTGCAACTGGCAATTAATGTGAATTACGCACATGATTGGATCGAGGGCCAATACGACGCGGGATACCAGGTGTGGATCACGGTGACCGACGAGCTGGGCGAGTTGCGCGCTACAGGCCACGGGGAGACCGGGGACCCAGGCTGGGGCGGGGATACAGGTTTCGCCACCTGGTCTGACCTGTTCACCTGGGATGGTTCGCAGCCGGATATCCAGGTGTGGGACAAGGTATACGTCACCCTGAGCAATGAGCGCAGTGCAGACGTGCAGCTGGGCGAGATCACCGGTGAGCTCGATGTGGATACGGATACCTTCCAGGGCAACCTGAACGTACCCTGGCTCACCGACCCCGTGTGGGTGGACTGCGGCGTGTGGACCAACGATGGCGTAGGCATGGGAATGGAAGTTGATCCCAATGGAGGCTCGATCACCTGCGATTTTGGCGGGCAGTACGATATCCTGCCTGGCATGGACTTTGGTGTGGGGTATTGGGACGAGGGGGATCATGTTATCAACGTGTTCCAAGAGCCGGCGCCTAATTTATATATCAATATCTGGGGGCAAGGGATTCCGGCTTACGGGAATAATTACATGCTGGAGGTGCATTACAACAACGACGGCTGGCTGGCCGCACCTGATGTGACCATCCAGCAGGCGTATTGGGGCATGGTGTACCTCTCGGATACCAGCGGATTCGACCACACGGGTACGGGTGACCCGGTTGACCCAATCATCTGGCAGGTGGGCGAGCTACCATATAGTCATCTATCGGAGCAGGTGTTCTACGTCTTCCTGAAGGTGGTCAACCCACCCGGCAGTGATGTCTTCACTGAAGCGTTGATCCACAGCAGCATGGATTATTACCAGGATGAAGGGCGGTTGTACTCCAGCTGGGAATCGGGCGTCTCGGATAACTCGGAATTCGACCTGAGCATCAACATGTGGCCCTGGACGTGGGTACCGGCGCCGGGGCAGGATTACGTTTATGAGCTCAACGTGTGCAACAGCTATGAAAATTCAAGCTCACAGGTCTACGTTACCGACACCCTGCCACTATCCACCACCCTGGTGAGCTGGTGGGCGAACGAACCAGGCTGGGAAACAGTGACCGAAGATGCAAACCAGCTGGTGCTGACCCGCCCGACGATAAGCGGGAATACGTGCAGCCAGGTTGCTATCAACGTGCATCTATCAGAGCAAGCTGAACAAGATATGAACTTACACAATGAGGCCTGGCTATGGGCTGCTAGTGATGTTGACCCAGAGAATAACTACGCTAGCATGGATCATCCGGTGGGACATCCTGAATATAACCTGCATCTTAATCAAAACTGGGTGGAGGGACAGTTCATTCCCGGTGGCAATATCGCCATCGAGTTCGGCCTATCGAACTGGGGCAATATGCCCATGCCAGGCACGCTGGTGACCACTACCCTGCCTGCCGGAACGGAATTTCTGTATGCTTATACTTGGGATTGGGGTAACTGGATGCCCTTCACACCCACTATCGTCACCGATGAATACCTGGTATGGGACCTGGGCAACCTCTTGAATGGATATCAGCGAAACATCGGTGTCCAATTTAAAATTACTGAGGATACACAACCCGGCACCCTGCTGGTATTTGATAATAAAGTGGTAGGGGATGTGCTGGAATACCGTTACGATGACAACCTGCTGACCTACGAGGAAACCGTCAACGGGGAGGGGTCCAACCTGCGGGTGGATAAGCACACCAATTGGGGCTGGAACTGGGAGGGCCAGCTGAACTACGAGCTGCGCATCCTTAACATCGGCACCCAATACCTGGATGACCCGGTGGTGACCGATACCTACCCGGTTTCCACCACAGTGAGCGGCTGCTGGTGGAATCACGGGCCGTTCACCGGCTGCGAGGTGGATGAAGCCAACCACCAGGTGATCTACTACCTGGATTATCTCAACCCGGGTGAGACAGCCAGCGCCATGTTGAACGTAGACCTGGCTTCTGAGGATATCGGCATCCAGGGGCTGACCTTTAGCAACCAGGCGGATATCTCCGATTTTGACGATATCGTTCCGGAGGATAACCACGATGAGGTATCATTTGTGACCGGGCCAGACGTGTTCGTTCGCAAGTGGCTGAAAGGCGGCGATCTGCGCGCCGGAGAGCTGGTGACCTACACGGTGGAGTTTGGCAACCTGGCCAAAGGGCCCTGGTCCACAGACCCGGAAATGGGCAGCCACATCACCGAGACGCTCCCCCAGGGGATGACCTTCGTGGAGGCGATCGGCTATTGGGATCCATCCACCCCCTGGGAACCGGAGAGCATCAACGGCCAGCAGGTGGTGTGGAGCTGGGGGACGCTGTGGTCTGACCAAACCGTCACCTTTGACCTGGTGGTGCAAATCGATGAGGATGTACTTCCCGGCACTGAGATGACGAATATGATCGACATATGGGGTGACAATCCAGATGATATCGATACCAACCCTGAGAACAACCACTTCGAGTACACGTTGCAAACCATTCTGTACCGCATGTTGATGCCGATGGCGCAAAAGAATCCATAACAAATTTCCGCCACTATCTTTGACCCTCCTCCCTAAGGTCCCAGGAGGAGGGTTATCGATTAATAAACAGCGACAGCAATCAAGAGCATGGAACAAACTTTACGATCATGCCATGGATAGCGCTTATGGTTGCCTATCAGCAATGATATAATTCTCCACTCGAGAGGCCAGGCAGGTTTAGCATAAATAATGCCATATTGGACCATCCTTCTCATCGCAATTGGCCTTGCCATGGATTGTTTCGCCGTGTCGCTGGGAGTGGGCACCGCCGGCACAGCCAAAGGATTCCGGGCAACTTTCCGGCTATTCTTCCACTTTGGCCTGTTCCAGGGAGCCATGACCCTGCTGGGCTGGCTGGCGGGCAGAACGGTGGTGGGATATATCGGTGCAGTGGACCACTGGATTGCATTCATTTTGCTGCTCTTTGTGGGCGTGAGGATGATCGGGGATGGTTTGCGTAAAATCGGTGAAGAGAGCAGCATTGCAAACCCATCACGAGGCATGACCCTGGTAGCGTTGAGTGTGGCAACCAGCATCGATGCACTGGCGGTAGGGCTCAGCCTGGCACTGTTGTCGGTGAACGTATACTGGGCGGCACTGCTCATCGGGGGGGTGTCGGCACTGCTGTCACTGGTTGGCCTGACGGTGAGAAACCAGCTTGGATTGCGTATCGGGAAGTCGATGGAAGTTGTGGGGGGCATCATCCTGATTGGTATTGGATTGAGGGTGCTGGTCACTCACCTGCTTGCGCCGGCATAGAACAGGGCCAGCCGCCCGGGCCTTTTCATCCAAAAACACACAATTTGGTGAGAGAAGTATCGAGAAACGGCTTTCGAGTGTTTTTTCGTGCGGATTGTCCATTGCCGTATATAATATTGAAAGATTTTGGCTCAACAACAAAGGAAAAAATGGAGAAGAAATGATCGACCCGACGACAGAATTCGGCAAGCAGGTGATGCAACGCCTGCGAATGGAAGAGGTGATCTGGCTGACCACGGTCACTCCCAAGGGCGCGCCTCAACCCAACCCAGTGTGGTTCTATTGGGATGAAAAATCCATCATCATTTACAGCCAGCCTGGATCTTTTCGCATCCGCAATATCGAGCACAACCCCAGGGTGTCGCTGAATTTTCAGGGCGTGGATGTGATGGGCAACGATGTGGTGGTGCTGATGGGTAACGCCAGACTTAGATATGGCTATTCTGCTCCCCACCCTGGCTTTGAGGAGAAATACACGAAATATCTGCCTCAAATGAGCTTGACCTTCGAGCAACTGGTGGCAAATTACAGCGTGGAAATCACCGTCGAGCCTACCAGGGCGCATAGCTGACCAAAGTCATATAGTCCGGCAGCAAATTTCTCAATCCTCTGCCCGATGGTGGTATACTCATCCATCGTTACAGTGTGGTCCTGACACCCCCCAAATTTTATTCAAGATGGAATCAAGCCATTCCATGTTGAAGTGTGTTGTTTTATCGACGAGGTCAGTATGGTCATGAATTTACGTTTTCGCGTCATGGTTGCCGCCGTGTTATTACTTACCCTTGTAGCTTCAGCAGCATGTACCACAGCATACACCCCCACCAGCGGCACCCAGTGCGTCTCACAGCCTGGAACCGGAGAGCAAGCAGACAATCGCTCGAAACAGCCGTCCATTTCTGAAGATGGGCGCTACGTGGCTTTTACTTCCGATGCCAGCAACCTGGTGAGTGGAGATATGAACGGCGCCACTGATATCTTCGTGCGTGACAATGCCAAGGGAACAATCACCCGGGTTTCTGTGTCGAGCAAAGGCACCGAAGGCGATGATTCCTCGTTTTGGCCTTTCATCTCTGCAGATGGGCGCTACGTGACTTTCAGCTCTAATGCTGACAACCTGGTGGATAACGATACCAATACCTATGGGGATGTATTCTTGCATGATATGAACACCGGCACAACCGAGCTGATTTCGGTGGCCACCGATGGGAAATCGGGTGATGATTTATCCTTCTGGTCATCCGTATCCAGGGACGGCCAGTATGTGGTATTCATGTCGAATGCCGACAACCTGGTGACATCTGATACGAATTATTCATGGGATATTTTCCTGCGGGACCGCAAAACCGGCACAACCAGCTATATCTCGCGTGCCTTCGACGGCACCCAGGCTAATTCCCAATCTGAATACCCGATGATTTCGGCGGATGGGCGATATGTGGCTTATGCCTCCGACGCCACCAACATCGTGCCTTATGATACGAATGGCTACCGTGATGTTTTCGAATACAATCGCCAGACGGGTAAAACAATCCTCGTATCGCTCTCAAGCAACGGAGATCAGACGGATAACGGCACCCAGGTGTTCGCCCTGGCTATCTCAGAGGATGGCAAATTTGTGGCTTTCGCCTCATTGGCCACCACCCTGGTGCCGGATGATACCAACAGTGCGTGGGATATCTTCGTCCATGATCGCGATAAGGGCGAAACCACACGTGTATCGGTGGCGAGTGATGGCTCGCAGGCCAATGCCGGCTCTTATGGGGTATCGATCAGTGCCAACGGTCGATATGTAACATTCGGCTCGAATGCCACGAACCTTGTTGCCGTAGACACCAACGGGGTGATGGATGTCTTCGTGCATGATCGGCAAACGGGAGATACCGTGCGGATTTCCAACTCCAGCAATGGCTCTCAAGGGAACGATTCATCCGGTTTTACTGTCATTAGTGAGAATAGCATCGACCTGGCTTACGGACCTTATATCACTTCTGATGGAAGGACGGTGGTATACATGTCAAATGCCACCAACCTGGTTCCGAGTGACACGAATGCTAACCAGGATATCTTCCTGACCACCCGATAGGTTGTTATCGATATATTTACCTCTCTTGAATGTTTACAGGGGTTTATATATAATAATGGTAACAGAATAATAGGGGTTGATGGATCACCATCATCCATGAACGAAAAGATTATGGAACGAAATTCTGATATCGAAGCATTAACACAATACATCATTGACGAGGTATTCAAATTATTTAGAACCTCGCCAGAAAGCTGGGTACGCAAGACATTCGGTCCTGTGTTCAGGCTGCCTGCCCACCGCTTTGCGCGGCTGGCCAATTCGTTTGACCATTATGTGGAACAATATGGCATACGAGAAGCGGCGCGTCGTGTATTGCCGGCATTTGCGAACACGTATGAAGCCCAAAATGTGGAGAATATTCCCCAAGAAGGCCCTTTACTGATCACTTCCAACCATCCCGGAACATGTGATTCACTGGTGATTACCGCCAATATCCCACGCCCTGATCTGAAGATCATCGTTACGGGCAGGCCGTTCATGCGCAGGATGCGTAACTCAGCCCGCAACCTCATCTATACCAGCATGGATGTGTACGAGCAGATGGGAGTCCTGCGGGCTGCCATCCGCCACCTGCAGGGAGGGGGGGCGGTGCTGATCTTCCCTACGGGCAGCATCGATCCCGACCCGGCCTTATCGCCCGAAGCCCCCGAGGAATTGCAGAGATGGTCACCCAGCCTGGAGGTCATGTTACGCCATGTTCCCCAGACGCGCGTGCTGCTGACCATTGTAAGTGGGGTGCTGGCGGCAAACTGGCGAAAGAATCCGCTCATTCGCCTGGTGGGCGATGAACGGAAGCAGCGCCAGGTGGCTGAGTTCCTGCAAGTGATCCAGCAGATGGTGTTCCCAAACTCAGTGACTGTCAACCCACGCCTCACTTTCTCGAATCCACTGACTACCGACGAGCTGACCCAAAAAGGGCAGAGGATGATGGATGCGATGATCGAGCGCGCTCGCTGCCTGATGGAAGACCACATGGCACAAGTGGGGAAATTACTGCCGGTGCGTGTATAGCAATAGGCTCGCTTAAAACCGGGTGGCCTGCCTGTGCTGCCTGCAAAGACCACCAGGACCAGCTGGCAAGGTAAAAGCTCTTATCCTGGTGGCGATGACCCCACCGCAAATAAGTGGGCGTTGCATGAATGTTTATTGCTCCCCCGCAGTATGCAGACTAATTTCAGCCAAATATTATGATTTTCATCTGAATTCATTTGTGATATACTGCGGTTTACTTTTATAGATGGTAAAGAGCTGCATGGCGACACTTTCACGATCATCACCATAGCAAGGGAGGGGTAAGCCGGTGAGTTAATGGATATTTATGACCTGTGTGTTGCCTGGAATTGGATCTATGATGCTGATTTTATCGGTCTGCTCGATTTGAGCTGCCAATCTCATGGTATATCACTCCTCCAAATCAAACCTGAAAACCTGCCTCAGATGCTGAGCTCGCTGGTGGGAGGCGAGCTGAGCTGCAGGGTATTCTTTGATCGCGCATCTGATGAAGATCCTGATTTTATGCCGTTGGTCCAGTGGGTGAGTGAGGGTGAAATCCGATCCATTAATCCTTTCGAGCAGTCCTTACACACCTGGAATAAAGCCGAAATGCACACACGGCTGGTTGAAAATGGCTTGAATGTTCCGCTTACCTTCGTTTTGCTGCCCTACCTCGAGCAGCCTGATATCACTCCAATCGACCTGTACAAGCTGGGGGAGCAGTTCACCATCAAGCCGGCCCACGGCAGCGGGGGCGTGGGGGTAATGGTCAATGCCACTTCATGGGAGCAGGTGTTGGCCGTGCGTAAGGAACACGGCGCCGACCAGTACCTCTTGCAGGCACATGTCGATCCCGTCAGGCTGCGCGATCGCCCGGCATGGTTTCGGGTGATTTATTGTGCCGGTCGAACCTTTCCCAGCTGGTGGGACCCGGCTACCCACGTTTATACGCCGGTGAGTGACGCAGAGAAGCTATGCCTGAGCCTCGACCCGCTGGACGAAATTACTGCAGAAATCGCTGACCTGTGCGGTTTGAACCTGTTTTCCACGGAAATTGCGATGACCACTGATGGCCAATTCCTGGTGGTCGATTACGTCAATGACCAGATTGACCTGCGTTTGCAATCCACGGTTGCCGAGGGGGTACCTGACGCCATCGTCCGGGCAGTCACCGAGCAGCTTGCCAGGCATGTCGAGCATCATTGCAGGTTATAACCAGCTAGCTGAATGCCTGTTTATAAACCGGCGCGTTACAATACATTTCATTAGGTAATGAATAAATACCAGCCTTCTTTTCTTTAGCTATGGGTTGGGAAAACTGTTGGTATTCACGGCAGAATATTCTTACCTGGCATTGCGCGGGAAGATTATTCTATAATTTCTAATGACTGAATAAGAAAATGAGTGTATTATTGGGATTCGTGCTGTAATGCTGGCATGGTCAACATATCAATATTACAAGCGATGAAAGATATATTCAAACTGTTTCCTTATATCAAGCCATACTGGCGGCACGCCGTCGCAGCTCTGGCCTTATTATCAACCCTGGTTGTTGCAGACCTGAGCATCCCCAAGCTGGTTGAGCGGATCATTGATGCCGGCATCAAGCAGCAAAACCAGCAAGTGGTGATTTCGACTGCACTGATCATGCTGGGCATTTCTGTCACCAGCTTCTTGATCGCCATTGGTAACAACCTCACCTCCGTACGTGTGAGCGAGAATTACGGGCGTGACCTGCGGGACGCTATTTTTACGAAAATCCAATCGTTCTCCTACGGTGACCTGGACCGGGCGAAAACAGGCCAGCTGATCGTACGGTTGACCAGCGATTCGCAGGCCGTGCAGCGCGTATTCCAAATCTCGCTGCGCATCGGAACGCGGGCGCCGCTGCTGATGATTGGCAGCCTGATCTTGATGTTCAACACCAACCACGACCTGGCATTGGGTATGCTGCCCTTGCTGCTGGTCACTTCAGTGGTCATCGTATTTTTCGTTGGGAAGATGGCCCCGCTATTCCGCAGCGTGCAGCAGAAGCTTGACCGTCTGAATAACGTCTTGCAGGAGAACATATCCGGGACGCGTATCGTCAAGGCTTTTGTGCGGGAGGATTTCGAAAACGAGCGCTTTGAGAGCGCCAATGAGGGCTATACCGAACAGTCGGTGCGAGTGATGAGCTTCATGTCCACCATGTCTCCAGTGCTGACCGTCTTTATCAACCTGGGAATGGTGGGCGTGATTTATTTTGGCGGTTTGCAGACTATTCGGGGTGGAATGACCGTGGGAGAGATCGTTGCCTTCTACAATTACCTGCTCACCACCATGACGCCCCTGGTGATGATGACCCAGCTTTCACAGACCTGGGCAAACGGCATCGCTTCAGCCAGGAGAATCAACCAGGTGCTGGATGTGACCCCCGAGGTGCAAGACCGGCCAGATGCCATTGAGCTGACAGCCAATACAGCGGGCAGAGTGGTGTTTGAAAATGTGGGTTTTTACTATAACGGCGCCAGCGACGAGCCGGTGCTCAGGCAGGTGGACCTGGTGGCAGAACCAGGCCAGACAGTGGCCATCCTGGGGGCAACAGGCTCGGGAAAATCCAGCCTGGTAAACCTGGTGCCGCGCTTCTACGACGCCTCCAGTGGGCGGGTGACCATCGATGGGAAGGATGTCAGGGTTCTCAAGCAGGATTCGCTGCTGGCAGGAATTGGGGTGGTGCCCCAGGAATCGGTGCTGTTTACCGGCACCATCCGGGATAACATCCGCTACGGGCGGCCATCAGCCAGTGATGATGAGGTGATAGCAGCAGCGAAGGCTGCCCAGGCACATGAATTCATCATGGAGCTGCCCGGTGGATATGACACTCACGTGGAGCAGCGGGGAGCGAATTTCTCAGGTGGTCAGAAGCAACGCCTGGCAATTGCTCGGGCACTTCTCATGCGACCGCGGGTGCTGATTTTGGATGACAGCACCAGCTCAGTGGATGTGGAGACTGAGAACCGCATCCAGGAAGCCCTGGATAGCCAGCTATACAACCACACCACTTTCGTGGTTGCCCAGCGCATCAGCACCGTATTGAATGCCGATAAAATTGTGGTGATGGACCAGGGGCAAATCGTGGCCCAGGGGACGCATAAGGAGCTCATGCAATCCAGCCCCATCTACCAGGAAATTTATGCTTCACAGCTGGGCAATGGGAACCAACTGGCGCAGGATAGCGAGCTTCAGCTGCGGAAGGCTGCCCAATGAGCACCCAACACGTAGGTTATGGGGCGGGAAGCATGCGCGTGGTCATGGGGCAGCGCAGAGCTGCTGACCACGGCAAAATCGAGAAAGCCCAAAACCCGCGCAACGCTGCGCTCAGATTGGTGGCATACCTGGCACCGTTCAAGCTCCGGCTGGTGATGGTGCTGGCATTTGTGATCATATACACGCTGTTAGGGCTGGTTGGACCTTACTTAATGAGCCAGGCGATCAATGGGGCGATTGCCCAGCTGGATAGGGCACAGCTATTTACGATCGCCGTGGAGATGCTTGGCGCTTACCTGCTGTATAACTTATTCCAGGCTGCCAGCAACTGGACCATGGCCAATGTTTCGCAGAGGGCGCTCAAGCTGATGCGCAAGGATTTGTTCACCCACCTGCAAAAGCTATCGCTCAGCTTTTTTGACCGCAACCCGGCTGGTGAGCTGATGAGCCGCCTGACCAACGACATCGACGCCATCAACCAGGCGGTATCGCAGAACGTTACCTCGCTGATTGCCAGCGTGTTATCCATGGTGGGCATCCTGGTGGCGATGTTCGTGCTCGATTTTTGGCTGGCACTGGCATCTTTTATTGTGCTACCCATCATGTATTTGGTGACCAATTTTGTGGCTCGCTACACGCGCAAAGGATACCAGGAGCTGCAGAAGAGCCTGGGAGAGCTGAACGCGGTGGAAGAAGAATCCATCAGCGGCGAGAAGATCATAAAAGCATTTCGGCGCAATGAGTCGGTGGTGGAGAATTTCCGCCAGAAGAATGATGCGGTTTTCAAGGCTGGCGTAACTGCCAACAGTTATGCCCTGCTGCTCATGCCCTTAACTGGTCAGTTGGGCAATTTATTCGTCATTGTGCTGGCAGGTTTCGGTGGGTGGCTGGCGCTGCGCAATTTGGTAAGTGTGGGTATCATCGCGGCATTTATTACCTATGGGCAGAACTTCATCAACCCGTTGCGCCAGCTGGCGAATATGTACAACTCCATCCAGGCCGCCCTGGCAGGTGCCGAGCGTGTGTTCGAGGTGATCGATACGAACCCCGAGATCGCCGATGTGGACGAGGCTTACCCACTGGATATGCTCCATGGAGATGTGCGCTTCGAGCACGTGAATTTCAGTTACGTACCCGATAAACCGGTAATCAAGGATATGTCACTGGAAGCCAAAGCCGGGCAGATCATCGCCCTGGTTGGCCCGACAGGTGCGGGCAAGACGACATTGATCAACCTGCTCTCGCGCTTCTACGAGATCGACAGCGGCAGTATTAGCATCGATGGAAAAGACCTGCGCTTGATCCAGCGGGATGATTTACGGCAGCAGCTGGGCATCGTATTGCAGGATACCTTCCTGTTTTCAGATTCCGTGATGGAAAATATCCGCTATGGGCGACTGGAAGCAAGCGACGATGATGTGATGCAGGCAGCCCGCATGGCAGATGCTGATCACTTCATCCGACAGCTGCCGGATGGCTACCAGACGGAGCTTTCAGAGAGGGCTGGCAACCTGAGCCAGGGGCAGAGACAGCTGCTGGCCATCGCTCGCGCCATCCTCTCGGATCCGGGGATTTTAATCCTGGATGAGGCCACCAGCTCGGTGGATACGCGCACAGAAGCCCGCATCCAGAAGGCCTTGCTACGCCTTATGGAGGGGCGCACCAGTTTCGTCATCGCCCACCGCCTAAGCACCATCCGTGATGCTGACAACGTGATTGTGATCAATGAAGGCGAAATTGTCGAGCAGGGCAGCCACCAGCAGCTACTGGATAGGAAGGGTTTCTTCTATCATTTGTACATGAGCCAGTACAAGGGGCAACAGATTTAGATCACCAGATAGCCAAAAGAAGGGGGCTGCAAGCGTGGAGCTTCTCTTCAAGCCGTGTAAACAAAACAGGGTGGGAAATTTTTAACGCCGTTACGAGTACCAGACTACTCATAATATTTTAAAGATTTTATACTTTTTCCAATTATTCATCGCGATAAAATAATAGAAGAATCTAAGGAGAGAAAAGATGGATCAACAGCAACAACAACCCAAGAGATCAGGCATCAGCCCCATCTGGTGGATCATCCTATTGGCATTGCTGGTCTGGAATGTATACGCTTTTTGGCCGCGTAATACTACCCAGGTGAGCATACCTTACAGCACTTTTATCACCCAGGTGAAAGACGGCCACGTGCAAACCGTCAATATCAATGGCAGCTCAATCAGCGGGACATTTAACCAACCGCTGGCTTATAACGCATTGATTCCCATCACCACACCCACAGTTGGCAGTACCCCATCTTCCACGCAGACGATGACATATACTGCCTTTACCACCAACTTCCCCGACGTGGTGGGAGACACCACGTTGCTCCCGCTGTTAACTGCTCAGAACGTGGAGATTACCGTGGCCCCTCCGGCCAGCCCGATATTAACCCTGCTGCTTGAATATGGCCTGCCCATCCTGTTGTTGATCGCGTTCTTCGTCTTGATCAGCCGGCAAGCTAGCCGAGGGCAGGAGTCGATTTTCTCATTTGGACGGAGCAAAGCTCGCCGTTTCGTGGAGGATCAGAACAGGGTTACTTTCAGGGATGTGGCGGGCGCCGATGAAGCCAAGCGTGAGCTGCAGGAAGTGGTGGATTTTCTACGCAATCCGCAGAAGTACCATAAGCTGGGAGCGCGCATCCCGCGCGGCGTGCTGCTGGTGGGCCCACCCGGCACGGGGAAAACCCTGTTAGGCCGTGCCGTAGCTGGTGAAGCCAACGTGCCTTTTTATAACATCAGCGCTTCTGAGTTCGTCGAGATGTTCGTGGGGGTGGGCGCCAGCCGGGTGCGCACCCTGTTCGAGCAGGCCAAGGCCACTGCCCCTGCCATCGTGTTCATCGACGAGCTGGATGCAGTGGGACGCCGGCGTGGTGCGGGGATTGGCACGGTGAACGACGAGCGCGAGCAGACCCTTAACCAGCTGCTGGTGGAAATGGATGGCTTCGACATCACCCACGAGATCATCATCCTGGCAGCCACCAACCGCCCGGACGTGCTCGACCCGGCTCTGCTGCGACCAGGACGTTTTGACCGGCAGGTGAATGTGGCCCTGCCTGACCGGAAAGGGCGTGAGGGCATCTTAAGAATTCATGCTCGCCCACTGAACTTGAGCGAAGATGTGGATTTGGGCAAGCTGGCACGCTCGACCACAGGCCTGAGTGGAGCCGACCTGGCCAACCTGTGTAATGAAGCTGCCCTGGTAGCCGCCAGTAAAAACCACGATAAGGTCTTCATGGGCGACTTCGAGGAAGCCATCGACCGCATTATCCTGGGCGAGGCGCGTCCGCTGCTCTTGCAAGAGGAAGACCGCAAGGTAGTGGCTTACCACGAATCGGGGCACGTGCTGGTAGCTTGGATGACCCCCAATACCGACCCGGTGCACAAGGTGACCATCGTGCCTCACGGGCGCGCCCTGGGTGTGACCGAGCAGGTGCCGGAAGAGGACCGTTATAACTACAAAAAGGATGAGCTGATGGCGCGCATCCGCGTGATGCTGGGAGGGCGCTCAGCAGAGGAGATTGCCTGCGAGGATATCACCACCGGCGCTGAAAACGACCTGGTGGAAGCATCTCGCCTTGCCAGGCGCATGGTCACCCGCTGGGGCATGGGTAGCCTGGGATTGCAAGCTTTCGCAAACGATGAAGACCAGCCTTTCCTGGGATATGAGCTGACCCAGGGGCGCGAATATTCCGAGCAGACTGCTGCCCTGATTGACAAGGATATCCAGTCCATTTTGAACCAGGCCCACGGGGACGTGAAAGCTCTGCTGGAACGCGAGCACGATAAGCTGAATGCCCTGGTGGCTACCTTGTTGAAAGATGAGACCGTGGAGCAGGAGGGGTTGGAAAAAATCCTGGGACCGCGTGTAGGGACCATCAAGGAAACTGAAGCGTAAATGCGTGAAGAAAGGGCCGGCGGAGACCGGCCTTTTTATTATTTCTGTAAGCGGTGGGTTTGTTATTTATATTTCATCCCCCGTCCTTCAGATATATGTCAAAAAATCCAATCGTCCGTTGCATTGCCAGGTTGAAATAACCGGCAATGTCGTGGTCATCCCCGGGATACTCATAATATTCCACCGGCACGTGGCCCTTGATAGCCAGGATATCCTGGTACAGGTCTTGTGAAAATTGCACCGGTACGTCGGAATCAGCCACATCGTGATGAATCTGCAAGGCGCCCGAGAGGTCTGCAAGGTAGGTATTGGCGGAGAGCGAATCCCAGAATTGAGGGTTCACTTCAGGTGGGCCAAAAACATTGGTCCACTGGTCGCGCCAGCTGGTGTGATAATCGGGGTCGGGGGAGAGGGTGGGCACCCTGGGGAGCGGATGGCGCCAGCAGCACAGCATAGCGGGGTAAGAGCCCACCACGCCCGACCAGATCACCCCAGCCTTGATATCATGAGAAATTACCATCGCCCTGAGGGTGAGGAAGCCTCCCATGGAATGCCCCCACATACCGATACGGGTTGGATCGACCAGAGGATAGGCTTGCAGGGCAGAGACTGCATTGAGCACATCGGTGGTATAGCCAGGGTCGCCGTAAGCACCCAATGCCTGGCCCTCTGACCTGTCGTGCCCGCGGTAATCGATTTTATAAACGATGTAGCCGGCTTTGGCGAGCTGGTCTACATAGGCGACGTATCGCTGGGTGGTTTGGTACGCAGCGGGAGCAATATACCCGTGATTGAAGACGATCGCGGGCCAGCCGCCGGCCGGTTTTTGGCCGAAGGGTATGGTGAGCAGGCCGTAGATACGCAAGCCGTCTGAATCGTACCAGGCGTAATGGCGGTTATAGTTGGCGCCAGGTTCGAGAGTTTCCTGCACGGTGATCGTGCTGGCAGGATAGCGCCTCTGCCTGGCGGCCAGGATGCTCATGGGG
>CAYLPS010000077.1:0-15481 GCA_964385625.1 uncultured Anaerolineaceae bacterium | reverse complement strand
CTAGAAGACGTTCGACAATGGTGTACATCGAATGTAGATGCAATATTCCTCATGGATGATTGGGGTTCTAATCAGAGATTATTGATCAACCCCAAAATCTGGCGCGAAATCTTCAAACCTCTCTACAGAGAGTATTGCGAGATTATTCATGCAGCCGGCAAGTTTGTTTTTTTCCATACTGACGGTTATACGCAAGCTATCTTTGGGGATCTGATCGAAGTAGGCATGGATGCCATAAACTCACAGCTTTTCACAATGGATATTGAAGAATTGGCTCGCCTATACAAAGGCAAAGTAACCTTCTGGGGAGAAATGGATAGGCAGCATATACTGCCATTTGGAACACCTGAGGAAGTTCATGAAGCAGTCATGCGGGTTCGCAGAGCGCTAGATGACGGAACAGGTGGCGTCATTGCCCAATGCGAATGGGGAGGAGATAATCCGAAAGAAAATATTGAGACAGTCTTTAAATCCTGGTTGTAAGATTGACGGAATAATTATCATAAGCCAAGCAAAGAGGTCATTTGAACATTATAAACACAGAATCTTCAGCATCCTCTAGTATCAAGCATAGATCATCGTAAGGAATAGTAAAAAAGATGAAGGAAATCGGTGTACTAAATATTCGAGTCAACACTGTTATTTCGATGATAGGGAATATAAATGAATTAATTGATTGTGATGTCGTATGACCAATCCTTTCGAGCCTGAAGGTTGTGGATATATTCGTTTCATAAAACAAGAGACCAGTTTTGAATTTCTCGAAGTATTGAAGAAGTGCCTGTCTGTGGAAAAATTGAAATTTTTTAAAGAGACCAAAGCGATCATTTGGTCCATGTTTCGGAAAATCAGTATCCTGTTTGATGATTTGCCTGCGGAAATCAATTCTAATATTGAGTTAGAGAAGAGAGGTGAGAACGCGAAGGCGATTATTTGCACCGACGATTTCAAAATATTAACCAATTTATTATTGACCTACGGTGCAGGGAATAAGACGAATATTTGAGAAACTTGATGATTGGATGAGATTAGTTTGCCAGAAATCAAACAAGTTCTTGTGCAAGGAGAGCATAAATGGAGTACACCGAATCTATCTATAAAGCCGTTTTAGATGGTGATGCTACTGGTGTGAAAACCGGTGTGGAAACCGCTCTGAATGCTGGGGCTTCGGCCGATCAGATCATGCAGCAAGGGCTGATTGCCGCTATGACCGAAGTAGGAAGGCTATTTGAGTCAGGTGAATATTATGTGCCTGAAATGCTCATTGCAGCTCGAGCCATGCAAACTGGGCTTGTAGTTCTTAAGCCGCAACTGGTACAAAACGGTGTGAAATCGGCTGTAAGAGTGGCTATTGGAACCGTCAAGGGCGACTTGCACGATATTGGAAAGAACTTGGTGGGTATGATGCTGGAGGGTGTGGGGTTTGAGGTCAAAGACCTTGGCAATGATGTGGAACCAGACAAGTTCGTGGCATTAGTGCAGAACGAACACGTGGATATCATCGCTCTATCAGCACTTTTAACCACCACCATGACCAACATGGCAACGACGATTGAAGCGCTTAAGTCTGCAGGTATTCGGGACAAGGTAAAGGTAATGATTGGTGGCGCACCAGTGACTGAAGATTACGCTAAAAAGATCGGTGCAGATGGCTATAGCCCCGATGCTAGCGCGGCTGCGCGACTAGCAAAATCACTTATGGGCGATTGAAAGATGTTGGTACCAATATCATGCTTGTAAATAGCATCAGAGGTTAGTTCGATGGCTAAGGACTTTTTTATAGATGAGAAGCTTATCGGTTCTGTTTCAACATAGGTTAGGGTCTTGATCATCGAATCTCTGACCTTCGAGAAAGGTCTTGGAAGTATACCGGTTAATGTTTCTATTGGGCTGGTGACACTGTGAGTGAAATCAAGTTTTATAGGAAAGATTGGCAATGATGACTACGGAAAATTTCTCGCGAAGGCATTGAGTAAAACGGCATCAATATGACTACCCTATTGTTTCCGAAGACTGTGCGGATAATCCTTACATTTCTTATGAGGATAACCAGTAGTGCGGACGACATTCTGTTCTATCCACAGCAGCGTCAACACGCTCTTGTAATGCCGAACTCAAACCAAGGTTGCACAAATGGATAAAAGTTTTTACAACAAGAATAGACAAAAAATTGCTGCGAAAATGACCGTTGGCGATGTCATGCTATTTTTCAGCGGCGAAAGTGTACACAAGACCGCAGATGAAAACTACCCATTTTTCACAAACCGGAATTTCCTTTATCTGACAGGTGTAAAACAGGAGCAATCTGCATTGCTGCTTCAAAACAAGGGCGATTCCGTCAGTGAGCGTTTGTTTGTCCTTAAACCCGATATTGAGCGTGAGAAATGGACTGGCAGACGCTTCACCGAGGAAGAGCTCATCGAATTCTGTGGTATTGAGCAAATCGAAGACATAAACCAGCTAAACAAAACCTTGGACGCTCTCCTCACTTCCCAACAAGTCAATACGCTTTGGCTTTGCCTAGACACGCTTGCGCCGGAACGTTCTTTCGATATTGAACGTCAATTTTCGAAAGGTATACGCGACAGATATCCTCATATCATGATCAAGAATAGTTATCCGCTTATCTGTTCAATGCGTAAAATCAAGGCCCAAGAGGAAATTGTAGCAATCCGTAAAGGGTTACAGATTACCGAAGCGGGGATTCGCCGGATAATGCGTGTTGCCAAGCCCGGAATGTTTGAATATCAACTCGAAGCTGAGTTCAATTTTGAGCTTGCTACACATGGACAACGCCATAGCGCGTTTCCTCCCATCATAGCCGCTGGAGAGCGCATCTTTTACCTGCACTATTTGCTCCCCATGCAGCTTACTGCAGACGGCGACTTAATCCTCGCCGATGTAGGATCAGCTTACGATGAATATTGTACGGACATCTCGCGTGTATTTCCCGCAAACGGCCATTTCAGTGAGCGGCAGGCACAGATATACCAAATTGCTTATGCAGCCAATCGAGCTGTGATAGCACAGATACGTCCGGGTGAACTGTTTAGTATGCCGAACCGCGTTTGCCGTGAAGTATCCTTTCAAGGGCTCAAAGCATTAGGTCTATTGGATGACTTCGCTGATATTGGCAAATATGTTTGGCATAACACAACGCACCACATCGGCCTTGATACCCATGATGTCGGTGGATATGAAGAGCTTATGGCTGAGAACATGGTGTTCACAGTGGATGCAGGAATTTATGTACGTGAGTGGGGCATCGGGCTACGTATTGAGGATGACGTGCTCGTGACTGCTGACGGCTGCGAGAACCTTTCCGCATCGATTCCGGCAACCATAGAAGAGATTGAAACTGTAATGGTGCAAAATCATTTGTAACTACGGGAGCGAAAAACGTTATGGAATTAAATAAGAATTTAAAACTCATGTTTGACAGGCCTTCTATGAGGTTTGATGAGGCATTGCCGGTTGGAAATGGTCGGCTCGGAGCGATGATCCCTGGGGGGCTGCAGGAAAAACATATCATCCTTAATGAGGAGACAGTCTGGTATGGCGGCCCCAGAGACCGCAACAATCCGGATGCCATTCACTACATGAGTAAAATACGCGCCCTGATGCGTAAAGGGAGTATTCGCGAAGCCCAGCAGCTTGCTAAAGTCGCTTTGACAGGGACACCCGAAACCCAAAGACATTATTCCACCCTGGGCATACTTTTTCTTGATTTTTTCAATGATGTTGGCAAGGTTGAGAATTATCAACGCCTGCTCGATTTCGAAACAGCTATTGTCACCGAAAGCTATATCATGGACGGCGTATCCTATGAGCTCACCGCATTTGCCAGCCGTCCCGATTCTGTAATTGCCATTCGCTTATGCGCTTCACAGCCTGTGTTGCGTTTTTCCGCAGGTATCGAGCGAGGCGAACGCGTTGGCAATTTTAGCTATGCCACTCATATGGATGAATTCGCTCGCTATTTCCCCAACGGGGTAGTCATGCGCGGTACCTGCGGAGGGGAAACCGGGCTGCGCTTCAGGGGCGCATTATTCGGAACCGGCAACGGTGATGTGGTCACCATTGGCGATAAACTCGTCTTCGAGAAAGCCAGTGAAGTGACGATGTTTGTTGCAGCAAGCACCAATTTCGAACACGAAGATATCGAAAGCATTTGCGTCGAACGTTGCCGAGCCGCCTTAGCAAAAGGATTCGAGGCCTGCCAGCGCGATCATATCGCTGAATGGAGCCCGTTATTCACCAATGTTTCGATCCATCTTGAAACCGCAGAGGCAATCGCTGGTCTGCTACCGATGAATAAGGTATTCCAAGCTTTTGAAAAAGATGATCTCAGCTTGTTGGGTATATCTGCCGATTGGCAAACCCTGGATGATTATCTTGCATTACTGCTGTTTTCCTTTGGAAGGTATCTTTTGCTCAGCTCCAGCCGCGATTGTGTGCTTCCTGCCAATCTTCAAGGAATTTGGTGCCGTGATCTACTGTCTATTTGGGACGGGAAATTTACCACTAACATTAATTTACAGATGGCTTACTGGCCCGCTGATTCCGCTAATCTATCTATTTGTTTTAAACCATATTACCAATTTGCAGAACGTATCCGGCAAAACGGCATTATCACCGCCCAACGAATGTATGGCTGTCGCGGTTTTGTTTTGCATAACAACTCCGATATTTGGGCGGATACGGCCGTACAGGATGCCGGAGCGCACTGCTCGTATTGGTTCACCGGTGGTGTATGGATTGCGGTGGATATGTGGGAACATTACCGCTACACCCTGGACCTTGATTTCCTTGCAGGCGCATGGCCGATTATGCGTGATGCGCTGCGATTTATTTTGGACTTTATGGAGGAAAGCGACGGGGAATTGATCATGGGCGTCACAACTTCTCCGGAAAGCACTTATTACACAAATCTCGGCGAAAAAGTTTCCTTCTGCCGTATGTCTGCAATGGATTCTGAATTGATCGCCCTGCTAATGAAAGATTGCTTGGCAGCAATGGAAGTATTGCAGTCTAATGGCAGGACCGATGTAGAGATTCCCAATGAATTTGAAGAGGAAATCAAGACTGCCGCTAAAAAGCTGACCCCGGTGCATATTGGCCAGGATGGCGCCATCCTTGAATGGGGCATCGAAGCCGAAGAAGGCGAGCCTGGGCACAGGCATCAATCTCATGTTATCGGCGCATATCCGTACAATGCGATCACAGAAGATGATGCGGAATTATTTATGGCGGTGCGAAAAAGCATTGAAAAGCGCATTCGCAACGGTGGTGGCAACACCAGCTTCAGCCGTGCCTGGATAAGTGGAGTGATGGCAAGGCTTGGCGATGGCAATACCGCCAAGGATATGGTCGGCTGTATGGCGCGTTATTCTGGATTGCCGAACCTGTTTAGCTGCTGCAATATCAAGACCACTCCAAAGCTGATGGAAGATAACATGCCCATGATGATGGATGGGAATATGGGGGCCGTCCAGGCAGTCATCGAGATGCTGCTGCAAAGCCATAACGGTAAGATTGTCATCTTACCCGCGCTACCCGATAGTTGGCAAAAAGGTAATTTTAATGGTTTAGTTGCTCGTGGCAATGTTGTGGTCGATGCCTGGTGGGACGCCGGCTGTCTTAAAAAAGCCTGCCTGATGCCTCGCCATGACGGCGAAGTTACACTCATCACCGGGGAAGGTTATTACCTGCGGGCAAGCGATGGTACGGTTCTTCAAGATACAGACGGGTGTATACAGGCTCGATTAATTAAAGACCAAGCATACATAATCGAGCGGAAGGAGCAGGAAAAAGAATGCTGAATTATATTCTCAAGCGCTTCACAATGATGCTGATCACACTGTTCATCATCATTACAGCTACTTTCTTCCTCATGCAGGCAATACCGGGAGGTCCGTTTTCATTTGACCGGGTACTTCCACCTAGTGTAAAAGAAGCCCTTGAAGCTAAATATAACCTCGATAAACCCGTCATCGAGCAATATTTCGATTATCTTCTTGGCATAATCCATTTCGATTTCGGCCCATCATATGTCTACTTTGGTCAGACGGTAAACGAAATGATGGCAGATGGATGGCCTGCCTCCGCCAAACTAGCCGGTGCCGCGACGATCCTGATTATTCTACTGGGACTTCCAATGGGAATTATGGCGGCGCTCTACCGCAATAAACCTGCGGATCGCATTACCATGGTCATATCCACGGTTGGAGTGGTTGTGCCCTCCTTTGTGATGGCAACGTTTTTGCTCTACTTCTTTTCGATAAAAGTGGAGCTATTACCTACTTTCGGTGTGGAAAGTTATAAGGGTTATATACTGCCGGCAGTCTGTCTAGCAATCGGGCCGGTATGCGGCATTGCCAGACTGGCACGTTCCAGCATGCTAGATACACTCAGCCAAGATTATATGCGCACCGCCGAATCAAAAGGGTTATCCCGCTCTAGGATCATCATGGTACACGGCCTACGCAATTCGCTCATTCCGGTAACGACTTCTCTGGGTATGATATTTGCCGCCCTGCTTTCCGGCACTTTTGTGATCGAGAAGATATTCGCTGTGCCCGGATTGGGCAGGTATTTCGTCTTCTCGATCACAAACCGTGATTATACCGCTGTGATGGGTCTGACTATCCTCTCTTCGGCCATTATGGTCGTTGCGGTATTTATCATTGACATGATTTATTTGTTTATCGACCCGCGTATCAAGCTCTACGAAAATTAGGAGTACAGCCACGATTATGATTGGTATCCAGCACGAACAGCTTGTCAAGGATTGGACTCCGTTACCTCAGGAAGATAAATACGCGGAAACCACCACGGGAATAACGTTAAGTTATTGGCAGGATGTTCGTCGCAGGCTTTTTAGAAATAAAGTAGCTGTCGCATCGATTTTTGTCATTATCATGATAATGCTTGCATCCATATTTGGGCCTTTGTTAACCGGTAAATCCTATGATGCACAGCAACTCGCCCTCCGTAACATGCCGCCACGCATAGAAATCCAAACAGCGAAGGATGGCACAAACTTTTATGTGCATCCGGATTTGAAAGTTTTCCTGGCAGAGGATAATGGCTATGTTCGCGAGGAGCTAGCGCCGTTATCGGCTAATTTGAGTGACAAGATGTTCATCTTTGAACATAACGGGAACCTATATTATCTAAGCTTTTCGTCAGACGGCCTCAAGTATTTGGATGAAGACCAACAACCTTTGCCACAGCGCAAGACAACCTGGAATAAGAACTATCTCCTTGGTACGGATTCTATTGGTCGAGATATGCTCACCAGGTTGCTTTATGGCGGTCGTATCTCGTTACTGGTGGCGTTTATTGTGACAATAAGCACCATGTTGATTGGCGTGATCTACGGTGGAATCTCAGGGTACTACGGCGGTAACACAGACATCCTGATGATGCGCGTGGTGGAGATCCTGATGGCGATTCCGAGCATTATCTATATCATCCTATTAATGGTTTATTTGGGACAGGGAGTTTACAACATCCTGATTGCCTTAGCGTTGACATCCTGGCTAGGGATGGCACAACTGGTTAGAGGTCAGGTCCTTGGCCTGAAAGAACAGGAATTCGTTCTTGCAGCAAAAAGTGTTGGCATTTCGCCGTTCAAAATCATTCTCAATCATTTGTTACCCAACAGCATTGGCCCGATAATCGTTTCTGCGACTTTAAGTATTCCTGGCGCGATTGCGGGAGAAGCATTTATGAGTTTTATAGGTCTCGGCGTGAGACCTCCTATGCCCTCTTGGGGTATTTTGAGTAACGAAGGAATTAACGCGATTCGAACATCTCCCTATCAGATCCTATTGCCCAGTATTGCTATCAGTCTGACCATGTTTGCATTCAATTTCTTGGGTGATGGTTTGCGTGACGCGCTGGACCCGAAATTGCGTGTTTAAGGACGCTTCGAATGAATGTTCAACCATTGTTAGAAGTGAATAATCTGCGCACATCATTTTTTACATTTTCAGGCGAGGTGCAAGCAGTTCGTAATGTCAGTTTTGACCTAGTTGATGGAGAGATTATCGGTGTTGTGGGAGAGAGCGGTTCGGGTAAATCTGTAATGTGTCTATCAGTTATACGCCTGCTGCACGAATCTGGTCAGATCGTTGATGGTCAGATCCTTTTCGATGGTAAGAATGTTCTTGAAATGTCCAAAAAAGAACTACGCAGGCTACGAAACAATCAAATCGGGATGGTATTTCAGGAACCGATGACTAGTTTGAACCCGACCATCCGTGTTGGAACGCAGATTGTGGAACGCATCCGAGCATTCAATAAGCAGATCAGCAATGTGCAAGCGCGCGAGAAAGCCGAGAAATTACTCGAGATGGTCAAGATCCCGGATGCAAAATTGCATTTGGAAAAATACCCTTTCGAATTATCCGGTGGTATGCGCCAGCGGGTGATGTTTGCTATCGCCATAGCCTGCGATCCTAGACTACTCATATTGGATGAGCCAACGACTGCACTGGATGTCACCATTCAAAGCCAGATTCTGAAATTAATCCGCAACCTACAGGATGATACTGACGCTTCCATTATCTTGATAACGCATAATTTAGGTGTAGTTGCAGAAACCTGTAAGCGTGTGATTGTCATTTATGGAGGTATGATCATGGAGGAAGGGCTTATAGAAGAAATATTCTACAAGACCGCTCACCAATACACGATTGGATTAAAGAAGTCTATACCGGATGTCAATAAGGTCGGTGGGGACCGGTTATTTTCGATCCCCGGATCGCCGCCCAGTCTGCTCGATCCGCCGAAAGGATGTCCTTTCTATCCACGCTGCGACAAAGCCATGAAAGTGTGCGTCGAGTATTGCCCGCCGTATTTTCAACTCAGTCCAACCCATCGTAGCATGTGCTGGCTATTGGACCCTGAAATGCCGGGGCAACCCAACCAAAGGGGCCAGTAAATGGAAAAACAGTACTTGATCGAGGTAAAAAATCTGAAAAAGTATTTTGGTGGTGGTGGTTTCTTAAACAAGAAACCAGTTGTCAAAGCTGTGGATGATGTCTCTTTTTCGATTGCTAAAGGAGAAACATTTGGCCTGATCGGTGAATCAGGCTGTGGTAAATCAACAGTCGCCCGCACGATGATCCGTTTGTATAATCCGACTTCTGGTTCGGTGATCTTTGAGGGAACAGATATCGCTAGGCTTGGAGAAATTGAACTCATACCATACCGTCGCCGCATCCAGATGATTTTTCAGGATCCTTACGCTTCGCTTGATCCGCGCATGACGGTCAAACGAATAGTTTCCGAGCCGCTAACCGCCCATAAAATCTGCCCTGTGTCGGAATATGAGGAGCGAGTTGCTGAATCTTTACGCATGGTCGGCTTAGAACCAGCCCATATGGGGAAATATCCCCATGAATTTTCAGGCGGTCAGCGTCAGCGTATCAGTATTGCACGCGCAATTATTACACGACCTGATTTTATTATTTGCGATGAACCAATTTCTGCCTTAGATGTTTCCATTCAGGCGCAAGTAGTGAACATGTTGCAATCACTTCAAGAACAGATGAAATTAACCTACTGTTTCATCGCCCACGATCTTGCCATGGTAAAGTATATCTCGAAACGCATGGCAGTAATGTATGTAGGACAGCTTGTGGAAGTTTCACCCAGTGAAGAGCTGTACCGCGCGCCGCTACATCCATATACCATCGGCCTTATGGGCGCAATTCCAATAGCTGATCCTAAGATCGCCCAAATGAAGGATGAGGTTTCAATTAAAGGTGAGATCCCCAGCCCGTCCAATCCACCTTCCGGATGTCGTTTCAGGACGCGCTGCCCAGAAGTCAGAGATGTATGTAAGGAGATTATCCCGAAGCTTAAAGAGATCACACCAAACCACTTTGTTGCTTGCCACTTATTTTGATGACCGCAAATATATGCAAAGGTGGAAAATTTATGACGGTTGGAAAGGAGGTAGGTATAAGTGTTGATAAACAAAGTAATTTAGAAGAAGATCAACAACTGATCGGAAATAAGTAATTTCTAACATATTCGAATAATGGAGGATGCAAGATGAAAAAAATCTTGATGTTTCTAGTAACATCGATCATGATATTTTCGCTGCTGCTTGGCTGTGAAGCAAAGTCGACCCCGCTGACGCAGGAGGCAGGGCAACCAACGAAGGCCCCGGTTGAACCTACTAAGGCCCCAGCTGAACCCACCAAAGCCCCAGCTGAACCTACAAAGGTCCCAGTTGAACCAACAGCCGTTCCTGCCGAGCCAGTAACTTTTCACTATGCTTTTCTACTCGAACCCCCGGGTATCGACCCTGGAGTTTCTCAGGGTAGCGTCCAATCCACCCTTTACGCCGCACTCTATGAGGGGCTTGTAACGGTTGATGATAAAGGCCGTATTGTTCCTGGAGCGGCGGAAAGCTGGGATGTCAGCGAGGATGGAACTGAATATACATTCCATCTAAGAGAAGGACTTAAATGGTCCGATGGCAAACCGCTAACTGCTAAAGATTTCGAGTATTCCTGGCTAAGAGCCCTGATGCCGGAAACCGCCTCAACCTATAGCTGGTTTGTTGAGATGTTTATTTATAACGGCACTCCATTTGCGAAGGGTGAAGTTGGCGCAGAAGAAGTTGGTGTCAAGGCCACGGATGACCTCACTTTGGAGGTCAAGCTCACTAGGCCGGCGGCCTACTTCCTGCAAGCGCTACTGGCTGGCGTCTGGAATCCCGTTCGCCAGGATGTGGTCGAAGCTGATCCCGAAAAGTGGCCATTTAATGCCGAAACTGCGATTTCGAATGGTCCCTTCAAGTTAACAGAGTACAAGATCGGAGCCTACATCACGGCTGTGAAAAATGAGAACTACTGGGATGCCGATTCCGTTACAATCGACAACCTAAAATTCTCCTTCATCGGTGATGAAAATACGGCTTACAACGCCTTTATCGCAGGCGATGTCGATGGCATTGCAGGCGTTCCCAACACTGAACTGATTAAGCTACTGACCACCGATGACAGGCTGCATACATATGATCAGCTCAGGATTAATTTCCTGCGCCTAAACAACGATACTCCCGGCCTGGACAATCAAAAAGTGAGAAGGGCAATTAACCTGGCCATCGACCGCAAAGGCTATCTGGACGGTCTTGGTAACATTAACTCCAAGCCGATCTTGGGCGTTGTCCCCGGTGGACTTTTCCTTGATGGAAAAGAGTTCCGGGAAGTGTCCGGTGATAATGGACTCACCGTAACTGCACAAGTTGAAGAAGCTCAAGCCTTGCTTGCCGATGCCGGTTATCCCAACGGGAAAGGTTTGCCGGTCTTCCGATTGCACACTTTTGAACGTTGGGCTAAAGATGCTGAGATTATTCAACAAATGCTGCTGAACAATCTGGGTATCCAGACCGAAATCCAGTCGGTTGACTCCAAGCTCTTCTTCCCAATGATTATTGATGGTCAGTACGATATCGCCTTCGGCGGTTGGGGCGGCGACTATGTTCACCCCATGACGTTCTTCGACCTCTTCACCTCCACAGCCTACGACAATGCCACACGCTGGGCAAACTCGGAATACGACGATCTCATCAACCGGGCGCGTGTTGCCACCGATGAAGCAGTAGCGCTCGACTCGATGGTTCAAGCCGAACATATCTTGATGGAAGAAAGCCCAATTGTTCCATTGATTGTTCCTGCTGGTGCGATAATGATACAGGATTATGTAACTAACTGGTTCATTTCTCCGCTTGACACACTCTATATAGCCAGAGCAGTAGTAAATAAATAACCACAATGGCATAGCTTGCGGCCGTCCCCTGTATCACCAGGGGCGGCCGCAACAATACTTCAGGGCTTTCGGGTGAACAGAGTTACCATTCCTAAAGAGGACATCGCGTTAGTTTTCGGAGGAAAGATAAAAGATGAAGAGTATCAATAATGTTTATTGCGCAGCGGTAACCCCGATGAACGCCAATTATGAGGTGGATTATGCGGGCTTTGACGCAAATATAGAATGGTACATAAGAAATAACCTCGGTGGCATATTGGTATGTGGCGGCACTGGTGAGTTCGTGAGCCTCAGCCTGCGCGAACGCATGCAGATCGTTGACCATGCGGCGGACAGGATCGCTGGACGTACTAGTCTGATGGTCGGCTGCGGTGCTGAAACTACAGTCGACGCGGTCGGGTATGCAAAAAAAGCTCAGGATGTAGGGGCGGATGGTCTCTTGCTGATTGCATCATATTATTTTAAACCATCGGAGGAAGAACTATATCAGCATTTCAAGGCTGTAGCAGAGGCAGTTCATATCCCCATCGTGCTTTACAATAATCCAGGTGCTTGTGGAACTGATTTAAGCCCTAAATTTATTAAGCGAATGAGTGCCATTGAGAACATCAAACATGTCAAAGAAGCAACAGGTGAGCTACTTCGAGCCCGAAAGATTCGGGAAGCCTGTGGCATGGAATTTAATGTGCTTGTTGGTTGTGACGCACTGGCCTATGAATTGTTTAAGAATGGTGCGCGTGGTTGGGTATCAATAACCGCCAATGCATTGGCAAGCCAATCACAAGAGATATTCGATAATATGATGAAGGGAGACGATTCGCTAGCTTGGAAGGTTTATGAACAATATCTACCCATATACACAATTTGCGAGGAACCTTATAAGGCGATACAGACCATAAAATATATCATGGATCGCATCGGGTGCTGTGGTGGTGTAAGCCGCTTACCAAGGCTTTCCCTGACTCTTGAAGAGAAAGAGCATGTTGATATGCTAATGCGTAATACCGGATTAATTTAATTGTTATTGGATCTCAATAGATTTTTTTCTAAAAGCATCGCGATTAAGACCATTTTATGCTGATAAACCGGTCTCTTTGAGGTTACGAGCCAGCGCTATTGCCCCTAAAACGCCAGAGTGGTTTCCCAAGGCGGGTGGCACGATGATATCATCGATATGTTCAAGGATTTCCGACGATTGAATATAGTTATTTAATAATATGAGAACCTTTTGCCGGATTATAGGCATAAGATTCGGCTGCTGCATCACTCCACCCCCAAGGACGATTCGCTTCGGAGAGAGCATGCAGATCACATTCGTTAATGCATGAGCAATGTAATTAGCCTCCAATTCCCACGCAGGGTGTTCAGGTGGAAGTGTTTCGGCGCTTTGACACCAGCGTGCGTTCATTGCTGGACCGCTTGCTAAACCTTCAAAGCAGTCTCCATGATAGACGCAGTAACCAGCATAGGGGTCAGCTTGCCATTCGTGTGGCAAACGCATGTGTCCCGCTTCGGGATGTACTACCCCATGGACAATCTGTCCATTGACAATTATTCCTGCTCCAATTCCAGTCCCAATAGTGAAATATACCAGTGGGTCGCGCTGGTGATTCTCTGATACCCAGAAGTATTCCCCGAAGACGGCAGCATTAACATCCAGCTCAAACGCGATGGGGATGTTGAACGTGTCACGAATTTTGCCAATCATGTCAGTATGTGCCCAGCCTGGTTTAGGTGTGGTGGTGATCGAGCCGAAGGTTGGTGAATCAGACCTTAAATCAACGGGACCGAATGACGCCAACCCAATAGCCGCTAACTGTCCCCTGCGTACAAATGGCTCAAAAAAGGCAATCATTTGATCAAACGCCTCATTGGGAGTTGTGGTTGGGAAACGCACTTCCTCAACAATGTCTTCTGGGCCAGATGCTACCATACAGACAAATTTTGTGCCGCCCCCCTCGATCCCACCGAAATAACTATGTCTGGTCATAAATTTTCCTATGGTTTATGATTATTCCTGATCTACGATCAGGTTTACACAGCGTTGTCGTTGTGTATGGAATGTTGAGTCAGGTAATCACTACCAAGCTCCTGAATTGGCTCATAAAGTTCTAATCTCTTCAATTGTTCGATAGAAGCACGAGTAATCTCTGACTGATTTACTGTCTAAACTTACAAGTAATGTCTTAATTTAGGGATTTATAATTTTACTTGGGTTTCCAGTGTGCGTAAATAATGAACAAAAAAGAAATCATTGTCTCCCATTTAACCGCTTAAGTGGATTAATTACCATCTCTGATTTCTCCGGAGGTTCTGGATAATAATGCAGCGGAATAGTTCGGAGAAGATAGTTGATTGAAATCCATCGATGTTCGGGACATTTGTCCCTATTCCCGCGGGACATTTGCGTATCGACTTTCGTTGACAAATACTCTACAATTGACTTATAAACAAAAACCCCTCTCCACTTGGAGAAGGGATAATTAAGGTTGATAAGCTGCGGAGAGGGTGGGATTCGAACCCACGGTGTGTAAATTCCGCTGAGTCGATGAGAAAACGGAAATTTTATCTGTAATGATCCCAAAATACGTTCTATTTGAAAGTGGACAAATCACAGATGTTTAGACACATATTGATAAGTTGTCGACCTATACTAATGAATCATGTGACTGGAAGGCTTTGATATTGTGTATTCCACGATCCAGCGCTATATCCGCAGTGATTGCTGACACAAGCTTCCTGCTAATAACTGAGTAAGTAAGCATCCAATCCTACTTTTCAAAAAGTGTCGGTTAAGGTCTTTTACATATTTTCTCTAATGGGAGAGAAATACAGGCGTCATTAATCTGTTTTCTTTGACTATTTATATTGTCTCCTCCGCAATACTTGCTGCCATTCTTCATGCATATAATCATTGATTAAGCCGCCGTTTAGCATAATCACGCCATGCCCCCCTCTTTCTTCTAGCGTTGTTGCATGCGCAGGGCCCCCCAAACCGCATTCTTCAACCCATTTGGAGCCATGGAGGAACGCAAGGCATTCCTGTGAGCCGCGTTGGAGCATGGCAAAGTTGTTTGTTTACAGAGATGGTGGCTCTATGGAACACCTTCATCAGCGTTAGAACGAAAGTCCACTTATCGCATCTAATACGGAGCCTTCGGAACAATTGCGTCGAACGCTATACCACTCAAGGCTGCCCCGCTGCTGACTGTGCGCTGGGTACCTAGCCAAGTTTCCATGTAGCCACCTCTCCAGTGGCAGCGTTGCCAGCGCGCCTCGACCACAGTTCCCTCGCGCTCCACTTCTTCTTAAGCGATGTAGTAAGCCTGATAAGGTTCGGTCTCGAGACCTACGCGTAAGATGCGCGTTCGAGGGGCAATCTTGTCTGGGATTATGCCCTCTTTCCTCTAGAGGAGTCGAGGCATGGAGGCACGCTGGAGCTAGATCTCGCGATTGTCACCGTCAATGTGATCGGGGATGAACGGGATCCAGTGCTCGGCCACAGAGGTCATCAACATATATTTAACTTTGGCGTCATTTTTCCGGCGGCGCTGCTACGAGCTCCTGAACTGCTGCCTTGTGACTGGCAAAGTAGCTATGGCATGTTTGAAGAACAGCCCCCGGGAGAAAACAAAGCATCCTTCCATGTGGCCCAAACATTTGTTCTTTGAGACACAATGAGCAAAAG
>CAYLPS010000076.1:0-15569 GCA_964385625.1 uncultured Anaerolineaceae bacterium | reverse complement strand
AATTAATTCTTGTTTGAAAACAACCCAAGTGGATGGTTTTTCGTGATTAAAGTGGTCGGTTTTTCAATTGACAAAAACAAGATACCCAATTTTTGTACGCTGATATAAGGTATTCCGTTTAATAAAAAAAAGCTGACCTATGATGATCAGCTAATTACTTATCATTTCTATGGTTTTCTTGCTTTACAGTTTCTTCTTAATTATTCGATGTGATTTTCATCGCTTTCAATCCTGGTAAAAATTTACGTTTTGTTATCGGCGAATAATGGATAAAAAGGTTAAATTTGGCAGCTCCAGGTACACGCTGTAACACGCCTTGTTATTGCCTCCGTCCTCATCCTCCACCCCGATCGCCTCCACCACCACACACAGGGTATGCTCAGCCCCAGGTTCCACGTCGTTCCAATACCCAACCGCCTTCCCCATGCCATAATCGGCCTTCACGAAGCTGGAGGGCAGCGGCCCAACGATCAGCGTCCCACCGCTATCGGGGTCACCATCGTACATCGTGAGCTGGGCGCAGCTGGCGTCATAGAACAGGTTGTTATCGACCCCGATCTCCAGCCTGTAATTCACCCTCGTGCGGTCCTGGTTATACGACAGCGGCGCGATGGAGAGGCTAGCGGGCTCGAGGTCCGGCTGAGCCAGATTTTCCTCCTGGAAGTAGATGAAGTTCTCCCCCACCAGGGTGGTGAGCGGCCCAAAATCGGGATAATCGGGATTGTACAGCGACCCTCCGAAGTGGTAGCGGTGGTCGTTCAGGCTGTACCAGAACCAGCGCTGCACCAGCTGGTCCCCGTCGGCGGGCATACCGCTCTGCGCATCACTTGCCTCCAGCATGAACTCGAAGGTGGCCAGCATGAAGGCAGATGTATCCTCATCACTCACGTTGTAATAATCGGGCCCTCCGGGCGGGTCTATGGGTGGGAACAGGCTGCCGTACTCGGTGATCCACAGGGGTTTCTCGCGCTCGCCGATGCCGGCCATCCATTCCCGGAAAGCGATGATGCGCGGCTCGAAGATATCGATCGAGTAGGTGTAATACAGGTGATCGATATCGATGATGAATGCATCATCATGGTCGTTCTCAAATCCGGGCGGGATGCCGGTGCCCCAGGACAGAGGCTGCTCGTTCAGAATAAATGAATGCGGGGTCCACAGATCGATCAGCCGAGAGGCAGCCTCGGTGCTGCCAGTATCTGCCACCAGGCGCTCCCAGGCCCGCTGCAGGTAGCGGATGCGGATGGGGCTGGGCTGCACGATGGGCCCAAAGCCGATCTGGGCGCTGCGGTCCAATTGGCGGATGATGCTGGCAACCTCGTAGTAGCGGTCGGCATATACTTCGGGGAGCAGGGCATCCTGGTTTTCATAGGTGGTGTCCGGCTCATTGCCCACGATCCACACCCCACCGGGGTTAGCCTGCACCCAGGCGGGCAAGTTGGCCAGGGTTTGGGGATAAACATCATCGCGCAGGCGCAGCACGCGGATATACTCGACGCCCTCCGGGAGGTTGGGGTTGTTCACCGCTCCCCAATCCAAGAGGGAGGCGCTGCGCAAGATGGCGATATCGTATCCATCGGTAGGCAGGGGCGCGTCAATCCCCACCCGGCAGGCGGTGCCCTCAGTCTGAGTCAGCCCAGCTTGTGCAGCCTGCTTGGCGGGGAAGGGATTGAGCAGGGCCGCTGCCAGGATTGCCAATGCGGCCATTTTGGGGAAGATGGTGGAATGCTTGGGAGTCTTCATGGTCAATGCCCTTCTTGGGAAACCACGTTGCGGAAGCGCTCCCCAACCAGGGTCAGGTTGCCCGTGGATAGGTCGCCCAGGTTGGAGGAGGGATAGTTGGGGTCGGTGACGCTGAACCAGGCCCATTTCTGCACCAGGTGGTAGCTATCACCAGGATCACCGGTCGAGGCATCCTCGGTCTCATACAGCCAGGCAAAGGTCTGCTCCAGGTATTCGGCGATCGATTCGTACGGGAAGCCATAGGAGGTGGGCATCAGGATACCAAATTCGGTTAGCGCCAGGGGCGTATACTGGTAGCCGTTGTCTTTCATCCACTGGCGGAAGGCTACAAGCTGGCTTTCGAACAGGTCCAGCCGACCGTGGTCGCTGACCTCGTACAGCTCGCCCTGGACCACATCCATGCCGGGAGGGATCTCCACTCCCCAGGAGCCCTTCTCTTCACGCAGCACATAGCCGTGCACCGTCCACCAGTCAGCCGGCAGGAGCTCTCCGTACAGTTCCTGGTAGGTTGCGAGAACCTGGTCTAAGTACTGCAACCGTAAGGGCGTGGCCTGCGCGATGCCCCCCACTGCGAGCCGGGCTGTCGGATCTGAGATTTTAATCAGCTGATACAGCTCGTGATAAAAAATAGCATAGCTCGGGGCGGTGGTGTTATCCTGCCAGATGACATCCGGCTCGTTGCCGATGATCCATACCTGTCCTGGGTAGCTGGAAGCGCTGGCCCGGATCGCCTCGGGGGATGGTGTGATGCAGTCTTCGTGTACCCGCACCATCTGCCAGTGCTCGGGGCCATTGGCTTCGGTTTCACCCTGCACGCTCCAATCCAGGTACCAGCTGGAGCCGAGCATCTGCGCCCAGTGCAGGGGATCGGTGCTGGTCGAAATGCTGAAACCCGCCCTGGCCGACCAGCTATTGCCTGGAATCGGCGTGGCTGTTTCTTTTTCCCCCAGAGGGCTCACCGGTGCCGGTGTACCCTGCTCAGGCACCAGGGGACCGAGGTTGCTTCCCTGGGATGAGCTGCAGGCTCGCAGGACTATTTGCTCAATGGAGGTCGGGGTGGCCGGTTCAGCCACATCAGCCTGTAGCCTGGTTTTAGCACCCCTCCAGTCTATCCAGCCGGCCAGCACCAGCAAGACTACCCCAAAGGCGATCATGCCCCAGTAGCGCTTCCTCACACAAGTCCCTGCCCGGAGATCACTATGCTAAGGGTTTTGGCGAGAATCTGCAGGTCACGAAGGAGCGAGTAATGGCGCAGGTAATCCAGCTCCAGCTGGAAGCGCTCGTCGAAATCCAAGCAGTCCCGGCCGTTGACCTGCACCGGGCCAGTGAGGCCAGGTTTGACAGCCAGGCGCTGACGCTGCTCGTCGGTGTACTGCTCCACCAGGTGCAGCACCTCCGGGCGCGGCCCCACCAGGCTCATGTCGCCCCTAAGCACATTCCAGAACTGGGGCAGCTCATCCAGGCTCCAGCGCCGTAAAATTCGGCCCACCCGTGTGATCCTCGGGTCATTGGGGATCTTGAAGGTAGGGCCTTTCGGGGAGCTCATCGAGCTCAAGGCCGGAGCCATGAGCTCTGCCCCATCCACCATGCTGCGCAGCTTGTAGATGGTGAAGGGCTGGCCGAATGCACCGGCTCTCTCTTGCTTGAAGATCATCGGACCCCGGCTGTCCAGGCGGATAGCCAGGGCAGAGATGGCAATCAGAGGAGAAGACAGCGCCAGGCCGAGGGTTCCTGCGATTACATCCAGGGCGCGCTTGGCAACCCGCACGGTCAGCGACTGGCAGGGCAGGTTCTTGGTCCTTGCCCTTGGCGGCAGCAGGAAGCCGGACAGCAGCCCCACCCCGAGGGCACCAGCCCGGGCCAGCAGCATCAGGGAAGCGATGGGCAAAACCCGCCCATCTCTCCTGGCGATGAAGGCCTGGAATGGGCTGGTCACCAGCAGGAACACTACCAGCATTGCCAGGAATGCCAGGGAAGCGTAGGCTGGCCAGATGGCAATGAATGGCAAACATACCAGCAGGAGCGCCATGAGAATGATCTCGATCCTCTGGGTGGGGGCGGTATGGGTATCACGCAGGAACCTTTCGGAGGTCCAGCGCAGCATATAGGCGCCCCAGAAACCGATCTTGTATTTCCTGTGCAGGTATTCCTTTAGATCGCGATCGTGCTGGTGGAACACCGTGGCGCTGGGCATGAAGACCATGCGGTAGCCCTTGCGAGCCAGGCGAAAGGAAAACTCGATATCCTCCACCGCCGGGTTCTTGAAGGTTTCATCGAAGCCCCCATTCTGCAGGAACACCTCCTTGCGATAGGCTGCACTGAAGGTATCGATAAAATCGATCGAGGGGAGCCTGTGCATGCGCGCATCTTTGTATTCATATTCCAGCTGCACAAAGCGCGGCACGAGGCCCTCCTGCTTGGTGAGGTAGGCGCCCTTCACCCCCACGACTTCTGCATCCTTGAAAGGCTGAGTGAGCATGATCAGCCAGTCGGGGGAGGGGACGCAGTCGGCATCGGTGAAGGCGAGGACCGAGCCCCTGGCGCATTGCACCCCCCGGTTGCGGGCGGTGGCCGGGCCGGCATTCGGCTGGCGGATGACCTGCGTGGGGAAGCTCTCGGCGATCTCTGCAGTCCGGTCCGCCGAGCCATCATCGACCAGGATCACCTCATAATCCTGCCCCCACTGCAAGCCGTCCTGCTGCCCGAGAGCGCTGAGGCACATGCCCAAAGTCGCTTCAGCATCTTTGGCGGGGATGATGACCGAGATCATGCGCTGCTTGGACGAGGGGAACGAAGGAATAAGCCGATTGCCCCACCGAAAAGGGGCGGCAGGGTGACGATGGCGTGCAGGATCACGGCGAACACGACCGCCTGTTCCTGGAGCACCCCGAAAGGCAGGAGCGCCAGGCTGGCGAAGAAATAAAAGGGGCCCAGGTTTCCCGGCATCAAGGCGGGTAGCAAGCCGATGTAAACCAGCACCAGCACCAGCCCTCCCGCCGCCCCACCCAGCGGAAGCCCAAGGCTTTGAAACAACAGCCAGTTGGTCAGCCACATCACGATCCAGATCAGCACGGTCTGCAACACGAGAGGGATAAATTGCCGCCTGTCCCTCAGCCACAGGCTGGCTTGCACCCAGCGCTCGAGCCAGGGGACCATCCACTCTGGCAGGATACTTCTCTGCCTGAGCTTGCTCCAGAAAGCCGGCCCGAACAGGATGGCAGCCAGGAAGAGCAGCGTGAGGATCACAGAGACCGGGAGCAGGAAACCGCGCAGATTAAGGATATCCTCCAGTGAGATCGTATAAGACACCAGCAAGGAGCTAACCGTCAGGGCCAGGATATCCAGGTATTTTTCGATGACGATGGTCGAGGCCGCCTGGGGCAGGATCTGCCTCTCCTCGGAGAAGTAACCCAGGCGCACCAGCTCGCCGCCACGGAAGGGCAGCAGGATATTGGTGGCCTGCCCGACAAAGTAGGCGCCGAACAGTCTCGAAAAGCTGGCCCGGATATGATAATTTTTGACCAGGATCGCCCATCGCCAGAGTTTCAAACCCAATCCCAGGAGGATCGAAGCAAGCGCCAGGAGCAGCCAGGTGATATCGGCGGCACGTATCCCCGAAAGCAAGCGGGCGAATTGAATATTCCTGAGTGAAAAAACCAACAAAGCCAGGCCTGCCAGAATTTTCAGGATCGAAAGAAGGATCTTCCAACCTGAAGAATGGACGACACTTTTGCTCAGCTTTGTAAAGCTTGAGAAAAAGTAGCCTTCTTCTTTATTGCTGCTCATGGGTGGCCGCACTGGAACGCTACCCCGGTATCAGATTCGGCCGACAGGCGTGTATTGCATACCGGGTGACTGGGATTTAACCCGGCAATGGCTTTGCCCCAATCTGCATCAGGTTGATCAGTGGTGTATAGGGCCGGGTAATTTAGATTCGTGTAAGTGTGTACCAGGGCCTGCTGGTACCAGACAAATTGGGTGAGCGGCAGGACGATGATGCGCAGGTCGGGACGTTCACCCAGCCCGAAGTGGTAATACCAGAGTGGGAACGTATCCTGGTCGGTGGTCGTATAGATGATGGCCTTATCAGGCGCCTGTTGCAGCAGCTGCTCGGCATACTGTGCCGGCTGGTCCTGGAGGCGCGGGTCCAGGCGGCTGCGTGTGCCGGGGATGCGCATCCAGATGGAAAAGGTGAGCAGCACCGCCAGGAGAGCTCCAATGGGGATCCGTTTCCAATGGATGCTTATCAGGGAAGGGATGGATAGGCCGATCCAGATGGCGAAGGCCATCACCGCCGGAATGAGGTAACCCACCGAATCTCCGGTACTGTAACCGATGGCGAATGCCAGGTAGGCGAAAAAAATCCACACCAGGACCCAGCGTAGCCATTTTATGCGGAAGGAATACTGAATCACCCCGATGGCCCCGGCTGCCAGGCCGAGAAACCCGAACTGGTCCAGGAGCAAGCTGGCAATTGACCGTAATCTATCCAATAAAGTGGGCGTATTTATATGGAATAATAGTCCCTGGTAAGGATCAGCGCTGATATCCCATAAAAAACCCCGCCAGGCCTGCGGATTGCCCCAATTGATCGCCGGATAATTTTTGGCACTGAGTGGCAGGTAGAGGTAGACCAGCATACCCATGACCACGAGGGTTCCTTGGGCAAGCACCAGCTTCCAGTCCCGGGTCTGGCGCGCCATGTACAGGATGGCGAATACCCCGGCGGGGATCAGCAGGGCGATGAGCAGGTGGTTTCCAAATCCCAACCCAACGAGGAAGGACAGCCCTAACAGTCCTTTCACCTCCTGGCCGGGCGTATGGGTGAGGTTCAGGGTGACCCACCACAAGGCCAGGATGATGAACAGCGCCTGCAGGCCATGCACCTCAACGATCACCGCCTGTGAAAATAACAAGGGGGCTACGCCCCAGGCGATTCCTGCCAGGAGAGCAGCTCCAAGATGAGCGGGGGTCTTTGCACCCAGTACGAAGCACATCCAGGCGGTCAATAATCCTGCTGCCAGGGCTGCTGGGAGCAGTGATTCCAGCATGCCTCTAAACACCGGCGTGCTGAGCGGTATGAGCTGGAACAGGCGGCCGAGCAGCGTGTAGGTGGGATAGCCCGTTGGGTGCGGGATGCCGGTTGTGAGGACGGCTGCCAGGAAATCGCCCCCATCGCTGCCGTAATTAGCGTTGCTCAGCCTGGTAGGCGCGACCGATAAATATATAAGCATCAGGCTCAGCGAGATAAGCACCGAGACCAATAAGACGGTATGGCGTTTACTAAACCTAAGCAGATGAAGAGAAAGCAACGTTATTTTTTGTGTGGCAAGGAGATTGAGTCGTCGATATTTATAAAAAGCATATCAACTATATTTTACATCCCCTTGGGTGGGATGCGGGAAAAAGCATAACACTTGAATTTCGCTGCCTGGCGCGAGCTATTTCCCCAGTGCATTCTTCAGAACGATAGGAAGATAGATCGATTGTGCTTCGACAACTTTTAACGGCACTGCATTTGATTCTACATCCCAGGGCGTGATGGGAATCGTTGGCAACGTATCAGGATTTGACATGACGACGCTTACATCATAAGTGATTGGATTTACAAACAGCCTGGATGGGAGGTTTACCAGAATACCAGTCTCTGTAACATAACCATAGAATACCTCATCCGCCCCGACTTTTACTGCCGTATTTGAACTGTTACCAAAGCCCGACCCAATAACGACTAGCTGAGTATCAGGAGATCCGGCCAATATTTTTTCAGGGTAAATATAATCGATGACCGGAAAATAATCATCGATGTCATTCGCGGCAAAGGTAGTCCCCCAATTACCTCCAATAAACGTCAGAGCCAGAAGAATCCCTGCCAAGATGATGCTCACGCCCCATTTGGTGCTATTTTTCGTCAACATTCCTCCTCCTTCTACTTAGGTAATCCAATGACTATTTACAAAGCAATGACAATCTAATATTACTGTGATTTTAGCAACTAATTGATTATTCTTATAACAATGGTATAAAGAAAGACCAATATTTACTTATCTAAATTTATGTGGTTACACCTGGAAACCGATTTGTAGCCAATTATCGATGTTCGTGACCACGAGGTATTCTATGATTATTTTCTTTGAAATACGATCATCGATTTACAAATAAGCAACCGCATTAGCTTGTAACCTATGAGTATATTCTCTTAATTACACCTCTGCTCCCCTGCTAAATTGATATTTAACTTACTATTCGAGGGATTACCGTGTATTATATAACATTTTTATTAAAATACCACTTAATTACGGATAATTTGGAGCTTTCAGGGATTTAGGTGAAAGATGAGTTGCAACCTGACCGTATGGTTAAGCTCGTCTTCCCAGACCCAGGTGGTATCCGCGGATTGGATCCAGGTTTCGCCCGGATCATCGGCGCTGGCATTCCTGGGAGGAGTGACCTCAAACCTGAAAGGTAATTGATCCAGGCCTGGCTGCACCTGGATGGTTAATGAATACTCCAAATCCTTTGCATCCGATGCCTGCAAGACCTCGTTCGGCAGGCTATACGAAATGCTGACCTGCGAGGATTGGGCGGCAGGCAACACCAGCAGACCGGCGAATACCTGGGTACCAGCTTCGCCAGGAATACTTTCAACCTGCCCCGACCAGCCCTGCCCATTCAACAGCTCCTCGGCTGGAACCGGGAATGTTTTGCTTGTGACCAGCTGGGTGCCATTCGGTGTGTAGATGCGCCAGTAATCCCAGTAGCAGCGCTCCTGCATATCCTGGTAAGTGCCGTTGCCATAGCTGGCCACCTGCTGGCAGGCCACATTTTTTGACGCTGTGTTCTGATAGGTAATGGTAACTTCACCCGTGGGTTGTTCAGGGTTATTGAGATCCACCCGGTACTCAAGCGAGCGTCGAACCTTCGAATCCACCTTATTGAAGCCCACATTCGAGTCGACCAGGTACAGGTAATCGCCATTGCCAGGCTGTATTGCCCCATCCCAGGCGCTGGTTTCCAGGGCTCTTTGGGCAGCCAGGTCATTGAAATACAGCAGCAGCTCTCCCTTCTCCAGCAGGTCGGCCACGGTTTTCGCCAGGCTGACCAGCTGGTCCTGATCTGTGAGGCCCAGGATTTTATCCACCATCCCATTGCCCAGCAGCTGCATGAAATCCTTGCGGCGCGCCCACCACTCCTGGCTCAAGCCCTCCTGCGGTCGCGGTGCCCAGGCCTGGCGCATGTAATTTTCCACGTTCTGAGCGCTCACCGGCTCCTCGGTGCCCGGCAACTGCACCGGCCCGATGACATCCAGGATCGCCTGGATGGCTAATTGATTGAAGGCGATTACCCCCTGGGTCTCGACACCGGTGGAAAGCGTGTAGAGCTGCTGGGCCTGGCGCGCCGTGGTGGGGAAATCGGGCGACCAGTTGGCATCGCGGGTCACCCAGTAATCAGCCAGCATGAAGCGCTGCAAGGCATCCGGGGGGCTGGGATAGGGCCTGGTGAAATCATCCACGGCATACGAATCACCCAGGGTGAACTGTTGGATCTTGCCCTGCTGGAGGGTGAGCAGCCCAATCCCCGAGATGAAACCGCCGGTTGCCCTCAGCTCATCCCTGTTTTGGGCCAGGATCAGGTAATGCTGGGCTTTCTCACAGCCCAACAACGTCGAGAGCGATGGCAGCATCTGCGCGCCTATCTGGAGCAGGCTGAAATTCTCGTCCAGCTTCATGTAGGCGGATCGAATCGTATCAGGCAGTAGCTCGGGTTGGATCAGGCCACGCACGGCATCGGCTTTCTCGACCTCTGCCTCTGCTCGCAAGTAATGATCCCTGCCAGTCTGTGCCACCTGGCTCAGCTGCTCCAGCATCAATGTATTTCCCTGGGGGTCATGCATTTCTTCCAGCAGGGGCGCCAATCCCAGGCTGATCTCCTTACCCGCCAGGGCCAGGCTGTCGGCGTATGTCACCAGTGGTTCCACCTGCCCAAGCAGTGGACCAATGCCCGGAAGTGCCTTAAATATGCCCAACATCGGGAACAATGGTCTCAAGTCCTGGTGGATTGCCCTCAGGTCACTCGAGGCTTGCCCAACCAGCGGGATCACGTTCTCCATCCCCACCTGGTCAGGGTCAGCCTGGACGCTGCCCACAGCCCTCACCAGGCTGAGGGTGTGCCAGCCCAGGTGCCACCCCCACGCCCCAACCAGCAGCACTACTATGCCGGCAATCAACCATGCATAGCGGTATTTGGGTTTTCGCCCTGCGCCGCTTGTTTCTGCGGTCTTTTGCTTTACCGCTTTTTCCTTCTCCGCTGATGGCCTGGCCAGCACCACCATCAATCCCCCCAGCACCAGCGCCGTCACCTTGTAGCCCCAGCCCATCTTCGTAAAGCACAGCCCCAGCGCAAACACCGCCACCCCGGCCGCCAGCCACCCCGCCCTGTGATTCTCCGCAAGCACCTCAGCCAGGGGTTTTTTCTTCCGCATCGCGTCTTCATATGCCAGGCCCAGCACCCCCAGCGCGATCGCCAGGCCCAACACCTCCATCCATGTCGGGATCAGCCACACCAGTTCCAGGTTACCCATCTGCTTTCACCCTGGCCGGCCGGCTCTGCTCATACAGACCGTACACCATCCCCAGCAGCCACCAGAACAGGAATCCCGGCTTGGCGCCCAGCGCCACGGCATCCGTCATCCCGTAGATAAAATGGGCAAGCCGCCCCCCCAGTAACCCCAGTGCCAGCAACCTCACCGCCCCCCCCGCCTGCATCGTCCTCGCCAGCATCGCTAACGCCCCTACGTAAATCGCCGCGAACCCCACCAACCCCGGCAGCCCCAGGTCCAGCGCAGCCTGCAGTAGCTCATTGTGGGCATGTGCGGTCATGTAGCTGCTGGTTGATTGAAAGGTGGGATAAAAGACCTGGATCGCGCTGCGGAAGATGTTCATCCCAAAACCTGTCAGCGGCATATCCTGGATCGCCCATAAGGCATGGTTCCAGATCTCTACTCTTTGGCCGATGGAAACCATCGATATAGCTGATGCATCCACGGGTAATCCGCCAATCACCTGGTCCAGGACTGTCTGCCATCCATATTGCTGTATCAGTATCAGGCATCCGACCAGGTCTGCCCCTAGCAAAGCAATCACCAGCCAGCGCAAGGGCCACCTGGGAATTAAAACTAAAATCACCAGGCAGGCTAATATAATTGCCAGGTAGCTTCCCCTGGATTGGGTTACAACCAGCCCAGCCGCGAATATGGCAAACGAAACCGCGAAGAAGGCCACCCATCCGATCCAGCTCAAGAATTTCTGCGTTTTTCTGTCAATATTGCTGGTAAACCAGTCCGGCTTGCTGAGGAGAACCAGTCCTGCCAGCAGGATGACCGGTAAAGTCCATAATAAAACTCCCCCTAATTCGTTGGGTTGAACGCCAGCCTCAGCTCCCGGCAAGCCCAAAATGAACGTGGGGATTTTTGAGATCATCGCACTCAGCCCGGCAATTTTCGCCGTCACCGCTTTCATCCCGAGCACGCCAACCAAAGCGATTCCTGCTCCTGCCAGCGAAAAAAGGATCAGCGAGGTTTTCCAGCCTGCCTGGGTGCGTGTATGGCGCGCGGCAGTAAAAAAGACCAGTATCCCAAACAATAAACCGGCAATCTTTCCATAGGAGCTCGCCAGGCTGGGTGTCACCATCACGCTCACCCCGATCATGATCGAAAGTAATAAGATGGCCGGATTGAGGGGTGTGAGTGGTAATATTTCTCTCCAGGCAATGCTTTGTATAAGCAGCACCAGGACGATGGCCGCCAGAATCCAGTATCGCTCCAGGCCTGCAAATAAGACCAGGGGAGCGATGGCTGCCACCAATAACCAGTCCCACCGCTTAAACACTCGCAGGAACATACAGCCTTTCTTTCTCACCTGGGTACACGAATAACAATTTACTTACCTTCCAGGTTTTTGATCCGGTCGAGCGCAGCCTGCCATTTGGGCTGGAGCGCTAGGGCCTGCTGGTACCAGTCTTTCGCAGCTTGGGTGTCGCCTCGCTCTCTGAAGACATCCCCAAGATAAAGGTATGCATACGGAGATTTGCTATTGCTTTCCAAAGCCTGCCGATAATAGGTTTCTGCCTGGGATAAATCTTTGAGATCATTAAAATACAGGTGACCCATATCCAGTAAGGCTGAATAATTGCCAGGCAGGATATTCAGGGTCGCAATGAACTCGGCCAATGCCTGTCTAGGGTTGTATTCATCTTTTAATGTCCGGTAAACCTCCCCCAGGTAAAGGTGTGCTGCTCCTTCATCTGTGGGGTAGATCCATTCATCATTTATAATCGCCTGCTGGAAATATTTCACTGCACTTATGTAATCCCTAGGATCCACCCTTGTTTGGTAAATGCGTCCCTTGCGAAGCAGCAGGCTGCTTTGTACATTTTTAGGAGCAATCGCCAGCCCCTCATCAATCCAATCCAGTGCTGCTTGCCAATCGCCTTTTGCCTCTAGTTGGGATGATCCTTGCAGCCACAAGGTCCAGGTTTGGGAATCATCACGTGCGTTCTCTGCCACTAGCCGTATCAATGGCAACGGATCAACACCAGATTGTGAGACCAGTTTTTGCGCTACAACCGCCAGCTCCCTGCCCTCCAGACCACTTTCTCTCAACAAACTCGCTCCTGCCAGGGTGTCGGTCGTCATGATAACCGCCGCATACTGGATATCCGCCCCCGAATTCTCACCTGCCAATTTGAGCATCTTCAATCCGTCTTCCTGTTCTCCGGCAGCGCACAGGCTCACCGCTTGTAGGTAGCGATCGTCCAGCCGAATCCCACCCATCGATGCTCCAGTGCCCACATCCCTTAAGCACACGAACGGATTTGCCAGTGCATCATCCGGCAGGCTTGCTTCCGCTTGCAGAAGCTGACGCACCTCCATCGCCTGGCCAAACGCTTCCAGTGCCGGCCCTATTCCGCCCACAACTAATACCAACCCACACACCAGGCACATCATCCACATCACTCGCCTCGGATCCGGCTTTATCGACGGCAGATACGGGATAATTCTCCTCATAATTTCCTGGTGCAAGCCTTCATTTTATCGAATGGACCGTAGGCATCTGGTCTATGCTCAATGGGTACATTATTGGTCTGATCCCAGTGTTTCAGCCAGGCAATTCACAATATACGAAACATCCTCTGAGCTCATCCCTGGGTACAACGGCAGGGTCAGTTCACGCCTGGCAATCGCTTCGGTGATCTTGAGATTTGCACTATCATTCTCACGCCGGTAATATGAGAACAGGTGAATGGGTGGATAATGGATGCTCGTCTGGATGCCCCGTTCCTTCAGCTTATCCATGACTACAGCTCGATCGCTTCCCTCGGGTAGAAGGATAGGCATGATGTGATGAGCAGAGCTCCCCCGATGTCCTCTAAATGGCACAAGAACAGACGATGTTAGTTCTTCAAGTTCTCTCCCGTACTCTTCGGTGAGCTCACGCCTTCTTTCGTTATTTCTTGCCAGTTTTTTCAGTTGAGTTATCCCTAATGCAGACCTGATCTCGTCGATGCGGTAGTTATAGCCCAGCTCGGTCACATCATAGCTCCACGCATGTCCCTGGTGCCTGTCCCATGTCAAAGTGGTCATTCCGTGCGACCGCAATAGCCCCAACTTCTTCGCCAGCTCATCATCATTGGTTGTCACCATCCCCCCTTCAGCGGTGGTCATGTTCTTATTCGGGAAAAAGCTGAAGCAGCCAATATCTCCCCAGCTGCCCAGGCTCTTCCCATTCAACGCTCCTCCCAGAGCGTGGGCTGCATCCTCCACCACATATAATCCATGCTCCCGGGCTATCTTGATTACCGCGTCCATATCGCAGGCATACCCGGCGTAGTGCATCACGATGATCGCCCTGGTCCTCTCAGTGATCCTCCTCTCAATCGACTGCGATGAAATGGTCAAATCCGTCTCCCCGCCAATATCCGCGAACACCACCTTCGCCCCCGTATAGCGCACCGCATTGGCCGTGGCTACAAAACTCAGCGACGGCACGATCACCTCATCCCCCGCCCCCACCCCGAGTGCCACCATCGCCAGATGCAGGCCTGCCGTACAGTTGGTCACCGCCATGCAATGCTCGATGCCCGTCAGCTTGCTAAAATCCTTCTCAAACTGCTGCGTCACCTCCCCCATCGTCAGCCACTTGCTCCTCAGCACGGCTGATACGGCTTCCTCTTCATCCCCGTCAAAATCCACATCCGCCAGTGGGATGCGCCAGTTCATCCTATTCACCTCCCGTAAATTGTGCCTGCATGGAGGCAAAATCCTGCTGTGCCTGCTGGTAATCCTCCAGATTTCCCAGGTCCTGCCAGTAGCCATCATATGCGAACCCGCACACCTTCTCATGGGCTGCCAGTAATCTCAATATCAGGTCAGGGAAGTCGAGATAGCAATTGGGTTCAATAAACTCGATCACTCGGGGCTCGAATACATAGATCCCCATGCTCACCATATATTCCAGGTTTGGTTTTTCCTGGTATCCGATGATCTCGTGATCCCCGTTCATGTGGATCACCCCCAGGTTGATCTTCACCTGCCGGTGGTGCATCGCAATCGTCGCCATCCCACCTTGTTCGTGGTGAAACCTCACCAGGTCCCGGATATCCATCGTGGTCAGCACGTCCCCATTGCACACCAAAAAGCTGTCCTTCAGCCCCTCCACCATCGCCAGCGGGCCTGCCGTCCCCAAAGGCGTATCCTCGATGCTGTAGCGGATGCGCATCCCAAACTTCTCCCCATCCTTGAAGAACGCCTCCAGCAGCTCAGCCAGGTGCCCCACGGTGAGGATCACCTCATCGATCCCTGCCCTCTTCATCTGCCGCAGCAGCACCTCCAAGATCGGCATATTGCCGATCGGCATCAACGGCTTCGGCAGCACGTTGGTATACGGCGCCAGCCGCGTCCCCTTACCTCCTGCCAACACCACTGCTTGCATTCGTTGTTCTCCTCTCCAAGATGCTAAAATGCATACCTGTCCGGCTCATACAGCTCGATGTGCTTCTCCACCCATTCGATTGTGCGCCTCAATCCATCCTCCAGCCCCACCTCCGGCTGCCAGCCGATCAGCTCCCTCGCCAGCCGGTTGTCCGACACCAATCGCCTCACCTCCGACCTCTCCGGCCGCAGCCGCTGCTCGTCCACCTCCACCCTCACCTTTCGTCCCACCAGCTCAATGATCATCCTCGCCAGCTCCCCCACAGCCACCTCCTCCCCCATCCCCAGGTTGATCACTCTTCCCTCCACCCCCTCCGCTTCCCCGGCTTGCATGAATCCCCTCACCGTGTCGTCCACAAATGTGAAGTCCCTGCGCGTCTCCAGGTTCCCCAGCCTCACCACTTCCCTGCTCAGCGCCTGTACGATGATCGTTGGGATCACTGCCCGGCCCGACTGCCTCGGCCCGTAGGTATTGAACGGCCTCACCGTCACGGCCGGCAGCTCGTATGCACAATAAAAGCTCTCCACCAGCTTGTCCGCCCCGATCTTGCTCGCTGAATACGGCGACTGCCCCTGCAGCTGGTGCCCCTCGTCGATTGGCACCATCAGCGCCGTCCCATACACCTCGCTCGAGCTGGCATGCACCACCCGCCCCACCTCGTGCTTCCTGCACGCCATCAGCACGTTCAGCGTCCCCAGCACGTTCGTCTCCACCACCTCCACCGGGTGCACGTACGAGTACGGGATCGAGATCATCGCCCCCAGGTGGAACACCACCTCCATCCCCCTCACCGCCTCTTCCACCGCCTGCATGTCGCGCAGATCCCCCGCCACCACC
>CAYLPS010000075.1:0-15572 GCA_964385625.1 uncultured Anaerolineaceae bacterium | reverse complement strand
TTAATAATATTTGGCTCAGTGGTTACCTTTATATTGACGGTATACGTGATCAAAAATTGGAGTGCTTCAGCTGCATCATATCAATTCGTGCTGTTCCCGTTTGTTACCATCACCATGGGGTCCTGGCTGGCTAATGAAACCATTAATACAGCCTTGTTGCTTGGAGGGTTATTGGTCTTGGCGGGGGTATATATCGGTGGGATTGCCAATACCAGGCAAATTAAAAAGATATATCAGGGAATACTCGCCAGGCACAAGCTTCCCTGTCCGGATTGCTGAACGACGATTTAGCGTTGATATGCAAGCAAGAATTTTACCCGGATGGATTACTTCATGCTTCTCCCGAACGCTAATACCGTATGGTAAAATTGCACTCGCCTAGAAAAAAATACGCGGGCGTGGCCAAGTGGTAAGGCATCAGCCTTCCAAGCTGATATTCGCGGGTCCGAATCCCGTCGCCCGCTCTGAAATTGACACGATGCCTATTATCGGGCCCATAGCTCAGAGGCAGAGCGGACGGCTCATAACCGTTTGGCCGTAGGTTCGATCCCTACTGGGCCCACCAACAAAAATAGCCCTGATCGGGGCTATTTTTTTATTCTATAAGAATCACCGGTCAATTAACCATGGCGTATAACTGTCATTTAATTGCCGAATCTCTAAATAGCAGCGGCAATTTCACGTATCTGATAGGATACTTCACCCTCGTCACCACCGGCTCACCATAAGCGAAGGCGCCCTCATCGCAGCGTACTGCATAGCTGTCATTGACAATCTCCATCCCGCCGTCCACCTCCACCTGGAATGTCAGCTCCAGGCTCTTGCCAGGGTCGAGCACCGGCAGGGTCCACTGCACCGCGTCGCCCACCAGCTGCCCTCCCGAGCTGGCGCTGCCAAAGATGTAAGTAGTATTCGCCGGGATGGTATCAGTGATGGTTAAGAGAGTTGCCTGCTGGCCCAGGTTGGTCACTTTTAGGCGATACAGCAGTGGTGTGCCCACCATCACCGGGTCCGGACCGGCTGATTTGCTGATGCGCAGCACCGGTTTATCGGTGATATAGGCTACGGCTGTCACCACCTTGTCTTGCAGCAGGCTGGTGTGGCTGATGATGGCGGTGTTGGTCACCACGCCCTCGAAGAAATCATCCACCAGCACGGTGAATGTGATCAGCTGCTCTGAATAAGCACCAACATCACCTGTCCACTCCAGGCTGACAATATCGCTGCTCAGCTCCCCCGATGTCGCCACCGCATCTCTCTGATAGGTAGTGTACTCCCAGGGGAAGATATCGGTCACCTTGACACTATCCAGGTCATCTGGGCCTGTGTTCGCCACATGCACGCTATAAGTCAGCATAATTCCCTCCCCGGGTACAGCCCAGGTGGGGGTCACCGTCTTGTACGAGTCCACCAGCCCCACCTCGCGCACCGTGGTGGTCACCGGCTCTCCCAGGTTGATCATTGTTCCGGTAATCTCCCCCTCATACCATGTGGCGCGGTAATCATCATTGATAATCAAGGTGCCGCTCACCATGTCAGCGTCCACCGTAACATTGAAGCTGCGGAATAATATGTCCCCCGGCCCCATCGACGGCAAGGTCCACGAGACCACCGTACGCCCATCCCCTGTCTCATACCAGCTGCCATCATCGCTGATGCTATCGGTGTTCAGCGTGACGCTGTTGGGCACAGTATCGGTCAGGATGGGAGGTGGAGACATCTCGGTGGTGAAAGCACTGTCGAACACCTGGAGTGTATATGTCATGCTACCCCCAGGGGCAACCTCGGGTGGAGCTGTCTTGCTGGGGATTAGGTTTGCAAAGTGGGTGACCATGCCATTGGCAGTGCCAGTCACTGGCTCGGTGGTATACGCACCCAGGGCGTCGGTGATAACTATCGTGGCAGTGTATGTGGTGCCCTGCTCACCGCCAATGGTGTTCTGGCCCTCGTAGGTGGTGAAGGTGACCACCTCCCCAATGTTCATATCGCCCGACCAGACGAATTCTGTGCATTGGAAGTAATCATCGCACGGGAAGCCATCTGATAAGCTGCCAATCACCGGGTCGATGATATCTCCCCGGCTGATGCTGATGCGCCCAAACTTGAGCACCGCCGTGGCGTCCAACGCGTTCCCGGGTCCCAGGTTTTTGACTGTCAGGGTGGGCGTCACCGGTTTCGTTCCACCGCCGGTGCCCTTGGCAATCGGGTCGAGCTCGGCAGTAGCTTCGAAAGTGGGACCGGCGATCAGGCTCGGAGTCGGTATACCCAAAGCGCACGCCCCTTCAGCGCCGCATACCTGGTAGCTATCGTTCAGGATGATGATATCCGCAATATCCCCGATATAGACGGTGAAGGTCACCTGGGCCGATTCACGTGTATCCAGGTTGGGGATTTCCCAGCTAACGATCCCATTCGCGTAATTACCGCCGCGCAGGTATTCGACCCCCGTGGGCACCGTATCGCTGATCACCAGGTTGGTAGATCGCGAGCCCAGGTTGAATACGGTCAGGGTATAGGTCATCTCGCTGTTAGAGCCGGGTGGGTCGGGTTCCACGCCCTTATACAGGATAAAGATTGCGTCGATCACTGTGGTGGTATAAGGCGCTCCGGCGATGATCCCCTCCGGGCTTACCACCAGGTAAATATCGTTGGTGATTACCGTTCCGCTCACCACATCCGGGTCAACTGTCACGCTGAATGTAAATGGCATGGTTGCCCCAAAATCAAGATCGACCGTGCGGTGCCAGGTGACCACTCCATCGGCGTAAGAGCCATCCGCGCCTGCTTGCAGGAAGGTGGTATCGGTGGGCACGAAATCGGTCACCGTGATGGGAACACCCACCGCATCCTGCCCCATGTTAGTCACGATGAGCTCATATTCCAACGGCTGGCCTTTGCCAGGCAGGCTGGGGGTGGAAATTTTGCTGATCTCAAACAGCGGCTGATCGGTGATGTGCGCCTCGGCGGTCACGCTCACCGGTTTGGTGATCATCGGGTCGCTGATGACGGCGGTGTTGGCGATGATGCCCTCGTACCCGGGTGTGACGATGACGTTGAAAGTGATTGCCACCGAGCTGTCAAAGCCCACCTCACCCGGCCCCCACAGCACCATGCCGTCCGTATACACAGGCGTAGGTGGTGCGCTCGATTGCACCGTACCGGTAAAGGTGGTGCTGACAGGGATCATATCCACCAGTGTGGTATTTATCGCCGAATATGCCCCTGTATTGAGGATTTTAACGCTATACTCCAGCGTCGCTCCTTCCGTACCCGCCAACGTGGGAGTCACCACCTTGCTTGAAAGGCTCAACTTCGGGTAGCCCTCTGGTGGTGGTATCGGCCCGGCTGCCCGCACGCCTTCAGACGTATTGCGGGCAAACACCACGGCTGTCGCTACCAATAGAATACCAATACATAGTATGGTGATCAATTGGATGGCTTTTTTTAGATTGGTTCGCATTTCCGCCTCCTTATTACTGACATCTGCCCGGGTTATTAAAATGACACAATTCTACCCGCATGCAGGGTACGGCTCTAGAGGGCTTGCCTCTCAGCCATTACCAGGTAGGTTGCAATTTTCAATCCAATCTAGGGAAAAGGCAAAGGCGCCACGCTTATCTCGCCGGAGTTTGGATCCAGCCAGTAGTTTTGCCCGTCGATGGAGACCAGCGCCCGGTAGGACTCTTTCCATTCCAGGATGGACACCGTTTGGCTCTCCTTCTCAAGCAGGTTAATCACCTGTCCGGTGGCGAAGTTCATCCGCCGCAGCGAATACCCGCTGGGGAAGCACGAATCGCTGTATGCGATGATGAATAAGGCAATCTGCATGTCAGGTGCCCAGCTGAAATTGCCTATGGAACCGTATTCGACACCTTCGGGTAATTCTACGCTGAAGCGTAAATCCGCTTCACTGCCAAAGTCGAAAACACCCACTTGCAGGGCTTGCATATCGGCGGAACAGATTACCTTGCTTTTATCAGGTGACAGTGTGATCCACCCACCCAATCCAGTGATATGGGGCTGATTTTCCCGGTATTGAGATCAACCCTTCGTAAATTCCCTGCCTCCCAGCGGTTGGCGGCCATCCGGGAAATTTTTATCAGCAAAATATAGGTACTTTCCATCGATGGACCATCCCAATAGGTCAGGGATCGAATATCCCATCACCAACGGCGACCACCGGTTTACTAAAACCCATCGATCCTGGTTGCCGCAGTTGACCATGGCATAAGTGAAGAAATTTACTAGGTATCATAATCAGCTTCTGCGCTCGGCCAAGACGCTTTTCAATTCGCAATACCCGTCTGCGGAAGAGCGGAGGGGCAGGTTCCCATATGGTAGATAAGCGATTCCTCCGAATCGGTTATACTTGCCAAACCGGCAACATTATTGCAACATGAATGGCAAGTTACCGATGAAAATTCACACTATTACTATTTTTGTACTCTACTTTGCTGAGATGGCATGAAATTAAAACGATTTTCTCCCCATCGCTCGATCCGATTACTTGCCGTTTTCACTGTGATCATCACCTGCTTGTCACAGGCAGGCAGCATTAATGCTGCTCCGGGATCGGTCGTGGTGGTTGAGGAACCGCTGCTCAGCCCGCCCTATACCACCTGCCCGGCAACCTATTGGTACCCATTCGCCAACAACCGCGGCCACACCGCCTACCTCACCCTGAATACGGATAACCCCGCCCATTCCACCAACTATGCTGAGTGGCACCCAATGATACCCGAGGCGGGTTACTACCGGGTGGAGGCTTTTATCGCCGCCCACGAGCCCATCGTCTGGTGCACTGGCGAGGGGCGCACCATCGATCACGATACTGCGCAAGCACATTACTTCATCCACCACGCCTATGGCACATCGGAGCGGCAGGCAAGCCAGTACCCACTCGGCAACGTCTGGCTCGACCTGGGGGAATTTTATTTCAACGCCGGTAATGCTGGCTATGTCAGCCTCACAGATTTGAATGCAGAGCTGGAATACAGCACCACGGTCTCGTTCAGTGCCATGCGCTTCACCTTCACCCGTCCCGCTCGCCCACAAACGTACCTGCCTCTGGTCCACTACACCGACTCGGAAATCCAGCCCCCTCCAGGCACCGGGCTCATCCAGGCGCAGGGTTTCGACTCTTGTTACCTTCCCACCATCTCGAAAATGCAGGTCTGGTGGGATCACAGCCCTTACGCCTTTTATGCTTTATATCTGGGCGGCATCCACCTTCCATCGATTTGCGTCACAGCCGACGCTGCCTGGGTAAGTGCTGTCCACCACCAGGGCTGGAGCTTTGTGCCCACTTGGGTCGGGCCGCAAGCGCCGTGCTCCAGCTATAAATACAAGATGAGCTATAACCCTGCCATTTCCTACCAGCAAGGCCGCCAGGAAGCTGACCTTGCCTCCCAGAAAGCCGCCTCGATGGGCTTGTCGAATGATGGCCTGGGCGGCACGATTATTTATTACGATCTCGAGCCTTACGGCGTCTCCACCCCTGAGTGCCGCCAGCCGGTGCAGGCTTTCTTGAATGGCTGGGTGGAGCGACTGGATGAGCTGGGCAACTCGGCGGGAGGCTACGGCTCGCGCAACTCGTATCCCTCCGATTGGGCCACCATCGCCCATGTGCCTGATGACGTCTGGCCAGCCTCCTGGTACGCCAGCGGCTACGACCCATATGCCAGCGTCTTTGGCATCTCCTGGCTCGAAGGGCTGTGGGTCAACCACCAGCGCATTCGCCAGTATGCAGGCGAAGTCAACAACACTTGGGGCGGCGTGACCCTCAACATCGATATCAACGTGGCAGACGGCATGGTAGCCCTGCCACCCGAAGAGCCATTATCCACTCCACCTGTGACCTCCACAGCCTCAATCGAAGACACAGGCTGGCTTTCCGCACAGCAGGGCTGGCTGGTGAGCGCGAAGCGCTTGTATTGGACTGATTCCCGCGGCCAGAGCTGGCAAGATATCTCGCCTGCCTCCGTCCACCTGGCCTATTTCCTGACTGACCAGCAGGCTTGGGCAATATCAGCTCCTACGAGAGGCTCGATCGAGCTTTATCACTCTTCCAATGGAGGATCAACCTGGAATAGTCAATCTATACCTCTTCCTGAGGATGATTTGTGGCCGTTGCAGCTCCACTTCACCTCGCCTGTACAGGGTTGGCTGACCATGCAAAAAATGTCCGGCCAGGCACTCAGCACTGGCTTGCTGCTTAAAACCGAAGATGGCGGTCTCACCTGGAAAATGTACGATCTTCCGGCGATCGGCATAATCAGCTTCAGCTCGCCCACCGACCTCTGGCTTTCTCACAATGATCAAATTTATCACACGGTAAATGGCGGAGCTACCTGGCAGCCTGACCCGCCCGATGCATTGCATTTTGCACAATATGACGTCCCTGAGGGCAGTACTCTCTCCGGCTGGTTATCAAGTAGCCTGGGGTGGGCAGCCACTTCCTCGGGTGAGTGCACCGGTGAGAAATCATCCTCGGCTTTTTCATGCCAGGTCACCAGCTCCTTGTGGCAAAGCCAGGATGGTGGCTCTTCGTGGCAAGCTATCCCCATGCCAGTTTCTATCTCCCTTCAGCCTTGACCCTTCCAAATTTATTCAAATCGGTGGTATAAGCACGTAGAATCAACCCATCGTTAGGTGCCTTATGACCTTGCAGTCTTATTTACATCAAATTACTACCTCCGGAGAGTTGCTCACCATCCACACCCCGGTTTCCAAGACCTATGAGGCTGCCGGTATCCTCAAGCAGGCTGAGCCGCGCACGGTTTTATTTGAAAAAATCAGGGAAAGCTCCTTCCAGGTAATTGGTAACCTGGTCGCCTCCAAGGCCCAATTTGCCGGCTATCTGGGTATCGGGGTGCGGGATCTCATCCCCGCGCTCACACGCGCTATTGAATCCCCACTCACCTGCCCGCAGGTCACCTCGGCCGCCTGCCAGGAGGTGGTCGTCAGCCAGCCTGAACTGGATGCCCTGCCCATCCTGCGCCACTGCGCCCTGGATGGTGGCAATTACATCAGCGCTGGGGTTTTCATTGCCCGCCACCCCAGGTACGGCCAGAATTTAGATTTTCACCGCGCGATGCAAATCTCACCCAATGAGCTGGTCATCCGTGTGGTTCGCGGCCGGCACTTTGACCGTTACCTTCAAGAATTAGGCAGCCTGGATATAGCCGTGTGCATTGGTGTAGCGCCTAGCGTGCTGGTAGCAGCTGCCACTTCGGTGGGTCTGGGTGTCGACGAGCTGAAAATTGCCAATGACCTTTCCACCCTATACCTGGGACAGCCAGTTGACCTGGTGCGCGCTAAAACCGTGGACCTGCTGGTGCCTGCTGAAGCAGAGTTCGTGCTGGAAGGCACAGTTCACCACGATAAGCGTCACCCCGAAGGTCCCTTCGTCGACCTGACCGGAACATATGACATTGTGCGCAATGAACCTGTCTTTGAAGTGAAAACCATCACTCACCGCAAAGGCGCCATCTGGCATGCCCTGCTGCCAGGTGCCCTCGAGCATAAGCTGCTGATGGGTATGCCGCGCGAGCCCACTATTTTCAAGAAGGTCAATGAGGTGGTGAAGTGCCTGGATGTAAACGTCAACCCGGGCGGTTGCTCCTGGTTGCACGCCATCGTGCAGATTGATAAAAAAGGCGAGGACGACGGTAAAAAAGCCATCCAGGCGGCTTTTGCCGGTCACCGCTCTTGCAAGCATGTCTTCGTGGTCGATAAAGATATCGATATTTATAACCCGCAGGAAGTGGAGTGGGCGTTAGCCACCCGCTTCCAGGGCGATGCCGACCTGTTGGTCATGCCCCGAGAGCCAGGTTCTAGCCTGGACCCCTCCAGCGAGCGCACCAGCAATGGAATCCACCTCACCACTAAGCTGGGCTTCGACCTAACCAGGCCACTCACCAACCAGGGCAAGAATTTTGAAAAAGCCCTCTTTCCCATGGTGGACCTGGATCGATATCTCAAGTGAGTGCCGGCATGTCGGTGAACCTTCCGGTAAGGTTTTTATCATGAACGAAATACGGCTGACCACAGAAGAAAAACAGATGCTTTCTGGAGAGCAGGGGCGGGCAACTCAAAAGGCCATGCAGATCCTGGTGGCGTTGGGCAATATCTACCAGGCAGAACGCATGATCCCAGTTTCCAGCGTGCAGGTCGCCGGAGTCAGCTACGACAATCTGGGCGAGGCAGGGCTTCAATTCCTCGCCGAGATGGCCGATGGGGGAGGAAAGGTGCGAGTGCCCACCACGCTCAATCCAGCCGGTATGGACCTGAAAAACTGGCGCGCTCTAGGCATCCCTGCTGAATTTGCCGAAAAACAAGCCAGGGTCATTGAGGCTTTTACCCGCATGGGAATCAATCCCACCTGCACATGCACTCCCTATCTGGTGGGCAACCTCCCCGCCTATGGCCAGCATTTAGCATGGTCAGAAAGCTCGGCAGTATGTTATGCTAACGCGGTAATCGGGGCACTTACCAACCGCGAGGGAGGCCCATCCGCCCTGGCAGCTGCCCTCACCGGTCGCACTCCTCAGTATGGGCTTCACTTGAAAGAGATGCGCCTCCCGGCTATTACCTTCAAAGTCTCAGCAAGCCTTACCGGTACGCGCGATTTTGGCGCCCTCGGCAAGCTGATCGGCGAGAAGATCGCCTCCACTAAGAGCATCCCGTATATCATGGGTGTCAGTGCAGCCGGCCTGGAGCAACTCAAGTCATTCTGTGCCAGCCTGGCTACCTATGGAGGCGCAGCGCTGTTCCACATGCCCGGCATCACCCCCGAGGCCACCCAATATGACCCACCCGCCAATGCCATCCCTATCACCCAGGCAGACATCGAAGCCGCTATTGAATCGCTCAATAATACCCTGCCCTCCCAGGTCGATTTCATCAGCCTTGGCTGTCCGCATCTCAGCCTGCCCGAAATCGCTGACCTCGCCCGGCTGCTGGATGGCAAGAGGGTACGCAAGGAGTTCTGGATCACCACCGCACGCTCCACTCTTCAGGCCGCCAATCGTTTGGGATACTGTCGCACCATCGAAGCGGCGGGTGCTAAATTCGCTGCCGATACCTGTTGCGTGGTTGCTCCCATCCAGGGGCGATTCACTGCCATTGCCACCGACAGCGCCAAAGCATGTTATTATGCTTCCGCCAAGAATAAGCTCAAGACGGTCTTCTTGACGATCGATGAGGTGGTGAACCTGGCGGTAGATTGAATCTCATTCTGTCGTAAGTTAGATTTATCGGGCAGCTTGTTTTGTTCAGGGTTATCTGGTAAGCTGGCGCTCCACAAATAAAGGAATGGAATTCACCCTATGGTCAATCCGAATACACCTGTTCCATGGCAACATGCAGGTTGCTCAGGGCAACCGCATTCCAAAAGTCCCATGTTCATCGGTTTGCTGAATACCAGTCCAACACACGTAAGGCGCGCAGCGTGTTCCAGCGGCTGGCTGTGCCAACCGGTCCTTCCATGGTGAAGTTCACTTGGTCCAGGTGTGGATTCTGTAATGGCCATCGTCCGTTTTGATGCTGCTTCTTAACCACCAGCTCGATGGCCTCGGTAATCCTGTAGTCAGGTTCAACTTCGGCAGTACGCAGGTAGTCCAGGCCTCGCAGCAAGTCATAGTGCCAGGTGGGGGGATAGGAGAAACGCATCCAGCTCCGGTTGATAATCTCACCTGTAGATAACCTGCGTAACATGTGGCGCTCTAGAAGGTACGCTTGTGCCCGCTGGCGGGCTTGTGTCACTGTAGAGGAAGCGCCCTTGGCTTTCTCATAGGTTAATAACCCCTCCAGCACGCATATTGTTGTATGGAACGATGAGCGGTGGCTCGGTGGTGCTTCACAATTCCATCCCCCATCCTCCAGCTGCTCGCTCAGCAGCCGGTCTACCAGCGCCTCACTTGCCTCACCAAAATAAGCACCTATTGCAAGAACCCTTCCGTTGATGCAGGGTTCCACCTCACCCTGGAAAAAAGGAGGGCTGCCAAATTCTGCTGCCCAGGTCACCTTGTCGCGCACCAGGTCAATCGCTTTCCGGGCAGGCTCGCTCGCCGGGTCAAGTCCCATGTCTTTTAAAAGCAGCAGCGCATAAAATGTGGAGGCCCACTTAGCTATAAAGTATTCCCCATCCCACTCGCCGTCTGGTTTCTGGAGGGCAAGAAGCTTGGCGCCCCATCCTTCGCTTCCAACGCGCTTACGCTCGCTGGCAACGACTTCCTCGGGCTCTTTGGTAATGTCGTTCATCACTTGCCATCGAATTGCAGGGTCTGAATCAAGCAACCACCGGATGACCGCTTTCCTTGGTTTTACAGCTTCTTCTAGAACTGAGCTGATCGTCATTTTTTTCATCCCCTTATTTGCTAATACACTCTCGCAAGAAACATGTTGATAAGACAGCGAGTATTTTTCGGTAATATTAGATTATATTAGTCCCAATTAGTATTATACCCTGAACCTTTTTTGCCCATCATGGTTTTTTCTTCGTCACTTGGAAACCCATCAATAAGATTGAATGCCTGGCCCGCCAATTTTCTTTTTTCACCGGATTCTCTCAAAGACTTCTATAAATGGTTGTAGAATTAGCTGAATGGAACTGCAGGGACGATGTATTTTCTCCGGGAGTGCCCAGGGTGAAGCCCTGGTCACTTCACAGGCGATATCCTTCTACGGTGGTGTTGACCCGGAAACCGGCGTTGTCGTAGAGCATGGCCACGAGCTGGAAGGGCTATCCATTGCCGGCAAGGTGCTGGTCTTTCCCACCGGCAAGGGGTCCACAGTTGGCTCCTACACCCTGTACCGCCTCAAACATAACGGCCATGCACCCCTTGCTATCCTGAACGCCGAATGTGAAACCATCACGGCAGTAGGCTGCATCATTGCAGAAATTCCATGCATCGACCAGTTGTCCATCCATCAAATCCCCACTGGAAGCCATCTGGTAATTAATGACCAACATGTCATCATAGAGATGCTCGCAAGCAACTCAACAATTGGAGGAAATAGATGAAAAATCGAACCCTGCTTATGATCCCTGGACCTATCGAATTTGAGCCAGCCGTATTAAAGGCCATGGGTGAGCCCACCACCAGCCACCTGGCTTCCGAATTTATCGAGGCATTCAGCCGCGCACTGCAAAATATGCGCCTGGTGTTCGAAAGCCCCACCGGTCAGCCGCTGGTGCTAGCCGGCACGGGTACCCTGGCCATGGATTGCGCTGCAGCCAACTTGGTTGAACCGGGCGATAAAGCCCTGGTGGTGGATACCGGCTATTTCTCAGAACGCTTCGCTTCCATCCTGGGGCGTTACGGTGCCCAGGTAACCCGCCTCACCACTCCCCCTGGCGAGCGTCCCGCTCTGGATAAGGTCAGGGCTGCATTGCAGGCGGATGCGTACAAGCTGATGACGATCACCCATGTTGACACCTCCACAGCAGTCATAACCGAGGTTCAACAGTTAGCCGCATTGGGCAGGCAATTTGGAGCGCTGGTCATCGTGGATGGTGTATGTTCCGTAGCCGGTGAAGAGCTACACATGGACGATTGGGGGATTGATCTGGCCCTCACTGCCTCCCAGAAAGCAATCGGGGTGCCACCTGGTCTGGCGCTACTGGTGATCGGCCCTCGCGCCCTCGAAACCTTCCACAAGCGCGCTGCCCCGGTGATGAATTACTATGCTGATTGGGCCAACTGGCTGCCCATTATGCAAGCCTATGAAGCTCGCAAACCCGGCTATTTTGGTACCCCACCCGTCAACCTGATCTTCGCTTTAGATGTTAGCCTGCGGCAGATTCTGGCCGAGGGGATGCCTGAACGTATTGCCCGCCACATTACCATCAGCCGGGCGTGCAAGGCAGCCATCCAGGCGCTGGGGCTCACCCAGCTACCCGTGCAGCCTGAATTTGCCGCCCACACCCTCACCGCCCCGCGCTACCCGCTGGGCGTGAATGGCCCTGATTTTCTGGCGAAAGTTCTCGAAGCAGGCGTGACCTTGGCAGGCGGCCTCTTACCCGCCATCCGCACTGAGTATTTCCGCATCGGCCACATGGGCGCCGTCACCATGGGAGATGTGGTTGCCACTCTCAGCGCCATCGAAACTGCCCTGGCGAGTTGTGGCTATGAGTTCACCCCGAATGTAGGCGTTGCGGCAGCTAAGGCCGTAATAAAACCGGAAAATTAATCGGTTATTGATGATGGGAATGGGTGCCCCGAAAAATACTTCTCCATAGGCATGAAATAGGCATCCAACCAGCCTTTTGGGTATTTCCTGCCGTGTGCCGGCAGGTTGCTGTGATGCAACATAAGCTTGGTCTGCTCGCCAATGGCCTCCAGGGTGATTTCGACGTGTGAGTCTGGCTCATCCTCCTTGAATTCCGTTGTGCGCCACGACTCCACGATGCGCCTGCCAGGCTCGAGCTCAAGGTTTCTGCCCTGAATATACCCATCCCAGGCTGTAAAAGCAGTACCCACTGCAGGTGAAATGGAAGCCGGGCTGCCTGTCATTGTGGTGTGGGCAGCAGAATTCAGCCAGGCATCGTACACCTCTATCGGCCTGGCAGGAATTAATGCATTTACTACGAATTCAATCGCCATACGGCTCTCTCATAAAAAAAATTACCCGGAAGGTAGATCCTCCCGGGTAACCAGCTTAGCTTCTGACCTTCTCCTTGATGGCACTCCCAACTTTTTTCTCGTCGAAGCCCACCAGGATTGTCCCCTCGATATCGAAAGTCGGAGTGGTGCGCGTTCCATTGGCCCATTTCTTCACCTGGTCTGCTGCGCCAGGGGTAACATCGATATCCACCTCGGTGTAATCGATGTTATTCGCTTGAAAATAGGCGCGTGCCCGGCGACAGCCGGGACACCAGCGTGTGCAGTACATCACCACACCCCCGTGAGGCAATCGGATTTCTTCCGGTCTGACAGGTGGAGGTGCCGGGCTGCGTAAGGCAGCTTCAGGGTCGATACGGCGTAACACCTCCAGCACCACGTCATTATCAGGCTGGTGATCGATATCGTGGACATCTATATACCGGATATAACCGCGCTTATCGATGACGAAAATGGCACGCTCAGAATATCCATCCGGCTCGCGAAAAACCCCATATAACTTTGCAACCCTGCCGTGCGGCCAAAAATCACTCATCAGTGGATAAGTGATTTCCCCTAATGACTCCACCCATGCCTTCAGGCAGGGTACATGGTCAACGCTTATGCCCAGGACCTGGGCATCCAATCCCTCGAACTTACCCTTGTCGGCCTCGTACGATGGGATCTGGCCCGTTCAGACGGGTGTCCAAGCTTGGGGGAAAAACACCAGGACAACATTCTTGCCGCGGTAATCACTCAAGCGGATGTCTCTATCCAGGTGAGACGGGAGAGTAAAATCTGGTGCTTCCTGCCCGACAAACAGTTTCATAATTGCCTCCTTCCTGGAAAAAATTTTACTCCAAAATTAAAAAGGTTGTGGGCAGTGTAACCTGCCCACAGGGTTAGAAATAATTAATCTTACTTGATATCTTTGGCCAGGAATGGTCCCCCAAATAGGGGCGCAAAAACACAAAAATTACCCAGGCCAGCTATCAGTGGCACCAACCCAACGATTGCCAGGATGATTCCACCAGTACCATGCACCACTGCCAGGCCAATCACGATCAGTGCGGCTCCCGCTACGATGCGTAACAGGCGGCCCGTTATTGAGGACATAAAGCGTGCGAATCCCATTTTTAATGATCTCCTTTTTTCCCTGCTGGAATTAGTGTTTGTAATTTCCCTTGAATTCACACATTTAGATACACAGGTGCAAAAAAGGTTACATTTCTGGCGTTTGCATATACACGCGTTTTCAAGTCTTCCTCTTTCAGGCCAAATGGCTGCAGGATGGTGGCAGCAGCCCGCAGCAGCAGCACCCGGTAGCGTTCCTGGTCAACCGATCGCACATCCGGCAGATCAGGCAGGTCCCAGGCGTGCACACCCGGCTTGTCCATGGTGTACACGAAGCGCACGCGCTGCCCCGGGCGCAGGTTCTTCCCAATCGCCGCCAGCTGTGCCGCAGCGCGTGCAGCTGCCGAAGGAGTGCGGTATTCCGAGAGCTCGCGGCTCAGGGTGAGGGAAACCAGTAAATCCTCCACGGGCACCCGCCCGGCTCGCAGCCGCCCAAGAGCCTTGCGGATCAACTCGAGGATCTTGGGCAGATACGTGGACCGATCTTCCACATTGGAAGCATGCACCAGGATTTCGATGATCTCCATCTGTACATCCGAAACCCACTTGGGTGTATCGTGCCGGCGCACTTCAATCCCGCGCATCTTCAGCGAGCCATCCTGGAACACGCCAAAATAGCGGTTGGGCACCGGCACGCGCTCATCCATGCGCGAGGGCAGGAAAGCCACCCATCGGTAGATGCCATCCAGGGCAATTGGCAACCTAGTGCGGTTGGTGATTTCCTCCAGCAGCGGCTGGAAATCTTGCACCCTGGCGCATCCTTTCTTCTTCACCCACAAGCCATCCACGTACATGTGCAGTACGGTGAAACCCATGTCTTCAGCCGCTTCCTTGGCGCGCAGCAGCATCTCACGCCCGTAAGCGGTCACCGCCTCATGTGCTTCGATGCGCCCAAAACGGGCATTCTTGTAGCCCAGGTAGCCAAAACAGGTCACCAGCAGCCATTTGTGTGCCGTTGCCTGCGCCTGATAAATGGTGCGGCGCGGGTCCCAGGCGGGAAGCTCTGCCAGGCGCAGCTTGAGCTCCAGGCGCTTGTCCAGCAGTGGTGCCAGCGTCTGGGGGATCAGCCCGGAAGTCTCCTGGTCAATCCACAGGCCCAGCTCTGAGACGCGCTCCAACCGGGCAAATTGCTCCCTGCCCACGGTATTGGGGTCCGCCACCGTCTCGGGAGAAATGTTGAAGTGGCGCATGATGCTCGGGTACATCGAGATAAAATCCACCTCGCCCACGTTGCGGTGCAGCCCGGTGATGGGCTGGTAGACCAGGCCACCCTGGTCCGCCTGCATCATCTCCATGGCGCTCTTGGGGTGCTCCGCTTGCTGCTTGTGCCACGGCACCATAATCCCCAGCCGCAGGGCGGTGACCATCTGCATGGCAGAGATGCCGCTGCCCGGTGAGACACGCGCCACCACCTGCCCGGCAAGGGCAGTGACCCGCGCCAGCTCGTACACCCCTTCCAGGCCGTATTCGTGGAACAGCATAGCGTTGCAGCCATCGATATGCCAGCGCCCAAACAGGTGCACCTGCTTTCCGCGGTAGATCACCTGCCCGTAAGCCATGTAGCTGCGCTCGTCCTTACGCAGCACCTCCCTGCCCGGCTCGCGGTTGAGCGGCAGAGGGATGTGCCACTGCTCGGCTAGGTCAATCAGGTAGGGCAGCAGCCAGGTATCCCCCCAGGCGGTCATCAGGATATCCGGGTCCAGGCGCTCCAGGATGGCGCGCAGGTTGATCAGCATGGGGCGGGGGTGTCCCAGGCTGAGGCGGTAAGAAGCGCTCATCGAGCGTACGTACAAGTTACGAGGGGCGGCGTGGGCCGGGTCGACATCGGGCTCC
>CAYLPS010000074.1:0-15649 GCA_964385625.1 uncultured Anaerolineaceae bacterium | reverse complement strand
ACCTGCTGCATAATGCAATTAAATTCACTGCTTCGGGCGGGCAGGTGGCCGTGCGCAGCTCATGTGACACGTTGCTGATAAAATCTCTCCGCATGGTTTCGATCTGCCGCTGCCGGCTTAGGTCTTGAAACAATAGCAAAGTACCACCCGGTATGGCGGGGCTCAGTGATGTGGCAATCCCCTGTAAGGAAAGTCGGCGGCCGACCTCGAAATCCGCCCTCTGAGGTTCTCCTGTGGAACGGCATAGCTGCCACATCTCTGCTGGCTGGTGGTGGCGCACCACCTCGATCAGGGGCTTGCCAACCGGAGTTTCATTGGTAATTGAAAACATCGTCACAGCTGCCGGATTCACTAGCTGCACAGTGCCTTCCGCATCAACAATCAAAACCCCATCGGTCATTTTCTGCAACACAGAGTTCAAGGTGGCCCGTTCTGTCTCTAAGTCATTGATCTCACTGCTCAGCCGGGTAGACATGATATTGAAGACTTGGGCGAGCTGGGAAATTTCATCCCGGTCGGGAGGTATGGGCAGGTCAGCCGGCTTACTGGGAGCCAGCTGCCAGGCAGATTGGGTTAACTGTCGTACCGGTCGTGAAATACGTCCCGCAATCAGTGTAGCCAATAGTAAAGCCAGTAATGTCACCAGGGTCGTAACCACGACCAGAATATGCTGCAAATCGGCGATGTTGGCGGTGATATCCTGGATGGGCAAGGCTACCCGTACGATTGCCAGGATTTTATTGTTATTCACCACGCTCACCGCGGTATACATCATCGTTTGTCCCAAGGTCTGGCTGTTACGTATACTGGTGCCCACCCCACTTGCTAGCGCTTGTATTACCTCGGGGCGATTAGCATGATTAACCATTGTTGAGTGATTTTGGGTCGATTCACCCCAAACCGTGCCATCCGCAGAGATAATGGTCACACGGGCGTTCAAGATTCCAGCCCAATGTTGGGCGAACGGGTCAAAGTCAGGCGAGGAGCCAGCAGCCAGTAAATTGGGTGTGATGGCATCACCAATGCTGCGTGCCTCCGCTTCTAGCTTCGATTCCTGATCATTCAGGTAAGTCTGCCTCACGAAAATGGAAAGGTAAATTCCCAATGCCAGCATCGAAACGAATATCAGCAGGATGTATGGGAGTGCAATGCGCCAGCGAATGGAGCGAAACACCTGGTGTTATCCTTCGAAGCGATATCCTGAGCTGCGCACGGTCACAATCCGCCGCGGTTGGGTTGGGTTCGATTCGATTTTTTGCCTAAGCCAGTGGATATGCACATCAACGGTGCGTGTGCCGCCGGCAAAATCCCAGCCCCACACCCGTTCTAGCAAGAATTGGCGCGAAAGTGCCTGGCGCCGGTGCTGTGCCAGGAAAAGTAACAGGTCGTATTCTTTGGGTTTCATCACGATTGGTTTGCCATCCAGCAACACCTCGCGCCTGCCAATGTCAAGTGTCAGGTTGCCAAAGTTCAGAACCTCCTGGCTGGTTGTTTCCTGCTGGGTCTGGTGGATGAAGCGCTCTCGACGCAGGTGGGCCTTCACACGTGCCATCAGCTCGCGCATACTGAATGGCTTGGTGATGTAGTCATCAGCGCCGATCTCGAGGCCGATCACGCGATCAATTTCTGCTTCACGGGCAGTCAGGATCAGGATCGGTATATTCATTTCCTGCCGCAGGATACGGCATACTTCAAAGCCATCCATTCCCGGCAGCATCAAGTCAAGCAGCACCAGGTCTGGGTGATCACGGCGTGCAGCCTCCAGGGCTTTCAGCCCATCACCTACCGCCTCAACACGATATTCCTGGCGCGATAAGTTATAAACCAGGGTTTCGCGCAGTGCTGTATCATCTTCAACGACCAGGATATTGGGCATGGTTAAGTTTCCCTAAGTGCCTGCTCGAAGAAATCGGCCAACTGGGGGTAAAGTTTTTCCTGGTTGGCGGGCTTCCCAATCCCATGGCCCTCATCCTCAAAAACCAGCAACTGGTAAGGGATGGCGTGCTGCTCCAATCGCTCGCGCACCTGGCGTACGTTTTCCGGGCTGACATTCGGGTCAAGCGCGCCTTGCACGATCAGCAGCTTGCCGCGAATATTTTGGACGAAGTTGATCGGAGAGCGCTCGAAGTAGCGTTCAGGCACCTGGTTGGGGCGACCGCCCATCATCTCTTCACTGTAGGGGCGCAGGTCGGGCCTGGTGGTGTTATAGTCTACCACCAGGTCTGTCATGCCGCAGATAGGCGCTGAAGCTGCGATGATCTCGGGCGAATAGTGGGTGATCAGAAACCAGGAGCTGTAGCCTCCATAAGACGTGCCCGTAACTCCCACTCTTCCAGGCTCAGCCAGGCCGCTATTGATGAGCGCCTGGGCGCCAGTGGCAATATCCTCCTGCTCACGCCCACCCCAGCCATCTTCCTTGATGGCCCGTTTGTATTTCAGCCCAAATCCTGTGCTGCCCCGGTAATTTACATCCAGCACATTAAAACCGCGGCTGGCATAAAACTGGATTTGCGGGTTGAGGCGGTTTTCGGAATGGGAAGTTGGCCCGCCGTGTATAAATATAATCGCTCGTTTTGGATTGGGGCTTGCCCTGTACAGCCAGCCCTGCACTTCTACCCCATCAGCAGATTTCCAGCGGAAATCTTCAGCGGGAATGAGTTGGTTGGGTCGGATATGCGTGCGCTCCCAGACCCCGGTTAAAGAGACCAGGTCAGAGGGGTTTTCTGCCATGGGTGGCATGCGCACGAGATCGGCGGGCGAGGTGCTTGAATAATACAGGGCCAGCCATTCACAATCTTCCGACTGGCCGATCGGCAACAGGTTGCCCGGTAGGTACGGGAAGCTGGTCTCCTGCCCGGTAATAAAATCCAGCCACGTGGTGTGGTGGTTGGCGTCCCGCACCTCGTCGACGATCACCACTCCATCGCGCGTGACCCACTTACCCTCCAATACACGCTGCGGGTCGTCAATCAGCCATCTTAGGCTACCGCTCGGCCAGTGGTACGTCCCCAGGCTCAGGTAATCTTGCGATCCATTACCGGTTGATTCACTTAGGAAGATGATGTGCTCATTATCCGTGAACCAATCTGCAAAAACCTTGATGTCAGCACCAAAGTTCAGGATTTCTTTATCATCCTTTCCATCCACATCCACCAGCCAGTATTGCCGTCCGGCGGGGTCAATATCCCGGCGAGGGTAGATCAGGTGGCTTCCGGCACGGTTCAGCTCAGGGCTGGTCCAGTTGGGAGCCTTAGGCCGGGCGAGAGCCAGTCTCTCGCCAGTTTCCAGATCATGGCGGTAAATCCAGGTTGGCTCGAGAACCTGTTGAGCGGAGAACTCGTAATTGGCCCCATAATACAAAAATCGGCCATTGGGATGTAGCATGCCACCACGAATAAAATACGGCGGCCGGTCATCGGTCAAAGGTTGCAGTACTTCAGGTCGGTCAATATTCACGCGGAATAAGCGGGCGAATTCATCGCCATCATGGTCTTCAGAGACGATCACCGCACGGGAATCAGGTGCCCAGCTCACAAACTCGGTGTCCTCAGGCGTATGGGTAAGCGCCATTGGCAGCTTTGAGCCATTGGCTGGCACTACGAAAACATCATAGTTTTCGTGGGCGCGATACCAGGTGAAAGCCACCCAGCGTTTATCGGGCGACAAACGGGCCTTCACCACGGCAGGCAGGGTCATCAGTTGGTGCAGAAAAAGATCATCGGGCATGTCATACATCTCCCTGGATAATTCTACCGCATACTCCCCCGAGCATTTTACCCTATATGAATGTTTTTGATTTATCACCTCGCACATAAATATAAAAAATTGCCTCCCCCAAGCAGGTACTCGGATTATCCAGCAGGTAAGCATACCCTGCCCGGTGACTGGAAGCCCGGTCGATGGAGCGACGATACTCCCATACATTGAGCAAGATGGGCGTCAGGTCCATCACCTCGACATTGTCCAGGCCGGCGGAGCTCATCCAAGTACGAAAGTCCTCCTGGGTTGCCTCATGAAGGTAATCCAACCCGATAATTTCAAGCTCTTCACACACCTCTTCAGGTATTGGCCTGGTGGCGATAACATCGGTTAAGATCAGCCGTCCGCCCGGCACCAGCACGCGCGCCATCTCGCGCTGGCTGATTTGGATGGGTGAGACCGTGGGGTAGACGATGAATTCGCTCACCAGGCTATCATAACTTGCATCATCCTTAGGAATATGCCCCATTTCAGCGGGTAAAAACTCAACCATACTTTCCAGGCTCATTTCATGGGCAGCTCTTTGGGCAAGCTCGAGCGATTCTTGGTCCATCTCCATGCCGGTTACGTGTCCGGTTTCCATCATCTCGCCTAATCGGAAGGCCACTTCGCCGAACGCGCTGCATAAAACCAGGATACGTTTCCCATCAACGGGAGCCAGGTCAGCTGACAGCTGCTCCAGAATGGGTGACAGGCGCTCGATTTCATTGCGTCCCCATTTCATCTATTCCTCCTGATCTTTATCCCGCCCAAAGAGTCGCCGCTGAATGCAAAAGGACCAATACTTGCGTGGGTCAATCATTTTCTATCTTATGTGGTTCAGCAGGTGCATCGGGTTTCTCTGGAGTGATCGGACCATAGCGCTTGAGCACTTTCATCACCTGTATGGTCGTACTGACAGCAGAATCCTCCCCCTCTTCTGCTGCCCAGCTCCCATCGTCCTTCTGTCGATGGGTCATTTCAGCTAGTCCACCCTCCATGAAAGGGTGGTCGCGCGGCAAGCCTGCCTTGCCCAGGCAATCCAGAGCCCAGGCAATTTGGCTGTCATCCCAATCGGCTAGCGGCCGTAAAGATAGTGCCTGGATGGCAAGGCGAGCCACGGGGCTATAACGTTCCCCGGCCATTAAAAACACGGCGGCAGCAATCCAGGTGGTGTGCGTGTACCCGTAAATCCTGCCGGATTGATCCTGATTTCGGATAAGCAAATGAAGGGCTTTACGAAATGCTGGCAGATGTTTATAACCGCCCACGGCAAACCAATAAGCAGCATACGCCGATAGGTATAGTTTGGTTTTCGGATCTCCCAGCAGGATCCATGGAGGCAGGTCATATTGGGCAATGCGTACGTCCTCATCCCAGCCGCCATCGGATTGTTGGGTGGAAAGCAGGTAGCCATAGGCTTGTTGAGCGATCACCCATGATAATAAGTCCAGCTCTTCCATCCACCACAGTGCCACAGTGGTCTCGTTGACGGTGCTTAGATTACCTGCCACCATGGCAAACGGAAACCCACCATCAAGATTCTGCAGCTCGCTAATTTCCTGCCGTACTTCACTCGATGGTGCGGTAGTGTTCAGGATACAATCGAGCCTGGCCTTTTCCAGGCTTGAGCCTTTCTCATTAACATAGTCAATTGCTTTATGGAAATCAACCATCCGCTGGCTTGATCCTCTCTGTGCCGGTATCATTGTAAATCAATGCGCCTATTTTACACCTTGCCGCGTGGGAAACAACCAGGGTAGCTGCTAAAGTTGGATAATCTTATGCGGAATTAATCCACTCCATGCTGTTATAGCTATAATTTGAAGTAAAATTCTTGCCTGGGCAAGGCGCATTCTGTGCTTGTTTTCGCCTTGCCCCATTCATCACTACAGCGAGAAAGAGTAATTATGGCCTTTACCTCCACACGCGACCGGGTTGACCCCGAAAAAAACAACACCACTCCCATCCGTCGCCCCGATTGGATCAAAGTACGCGCTCCCTCCGGTGAGACGTATCAATGGCTGCAAGGCCTGATGCGCAGCAAAGCCCTCCACACCGTGTGCGAGGAAGCCATGTGCCCGAATATGGGTGAATGCTGGGGATCGGGCACTGCCACCTTCCTGATGCTGGGCGATGTGTGCACGCGTAGCTGTGGTTTCTGCGATATCAAACGCGGCCAACCCTCCCCATTAGATTGGCTGGAGCCGGAACGGGTCGCCCAGGCAGTTAAAGCCATGCAGCTCAAGCACGCCGTCATTACCAGCGTCAATCGCGATGACCGGCGGGATGGTGGGGCACCGATTTTCGCCATGGTTATCCGCCGCATCCGCCAGCTGCATCCGGGCTGCTCCGTGGAAGTATTGATCCCTGATTTCAAAGGCTCGCTCGAAGCACTGCAAATCGTCATGGCTGCCCGGCCTGAAATTCTCAACCACAATGTCGAAACCGTGCCACGCTTATTCAAGGCTGTCCAGCCACAGGATAACTTTGAATGGGCAGCTGCCACGCTCACCAATGCCAAAAAGCTCGACCCCGATGTCTTGACCAAGTCGGGCATCATGGTGGGTTTGGGTGAGACGATCGATGAGGTTAAAGAGGTAATGCGCTACCAGCGCAGCTGGGAGGTGGATATCCTCACCGTCGGGCAATACCTGCAGCCCAGCAAAAAACACCTGCCGATTGAGCGCTACTACACCCCTGAGGAGTTTGCTGAGATCAAAGATTATGGATTAAGCATCGGATTCCGCTGGGTGGAAAGTGGCCCCCTGGTGCGCTCTTCCTACCATGCTGCTGAGCAGGTTCGCGCTCTCAGCACCGTGCATCATATGCTGTACGGGGAACCGCCCAGCTAGACCACCAACAGCACTATCCCCCCGATTGCCAATCCTAGCAGCATACCTGCTATTACGTCTGAAAGATAATGCAACCCCATGGCTACGCGTGCCAATGCTACCAGCGGTGCCCAGATCAGCAAGATGATGCCTGTTCCAGGGCTCATGCCGAGCATGATCACCGCTAACATCATCGCCCTCACAGCATGCCCCGAGGGAAAAGAGTGCGGGTCGGTGCTGCGGTAGAATTTACCCCACTCTCCTTCCGGTCGCTGGCGGTGTATGGCACGCTTGACAATAAAGACCACGGCAGCGGCGACTACGATCGACACAGCCATGATCAGAAGCTCACGCTGCCAATAGCCTGTGCCCAACCACCACAGTAAAGCGATACTTGCCAGCCAGAACCATGAATCGCCCGAATGCGCCAGGATCGCAGCCAGTGTGCGTGTAACACCCGGTTTTTCGGCTATGCGCAGGCGCTGAGTGAGACCGGCATCCAGCTCAATCATCCTGCCCTCTTTTTTCCAGATCAGCCCGTATCAATTCCAGCTGGTTGGGTTTATCCACATCCATGGCAGCTTCCGCGAAGGGGCAGATGATTACCTGGCCGGTCATGTGCAGGCGCGAGGTGGCTTTCTTCAACGCCTCATCCAGGGTGATGATACCCAGCATCGCCAGGATGAGCGTGTTAAAACCGATAATGGCAGCCTGTTTCAGCGGGTTCTTTCGCGAAGCCACCAACCTTTCCCAGATTGCCGGGTCCATGTTCACCACTGAAGTGGACACCACGTTCATATCTGCACCGCACACCTGCATACCCTTCAGCCGGGTAAAGGTGCGCTTCGAGTCCGGGTAGCGTGCCTCGATCACCTCTCGTTTCACCACGCTGTAACACAGGTCAACTTCTGACTGCTCGGTGGTCTCGATTTCCCAATCTACCATATTTGCCGTGATGGCGGGAATATCCGAGGATACCAGAAGCACATGCTTCGCAGATGGGTTGGTCATCATCACCTGTTTAATGCCAGCCAGGATATTCTCGATCATGCTGGTTTGGTTGGGGATAAAGGTCAGCGGTTTCGTGCAAATCACGCTGCTTTCGGCAGGCAGGCCTATCAGCACCACGTTTTCAACCTGCTGTGCGCTCCCCAACGCGTCCAGCACCCATTGCACCATAGGCTTGCCGGCGATGTCTAACATGGCCTTGGGTTTGCCCAAAGTATACGTATATAATGGCTCGTCCGGCTGGGGAATGCCTCCTGCGGTAACCAGTACATCCACCTGTCACCTCCTCACCGAGGTGTATTCTTTCCACATAAGATTAATTCAGCTCTCGCAATTGAGGCCCCATCTCCAGCTGATCGAGCATCACCGATAGCTCTTCGCCTGTTAGCTTGCGACCCTTTCCCGAGGCGGCAATCAGCGCGGCTTCCATCATGTTGGTGCCAAAGGATCTGCCCTCCAGCACCGGCGTGGAAGTGACCAGGTATTTGATCCCCACCTGCTTGAACAGTTCAACGTCCTCTTCAGTGGTTGTGTTGGTAGCGACGATTTTCCCTTCCATGTGATCTGGTATATGGCTCCTGATATAATGACAATCGCCCGCCAGGATGGTAGCCCACCGGTAATATTTCTCGAATTTAGGAGAGCGCTGCTCCTGCTTCTTGCCGGTGGGATAAATCCATTGGAATGGTAAACGACCTACGAAGGGTAACATCACAGCTGCCACGGCTTTCACTGCACCGACCTTGCGTATGGCGATGGGAATTCCCAGGGCAAACATGAGGTCCCCAAACACGCAATCATAACCTGCCATTACAAACGACATGGCCATATCCCAGCGATCCACCCCGGCGGTGACCAGGACCCTTTTTTCCTCGATATAACCATCTAGTTGTGTTTCGATAAATTGCGCCATCCGCCGCTCGATCGTGCTCCGCAAGCCGGCACCATCTACAATCGGCGTTTGCCGGGCGAGGCGGATCATGGGCTGCACCGAATAAAGAGGATAAAAACGGTCACCCACCGTCAACCCTAAGTCAGTGCCGCCCACACCGAAGGCATCCACCTTGCCGTCCAGCTCCCCATACAGTTGGGCTGCCTTTTCCATAGAACCATCAGTACCGATGCGCTCAATCCTTACCTGCTCTCCCAGTAGCTCAATTTCTACCACTTTATCCCGCGTGGAAGAGCCAATGCTGATGCTAACGGCACGCTTCATGCGCGTAACCTCCATATGTTTGAGCTGCCCAAATAAATCACTTTGGAAGTATACTCCTGATTTACAGGCAGTTCTAATCCTGATTTATGCAAAATACCCTATAAAATCGAGTGAAACCTGGTAAGCAGCCATCATCTCGTTCTCATGGATATCTAAAGTGCGCTATATGCAGTATTCAGGCTAGAAAGGTTATAATTCTCGTTATAAATAATTGATTACGAAACTTTCCTGATTTCGAGACTGGTTACATGGAGGCACAACCCGTGGCATTACCTAAGCATGCATATTTCAAAGGAAAAATCGTCCCTTATTCAGAAGCTAAAGTCGGCGTGCTTACCCATGCGCTGAACTATGGCACTGCAGCTTTTGCCGGCGTGCGTGCATATTGGAATGAAGAGCAACAACAGCTATATATCTTCCGGGGATATGATCACTACCGTCGTTTCCTCAATTCGGCCAAGCTGCTATGCATGCAACTGGACCAAACCCCTGAAACCCTTATTAAATCTACCGTGGAATTACTACGTGCCGATGGTTATCACCAGGATATCTATATCCGCCCGCTGGCATATAAATCCGATGAGGTTATCGGGGTGAAACTCCATGGCTTGCATGATGAAATCTCTATCTGTGCCATCCCATTCGATAAATATCTAGACGATGACACCAACGCCCACGTGACCATCTCATCCTGGCGGCGCGTGGATGATAATATCATCCCTGCCCGGGGTAAGATCTCGGGGGCATACGCTAATTCCGCATTTATTAAAACAGATGCCGTCCGGGCGGGTTTCGATGAAGCTTTGGTACTTACCCAGGAGGGGCACATCTCTGAAGGTAGCGCAATGAACTTTTTTATGCTGCGCGATGGGCTGCTCATCACCCCACCCATCACCGAGAACATCCTGGAGGGCATCACCCGTAGAAGTGTGATCGAGCTGGCCAACCAGGAGCTCAACCTTGATGTGGTGGAGCGCCCAGTAGACCGCACCGAGGTGTACCTGTGCGATGAGCTTTTCCTTACCGGTACTGCTGCCCAGGTGACTGCAGTCACTCGCGTGGATTTCCGTCCGGTTGGCGATGGGAAGATGGGTCCAGTCACAGCCAGGCTGTACCAGCTTTTCCAGGACGTGCTGCGCGGGCGGGTGAGCAAATATCTCCACTGGCTTACGCCAGTGTATCAGAACTAAACTGGCTATTCCTTACAGGCAGGCAGGAATTAGTGCAGCTCAATCGTAAATCTTATTAATTTTAAATATCACCGGCCGGGTGCCATCGGTGCAGCAGGCAATGATCGAGTTGGGTTCTTTATACCAGAAACCGAAATTTCCATCGGCAGCAAAACCCACCAGCTCCTTGTAAATATCGTCCCATACCCAGGGGCAGAATCCGTCTGGAATACTGCCAAAGACGTCGGTGATGAACTCCTGGCCTTCGCTGAACACCTCACACGGGCCGAGTGTTTTCTTTCTCTCTTCAGCTACGTAGCGGTCAACAATATCTTCGTTAAAAGTCCGTTTTAAGACGGTTATTTTGCACTTGACCATTTTCCACCTCGAATAAATAAACTTTTCTCGGGCAGGCTCTGGTAATTCATGCAATCGGCCACACATTTGAGGGTTGCCGTGGGAAAAGAGCATCCAACAAGGATTGAAATTCGTCCCGGTCAGTCCAGCAATCTGCAAATCCAGCCTTGAGCATGTCCATATTGCGGTAGCCGAACAGCAGTTGTAGAAATGTGTATGGTGGGAATGCCGCCTCGCCGGCATGGCCTACCGGAGTGGGCCTCCAGGCTTCGATGTCCACCAGCCGACCTTTGTCCAGTACCATTCGAACGCCGTCCCTGTAGAAGGTGATTTTCACCTCCCCACTATAGCCAGCCATGGGAGATGTGGTCAGTCGCTGCTCTAACACAGGCTTAATCAACCGCAGGAATCCAGGCACATCCGCCAAACGCAGGTACCAGGCATACGGTCGGCGGATACGTGGCATGCGATCTGGCATTACGTGGTACGCCGGATGGTCTTCACCCAATACGAAACCAAAGCCCACAAAAGGCTTTTTCTCCCCGTGCTCTGGAAGCAGCTGTTCGTACAATTGTTCAAGAAAACGGATTACGGTGGGTGTCACTTCCAACCAGGGGAAGCCGGGAATGAGCTCATAGCCTTTAAGCGTCATCCACCCACCCCAGGAAAACGGATCGTGCAAGATATAACCGCATGGTCTGCCATCTCGAGTCTCTATCAGCCGCACGACCCCCCTGTTGACATTTTTTTCGCTCTTTCCGCTCAGCTCATAGCGCCATAATTCCTCGTCCCACATGCATGCCACTAAGGAACGCTTACAACCCAGCTCATACAGCTCAGATATAAACGGAATATCCGCTTCCACAGCCGGGCGGATGAAGTATGGCTCCTGCTCACCTTCTTTAAGCCTGGGGATATTCGCGAGATAACCAGACCGGCCACCTCCCAGGTTCATTGCCATTTCGTAACCGAACAACCGGTAATAATACGGGATGCCGGTAATGGCTTCCAGCAAATCGCCATTTTGGGCGCTCCACTGGTGTACTAAATTAAATTGCTGGTGCACCAGTCCCCGGTTGCGGTATTCTGGCAAGGTGCCCACCAGCTCGGGGCGGCCTACCTTGAACGGTATACCAGCATAAGTCCAGACCTGCGGGATCAGGTTCATCGATGACACGATTTGCCCCTTGCCCACATCTTCCACAATGGTGAAACAATCAGGCTTAAATGTTGGGTGGGGCTTGGCTAATAAATCATACGTCCAGGCCCACACCCGCTCGTCAGGCTTGTCGATGCCCTCATCAGAATGAATGCGGGCATTAAAATCCGACAATGCCTGGGCATCCTGCGGGTTGGAACGGCGTAAAATTAACCCACTGCCCAGATCAATGGGTAAATGGCTGGTAGGGGCGGGTGAAGTGGTCATGGTGTTCTCCTCATCAATGCCAAAATAGCACGCCAAGTCTATCACCAACCTCTAGGAAATGGCAACCGTTTATCTCTTTAGGTCTTCCATGTATTTATGGCGGAACTTTGCCACCTTGGGGGCAATCACCAGCATGCAGTAACCCTGGTTGGGGTTTCGCTTGAAATATTCCTGGTGGTAATCTTCAGCCGGGTAAAACGTCTCGAAAGGCACCAGCTGGGTAACTATGGGTTTATTCCACAATTTTTGTGCCATCAGCTCCCCCATCACCTGCTCGGCAGTCGCCTTCTGCTCAGGGTTATGGTAGAAGATCACCGAGCGGTACTGCGTGCCCACGTCCGCGCCTTGCCGGTTTAATGATGTGGGGTCATGGATGGTGAAGAACACTTCCAATAGCTGCCGGTAGCTCACCACCTGCGGATCGTAAGTGATCTGCACCGTCTCAGCATGGCCAGTTTCTCCTGTGCAAACCAGCTCGTAAGATGGATTCGCTTCCTTTCCGCCCGAATAACCTGATACCACGTCCAGCACTCCCTTCAGCTCATCATACACTGCTTCCAGGCACCAGAAGCACCCGCCTGCCAGGGAGGCAACCTCTACAGCCTTCTCTTTCCCATTTTCCATATTTCACCTCGCGTAATATCGATAAATTATATCTTATTATCCCTAATTGGCTGCGGATTGGCTATAAAAGTCGCCCACTGCTCCGCTAACCGCGAAATCTTGTATTAATACGCCCTTTGAGACATTTTCCAGCCCCATAAGGGAATATAATTGGATTTATCAAACCATCATTTTTACCAAGAAAATCGGAGGGATACAATGGCTGACCGCAAAAAAATTAACCTACCCTATCTGTTTGACAAAGTTGCCAATCACCAACCCATCACCTGGCTGACCTGCTACGATTACCCCACCGCTTACCTGATGGAGCAGGCTGGCCTGGATATGCTGCTGGTGGGTGACAGCCTGGCGATGACCATGCTGGGTTATGAAACCACACTGCCTGCCACCATGGATGATATGATCCGCCACTCTGCGGCTGTACGTCGGGGTGCCCTCACTGCATTCATCATTGGCGACATGCCATACATGAGCTACCAGCCCAGTGTCGAGACGGCCATCCGCAATGCGGGGCGCTTCATGGCAGAAGCGGCCTGCGATGCCATCAAGCTGGAGGGAGGCGTTGAAATGGCCGACCGCATCCATGGCATCGTCAATGCCGGCATCCCCGCCATGGGCCACCTGGGCCTGACCCCTCAAAGTGCCTCAGCCCTGGGCGGTTACCATGTCCAGGGGCGCGGCGCACGCACTGCCAAGAAGATCATCGATGCCGCCAAGGCCCTGGAGCAGGCCGGGGCTTTCGCCGTATTGCTCGAGATGGTGCCCGACCGGGTGTGCGAGATCATCACCGAGCGCGCCGAAAATTGCATCATCATGAGCCTGGGTTCCGGCCCCCACGCCCACGGGCAGCTGTTGATCTACCACGACATGTTCGGCCTCTACCCGCGCTTTAAACCCCGCATGGCCAAGGTATTCGGCAATGCCGGCGAGGTAATCCTCAACGGCCTCAAGCAATATGTCCAGGAAGTATCAGACAAGTCCTTCCCCCAGCCCGAGAACTGGTTCACCATCAAAGACGAGGAATACGACGAGCTGATGGGGATGCTATAAACGTCTATTGCCCTGCTGGCATTACTGATGATTGGTTGATTTCCAGGTATTTCTGAAATTACTGGCTAAAAATAGCCAATCTTCATTGTGAATAATTTATCGGGTCATCAAACTAAAGAGCTGAGGTGATTTAGATCAACGCCTCAGCTCTTTAAGTTGTTATTGTCAGATGAGACAATGGATTTGGCAGATCAATAGCCATGCCATAGCAAACTAAACTGTGCATCTTGGTGATCAGCCAACACAAGTATGTTACTCTCAAAAGTTCATCCAATATAGACGGAATATCACCCGCATAATTTAATGATGATTAGCTTTAATTAATAAAGCTCTTATAGGTTCACCTAACATAGTTTATAATTGTGATAGTATTTATCACATTATGGGGGAAATCAGGAGACTTCCACATCAGATACACAAGGAAGTAAAGGAGGAGATTATAAAAACAAACGCTAACCGCGGTTCTGTTGCTGCTGCGTTTTTGCTAATTGTCTTTTTTACTGGCTTCAATGCCATTGCAGTCAAGTATAGTGAAGTCGAGCTACCTCCTTTCTTTAGCGCCGCCATCCGCTTTGGCATCGCGGCAATTTTGCTCGTCGTGATCATGCTGCTATTTCGCCTGCCCTTTCCGCGTGGACCAAATCTAAAGGGCGCTATGCTTTTCGGCATCTTGGGATGCGGTATCAGCCGGGCATTGCTATACTATGCGCTCCAAAGCCTACCATCAGGCATATCGATGGTGCTCCTGGCACTGGTTCCCTTGCTAACTTGCCTGTTTGCCTGTATTCACAAACAGGAAATATTCCGCTGGAGAACTTTAAGCGGTTCCATCCTGGCAGTTGGGGGAATCGGGATCATGGTTAAAGACCACCTGAATAGCCAATTGCCCATCCTGCCTGTGCTGGCGGTGATTGGCGCCGCGGCTTGTTATGCAGAAGCGATCGTCATCATAAAAAATTTTCCCCAGAGTCACCCTATTTCAACCAACGCCATTGCGCTCACCACGGGCTCCATAATCTTGTTTATTTTTTCAGCAATAATGAGAGAAAGCCCCATACTGCCAAATTTGGCAACCACTTGGGAATCTTTAGTTTATCTGGTGATTTTGGGTACAGTCGCCACTTTTATGCTCACCATATATGTGATTAATAGTTGGAGTGCCTCAGCCAGCTCTTATCAATTCGTGCTATTCCCCATTATCACCATGGTTGCGGGAATAAGAATGGCCAATGAAACCGTGAATATCGCCATGCTTGCAGGTAGCCTGCTGGTATTAACCGGTGTTTTTATTGGGGGGGTTGCCAAAACCGGCCATCTCAAACTGATCTACACCCGGTTGATTACAAGGCTTATAGCCCCACCCATAGAGTGTTAAGACTGAAAAGAGTTTATCAAAGATGGTTAATGATCAGCAAGTTGAAAAGAGTGAATTGGCAATTCATTTCAAAATAGAAAAGATATACAAATCATTTTTCTTCTTAACCATTGAACAAAAACCAGGTGATGATGATCAACAAGTCCGGCGATTTGAATGAATAAAATCAGGAGGATATAAGAGGATATAAATGGAAGCCAAGACCCAAACACGTTCAGCGCTGATTGCATTCCTTTTGACTGTGTTTTTAGCAGGTAATAACGCCCTCGCAGTAAGATTCAGCAACGTTGAGATCCCACCCTTCTTTGGTGCCGCGATTCGCTTTGCCATTGCTGGTCTCATCCTGTTTTTGATCGTCCTGTTCTTGCGTTTACCCTTGCCTCGCGGGCGTAATCTGCTCGGCGCTTTCCTGTTCGGCGCTTTGGGTACTGGAATTAATTACGCCTTGATGTATTGGGCGCTGGAATCTCTCCAGGCGGGCATGTCAATGGTGATCCTTGCCCTAGTGCCATTGCTCACATTTTTATTCGCCTGCCTGCATAAGCAGGAAGCTTTCAGTTGGAAATCCATTGCAGGTTCACTGCTGGCGGTGGGTGGCATTGTGACCATTATTGCCGGGCAGATCAACGCTCAATTGCCCATCCTGCCGTTGCTGGCAGTGGTAGCAGCAGCCGCCTGTTTTGCTGAGTCCACCGTAATCATCAAAATCTTCCCTCAGAGTCATCCCATCACTACCAATGCGATTGCCCTGAGCATGGGGGCGGTGATCCTGTTCGTGCTTTCACTGCTGTGGCGAGAGCAGCCGGTGATTCCCACCCAGAGCGTTACCTGGATATCGCTTGTTTATTTAAT
>CAYLPS010000073.1:0-15674 GCA_964385625.1 uncultured Anaerolineaceae bacterium | reverse complement strand
TCAGCTTCATTTGATTTTCTAATTCAACCATGAATGAATTTTTAATCAGGGTCACGCCATGGGCTTCACAAAAAGACTGGCTCAACCGGTCGTGGTTTCCCTGGATTAAAAATAATCTGCCATTCAGCATACTGGTTAGCTGCTCGAAATTGCTTTTCTTTCCCAATGCAAAATCACCCAGGTGCAGGACAGTTTCATCGGGAGCAATCAAGTCGTTCCAGTTTTTGATGATCAATTCCTGCCAGTTATCGGGGCGATTACAGTATCTCCCGATGTTTTCGTGGAAGAAATGGGTGTCGGAAATGATCCAGGTATTTTGGGTAATGGTAAGTGTGTTATCGCGAGTCATCCATTAATTATATTTGGAGATTTAATGTTTTCTCTATCGGGTTTTAGTAGAGGAACGACCTGGTTGGTCGTTCTCTCCAGGTCGTTCCTGTAGTGTCTTAAGGAGGAATTATATAAAGTGAGGAACAGGTCGTTTAGCATTCCTGACGGTTGTCAAATATTATTTTGTCGCCTCTGATTTGATTTAAAACAATCAATATTGGCTTTTGAACTATCCTCGATTTGTTATGATCTTGCGAGAAGAAAACACCTCTACAGGAATGACCATAGAGGTGTTCATTGATGGAGGGGCAGGCCTAGGGTTATAAACCCTACTGCTTAAATCTCAAAGCAAATGCTAAGTTTCTGGAACAAAGAATAGTTGGCTTCGGTTAAACCGCCCCATATAAGCAGAACCTGCCGCCATCGTTTTTAGAATTGTTGACATTTTTACCTCCACTTTATTCTTTATAGTGATGAGAAAACTTGCTTTCATTTCTACAAATACCATAAAGCAAAAAAGGGCGGCTACCAAAAATTCTATTGACGAATTCCAGTTACCCGTTTGTGCACCTGCTAAAGAGCAAAAATAACATATGATGATTATATACGACTATTAGGCATTGGTTTTCCTCACCTAAATAAACCATGGGGTACGTTCTAGAACAGGGTGTAATTTAAATAATCCAGTTTGCCTAAGAAAAGCATCGGTTAAATAGGCGATATCTCCCGCATATTTTGTTGTAATTGGCTCACCACATATTGAATCCGTTGATGCCCAATTCAACTTTGTTAAACTCAGTATTTGACTTGCAAGCGCCTTTAGATCACTTGGCACGTACTTTTCGTTTATTGGAGGTTCAACCCGCACAGAAATCTCAAGGGGCTTGGGAGTACCTATTGCCTTACGATAGGGATTGTATCCAGTGGTTGAAAGAAATAAACCTTTTTGACTAAATGGTATGTAGCATCCTCGCGATAGACTTCCATCAGTTTCTGGACGATTATCATACAATCTAATATTGTGATGCGGGTTAATGGAAACGAAAGAATAAGTCCCGTTTGGTCTTACTTTTCGCGCAGCCTGTAAAATAGTTTTACGGTCTTCCAAAGAAAATTTCGCAGAATAATGAAAACTAATGTTAGGTCTATCGGAAAGTGAGTTTTGAGAGACAAGGCGATTTAATGTTTGTTGGGTAGGTTGGTCAGCGGGTCATACTGCACGTCAAAAACCATCTGCTCTTCGGCCCGAATTCTCTCGGTGATCTCATCCTTGAGGTATTGGTTCATGTTTTCCAGGCGTTTGGCCTGCTTCTGCACCCGGTAGAGCGCTTCGACCAGCTTTTTGGAAAGGGTGTGGTTCTCTTGAACCGAGATGATCTGCCGGATCATGAATAAGCCAATGATCAGCCCTACCCAGATGGTGACCGTCCGTAGCGACACCCCCACTGCGTTAAACTGTACCCAGAAAAGGCTTAGCAGAGTCAGCGCCAGCCACAGGTAAGGCAGAAAAGCCATCCATTCTGCTGGCATCACCTGATCGTTCTGGTGGTTCAATTCCTTTTTGGGGGTATGCATCCGCGACAGTTGGGCAATTCCGCCCAGCCCAAGCAGAATCGAGAGGCACAAGTATCCAAAGCTCAAGTGAACCGTATTCTGGTAAGCGCCCACAATGAGCTGATAATCGTAAAGAATGGTGGTTACAAACAAGATGGGAATACTGCAAATGACAAAGAGGAAAGGTAGATGCTGTTCAGCGGGAAGGCGTACCAAAAGGAGTAAGAAGGCCAGCAGCATCAGCACCTGACCGATTGGGTTGGCCAGCAAGATCGCCTGTGTGGCTTGAGGTTCTCGTAAGAGGGATGGGTTAAGCGGCCATAAGATCACAATGAAATAGGCCAGCGCTGTCGAAAGGATCACAATGCTGTCATCTAAAAGGGCTTTAAGCCATTCGTTCCGGCTGAGCTTCCTGGCCGGCATATACAGCGTGGCGGCAATTACCAGCGGATAAATGCTTAAAGAAAAAAAGTCGGCCAGCGAGGGCACCGTCACCCGGCTCTGCCCCGAAGCCAAAATCAGCCAGATCATGCGGCTGATGAGTTCAAACACCTGAGCGACAGCAAATAACAGCCACACCATAGCCGTTCTCTGCGAAGTGGGACGAGATTTCGAAGCCGCCAGAAGCATTACCACAACCGAAGCCAGGCCTGCCGCAATAGGCAGGATGTTGGCACCCAGTGCCAGGTCTGGGTTGTGAGCCAAAACGGTAACCGTGCCCACCTGCCCAAGTAAAAGCAAGACGGCCGCTATCCAGCCATATCGCATGGCTTTAGCGCTATGTGTCCAGGCGCTGGAAAGCCTATCGAAAGTATTTCTAAAAATAACCATGGTTTTCAAACGAACAGGAAGTAAGTGGTTTTATGAAGGTTTCTCTTTTAACCCCGCATCCGTAGCAACGGTTCTACAATTTCTTCAAAGGAGTTAGAATGGAGCCTGTTCACTTATTCTAATTATAGACGAAAAAAGTAGCAAAATCGAGTCGTTTTTCAACGAATTGACTCCATAAAACTGGTATAAGAATGATTCCCAATGGAATGACGGCAGGCCTGGGTATCGCTTGGTCGTTCGAAAGCGGTTGTCAATTGCCTTGGATTTTACCCAAAAAGCACAGAGGCCGGTTTTTGATACGATACCGGCCTCCGCATGATATGAGATTGACTAGAACGGGCTTATCGATCCGTGCATGAATAGCATGGGTCGATGGAAGCCTGGATCAGCGGTGCATCCGCCAGAGTGGCATGCTGGAGCATCAGGCGCACGGTGGGCATATTGGCAAAGGTTGGCGTGCGTACCCGCACCCGGCTGGGAATTTCCGTCCCATTTAAAGCCACCAGGTAAAAGACTTCGCCGCGCGGCGCCTCGATGCGGCTGATGGCCTCACCTGCGGGCACTTCCACAAAGTCTGGCCCGCGCCAGGCGCCGCCAGGCAGATCACGCAGTGCCTGGCGGATCAGGTGGCAACTCTCAATAATTTCCAGCGCCCGCACGACTACCCGCGCCCGCACATCGCCGCTCTCTTCCACCGGCACCGAAAAATCCAGCCGGTCGTAAGCCGCATAGGGCACCGTCTTGCGAATATCCTGCACCAATCCCGAAGCCCGCGCTGTTGGCCCAACGGCTCCCCAGGCCAATGCCTGGGCTTTGGTCATGACGCCTACGCCTGCACAGCGTGCCTGCACCGTGCGGTCTGTGGTGAAAATGGGGATGACGGTGCGGGTGATCTCTTTTTCAAGGTCATCCATCCCGCTTAAAATGCTTTCGGGGTCGTGAATGTCGCGGTTCACCCCGCCAATGCAGTTCATGGCATAGTTCACCCGGTTGCCCGAAATCGCTTCGAGCAGGTTCATCACCTTCTCGCGCAGGGCAAAGCATGTCATAAACATGGTTTGAAAGCCCATCAGTTCAGCGGCAACCCCTGCCCAGAGGAGATGAGAGTGCAAGCGTTCAAGCTCTGCCACCACCACCCGGATATACTGTGCCCGGTCGGGCGGGGTAATCCCCGCTAGAGATTCCACCGCGCGGCAGAATGAGAGGGTGTGAACATTGGAACAGATGCCGCAGATACGCTCCAACAGGGCGATATCCTGGATGTAATTCCGTTGTTGTGCCAGATATTCAACCCCTCGAAAGTTAAAGCCTACCTTGAGCTCGGCCTCGAGGATGGTTTCGCCCTCGCAGACCAGGTCGATTTTATAGGGCTCTTCCAGCGCCGGGTGGTAGGGACCAATCGGAATGCGGTAGCTCATGGCTTCTGCCCTCCATCCATAAAGACGCCGGGCTGATCCTTGGGTCGCAGCATCAGCGGCGGCGTTTCAGCTCGTCCTAAAAAATCTACGGCAAAGTAATCATGGACTTCGCGCTCCACCCAATCAGCCGCCGGGCAAAGACGGCTGATGCTGGCGATACTGCTTTCATGGGTCTGGGTCACAAAGGTCAGCAGTTGCCCGTCAAGGTCCCAGTGATATTCCATGCGGCATTCCCTACCGGCCGCAGGCCGCGCCGTGATCGTTACAAAGCGTGCCTGGTGAGCCGCCATCCATTCGGCCAGTTTCTCCACGTTCAGGTTGGGCTCTGCCAGCCACAGGCCGTCGGTGCGTTTTTCCCAGGGTTGGGTCAGCCCCAGTTCCATTGGAATGGTATTAAAATCCATCTAAAAACTCCTTATCTAACCGGAGAGCATCCGTTCCAGCTCTGGCTGGTGCTGTTCTCGGCGACACTGCGGGCAAAGTCGGCTCCACGCCAGAATTTCTGGCGACAGCTCGGCAAATACCCGCTGAAGTACCCGCGTATTGACGGGTTGGGCTGGTTTTCCACACACCGGACACAGCGGATAATCCAACCTCAGCACCTGAACCAGTTCGTCTCGCTTCAAGTACACCGGCGGACGTTCACCTTGCAGGCTCAAGGCTTTCACCGGGCAATAATCGGCGCACCGCCCGCAGAATGTGCACTGCCCCGGGTCGTATGTCCATTCATAACTCCGCCCGTGATCGTGGACGGCGATTGCACCAGGAGAGCAGACATAAGCGCAGGTTCCGCAGCCCACGCAGCTAGTCGGGTCGTTCTGCACCATCCCCCTGAAGCCTTCAGCCGTCGCCGCCCGCTTGGGGTAGCGCAGGGTCATTGGCCCCTGGCTCCAGTTTTCAGCCAGCATCTGAAAAATGTTCATGCTACAAACCTCCTCCCGGCAAGAGCCCGGCGGCAATCAAGGCTAATGCGGCGGCGATGAGCCCCCATTGGTTGTAGAAACGCACGGCCTGGGCAATTTTTAAACGGGCTGTACCAGCAGCTACCCCGGCCAGTACCCACACCAGCAGGAACGAGACCGCCACGAACAGCAGCGCATCAACCCACCACACGCCAGTGCGCGGCAGCACCAGGCTGGCAAACAATCCCGTCAGGGCAACCATTTCCAGGCTGTGTGAGAGCTCCCAAAGGCCAAGCTGGGGGCCGCCGTACTCGGTGAGCGGGCCGGAGTAAATTTCTTGTTCGGCATTGGGTTGAGAGAAGGGGTTGAGACGCAGTTTCGCCGGCAGGCACAGTAAAATGGCTAGCAGTGCCAGCACCCGACCTACGCTGAAATGAGCCGTTGCCAGCGTTGAAAGCTGAAGGCTGCGGGCATCTACCGCCACGGCCACCAGTGCCATCAGAAAAGACAGGTTGTAAGCGATGCTCAACACCGCTTCGCGTACCGAGCCGATTTCGCCAAAGAGTGAGCGCGAGGTAAAACCAGCCAGCACACTGCAAATCGAAGGCAGTTCAAGCAGCCCTACCAACAGCACCAGGTCGCCCGCAAACCCGCCCAACCGTGGAAAGACCGGCAGCAGCGCCAGCGCGCCGATCAGCGAGGCCACCGCCAACAGCGGCCAGAAGGCCATCATCAGACCATCCAGCCCCGGACGGGGTACACCGCTTTTTGAAAGCAGCTTAACAAAATCGAAGAAAGGCTGGAAGAAAGGTGGCCCAATGCGCCGCTGGAAGCGAGCTTCGGCTTTGCGTTCTACCCACAGCATCAACCAACCGGCGGGCAGAGCGTACAGCAGCCCTGGAAAGATCAGAGTCGTTAGCAAAGCAATTCCCAGGTTCATTGCACAGCCTCCTTCTCAGTTTGCCGGGCAGGTTTCGCAGCCAGAATCGCTGTTGCTCGCACAATGCCTTCAATGATCGCATCGGGACGAGGCGGGCACCCCGGCACATACACATCAACCGGCAGATAGCGCTCCAGCGGCCCAACCACCACCGGACTGCCAGCAAACACATTGCAAGACGCCGGACAGGACCCCAGCGCCACCACCACTTTGGGTTCAAGCACCTGGGCGTAAACGGTTTGCAAGGCTTCCAGCGAATTGCGAGTCACTGGCCCTGAAATGACCAGAATATCGGCATGCCGTGGACTGCCCTGAAGCCGGATTCCTAGCTGCTCCACGTCATAGCGGGGTGTCAGGCAGGCCGATAGTTCAATATCGCAGCCGTTACAGGCTCCGCTGTTCACATGGTACAGCCAGGGACTGCGCCGCCGTGAGTGTAAGATCAAGCGTTCCAGTAAGTTCATTTCACCCTCCCAGCAGCCGTGAAAGTGCGGTCACCCATTGCGGCCAGAGGCCACCCGCAAAAAGAATCACGATCAAAACCAGCAAAGCGGCGTTCAATACACCTGGCACCGTAGGTTGTTCCCTGCTGAGGCTGTTTGATTCTCCCCACCAGAAAGCCACCAGCGCCCGTGCATAAGCCAGCAGTGCCAGGGCAGACCCCAGTAGAAATGCTGCCATCAGCACCGGGTTGATTTCAGCCGCCGCGGTATACAACCGCCAGCGTGCTCCAAAGCCCGGCAGCGGCGGAATGCCCAGCATGGTCAGCATGCCTATCAGAAAAGCCGCTCCAGCCAGCGGGTAGCGTGCCGCTACCCCGCGCCGTTCAAACGTGAGGGCACCTTCGGCTTCTGGAGCCGTCAGACTGATAAACAAGAGCGCTTTCGCCAGAGCATGCACTACCGCACCGGTCAGGGCACCAGCCAGGCCCCACTGCCCACCGGCAGCAATGCCCAGCACCAGGTATCCCATATCCTCAATGCTGGAGAAAGCAAGTAAGCGTTTCAGGTCGCGCTGACCCAGCATTAAGAGTGCTCCACCCAATGCCGAAAGCACCGCCAGTGCGATCCACAAGCCGGAGTCCGCAACAAATGTTTGAGAAGCGCCTAGCGCCCACAGTTCGCCGAAAGCGGCAACATCGACGACCGAAATGACCAGCCCGGCCACCGGTGCCGGTACTGCTTCGGCCACCTGCGGCAGCCACAAGTAGAGCGGCACCAGCCCCAGTTTTAATGCAAACCCGGCAAACAGCAAGGCTTCTGCCCAGCTCAACTGGCCGCTGGTCATCAGCAGACTGCCGCCAATCACAGCTGCCGCAGAAACCAACACGGCCACCAGGTAAGCCCAGCTTGCCGTCCGGTTTTGGCTGCTCTGCCACACCACCAGCAAAGCAACCAACGCGGCACCTTCCAGGAATGCCAGCCGCAAACCCGGCGTCTGGAGCACCAGCCCGGCCACAGCCAGACCGCCGCTCAGCAGCATCAGCGGCACTTTTGAACGTGCCTTGGCTGTTGTAGAAGCAGCGGCCACCAGCGCCAGCCAGGCCACCCCTACGGCTGCTGTTAAGATCATGGGGATGGATGCTTCACCTCTGCCAGCGGCCGTTCCGATCGAAGGTGCCAGCGGTATCACCACCAACGCCGCCGCCAGGCTGAAGACCAACACCAGCAGTACAGCCCGCTGTTCCATCCAGGCGCTCACGCGCTCTGCCGCCCGGCCCACACTCAGCAGAGCCTGCCAGATGGCCCGGTAATAGCGATCCATATCGACCCAGTTGTAAAAAGGCGCCAGTTTTTGCTTCACAATGGCCGAAAAATCACTGGCAGGCAGTCTCCCAGCGCCGCTCAGCGGTTCGCCGCCAGTGAAAACGCTGCCCCAGGCGGCTGTGCCGCCACCGGCCGAAACCACCCGGCGAGTCGGTTGTGCCAATGCGTAGATGAGCAAGCCCACGCCCAGAGCAGCCACTGCTAAAATCAATCCGCCGGTGCTCCACCAGCTTCCAGTGGCGGTGCTCAGCCCAAACCACGATACCCGTGTCACCGGCGAAAGTCCCAGCGCCGGCAGTAGCGGGTTGATTAAAAATTGGATAGGAAGTTGTGGCGCAATACCCAAGATCAGGCTGCCAGCAGCCAGCAGCCCCATGCCCCAGCGCATGCTCACCGGTGCTTCTTCAGCTTTTGCTGTCTGGGGCGTTTCAGCCCCTAGAAAGACCGAGCTGGTAGCCTTCAAAAAGGAAAACACGGTCAGGATACTGACCATCCAGGCCACCAGCGCCGGAACGACCTGCCCTGCTTCTAAGGCGGCATTGTACATCAGCCATTTACTGACAAAGCCACTCATCAATGGCAGGCCAGAAATGGCTCCAGCGTTCACCAGCCAGAACAACGTGGTGCGCGGCATATGCCGCGCCAGCCCGCCCAATTGGTTCATATCCTTGGTGCCAGAAGCATGCTGTACCGCCCCTGCTCCCAAAAACAGGCCGCCTTTGAAGAAGCCGTGGTTCAGGCAGTGCAGCAGCCCAGCGGCGATGCCCAACGGTGTGCCCAGCCCAAGGCCCAGAACCATATACCCAATCTGGCTGATGGTATGGAAAGCCAGCATACGCTTCAGGTCGGTCTGAATCATGGCAAACAGCACACCCACTGCCATGGTGATTGTCCCGATCCAGATAACCATCAGGCTCCACGAGGCTGGCCAGGCACCCAGGCTGTGCAACCGGGCAATCAGATACACGCCAGCTTTAACATAGCAGGCTGCATGCAGTAAAGCGCTGACAGGAGTCGGCGCTGCCATAGCGTCTGGAATCCAGGTGTGCAGAGGGAACTGCACCGATTTAGCTACCGCAGCCGCCAGGATGAGCAGGAAAAGTCCGGTGGTCAGTGAACTGGCCAGCTTGGAATCGATCCATAGCAGACTGCCCGTGCGGGCAAAGAGCAACAGGATTGCCGCCAGCAGACCGTAACCGGCCAGGTGGGTCATTACTAACACCTTGCGTGCCCCACGCACGGCTTCTCCTTGCTGGTACCAGAAACCTACTAGCAGGAACGAGCATAACCCAATGACTTCCCAGCTCAGGTAAAAAATCAGCAGGTTAGCAGTATAAACCAGGTGCACCAGCCCGCCGATAAAGATCAGCATCAAAACATAAAACCGCGTCGAGGCGGGGTCTTGTGCCATGTAACCAATGGAATAGATCAGAACCGCCGCGCCAATGACGGTCGCCATCAGTGCAAACAACAGGCTCAGGCCGTCGATATGGTAGGCAAGCACCAGCGGGCTATCCCATGACCAGGCTGTCCATTCCAGCACGTGCCCGTTCCTGATTGACCATGCCGCGGCCAATACACCGCCCAACGCCACCAGGCAGGCCAGCACTGCCAGGATTCCTTTGCTGCGCGAAGACATTCGCCAGCCCAGAATCAGCAGCAGTCCAACGCCTCCCAGCAGAGCATAAAATGGAAAGAGAATCAGAGTAGAGGGTATCATCCCGACCTCATCTTGCGTGGAATCACCTCACGCAAGACGCCGGTGGGGCTTCATTAATCAAAGGAATGCGTGAGGTATAAAAGGAAATGACAAAAACTGATGATGCGGCAAATGGCCTTGCCGCATCATCGACTGGATAGTGACTTTAAACTGGCAGTCCGAGGTTGACACGCTTGGCTTTAATGTGAGCTTCGATCAGATCCGCCGCTTTAAAGGGATCGGGTTCAACGCCGAACTTGCCGCCGACCACGCCTTCTGCACCTTTCACCAGCAGGTCGGTGACGGCCGGGCCGCCCAGCACTGGCGGAACGACACCCAGAACCGTGTAGACGCCGCTGGCAACCACATAGGTGCCAATCGCCACAGCCTTTTCACTCATCCACTCCGGAGCCGCTGCTGCCACGGGTAGATCGCTGATATCAACACCCAGCGCGTTGGCAACTGCCGCGCAGGTGACCAGGATGCGGCTGTTATCCACACAGGAGCCCATATGCAGTACCGGCGGAATGCCCAGCGCCTTGCACAGACCTTTAAGACCTTCGCCGGCCATCTCAGCCCCTTCGGGCAGGAGCAGGCCTACTTTGGCGCAGGCAATCGCGTTGCATCCGGTAGAGACCACCAGAATATCCCGCTTGATCAGTTCTTTAACCAGGTTAACATGTCCGTAATCGTGTTTGACCCGCGGGTTGTTGCAGCCAACCACGGCCGCAATACCCATAATTTGCTTCTTGGCAATCGCCTCGATGAGTGGGTTCAGGCTGCCGCCCAGTGCACCCACAATGGCTTCCACGCTGAAGCCCACCATGCACTCCGTCTTGACATCGGGGATGTGCACCTGGCCTGGTTTGCGGAAGCGATAGTTCTCAACGGCGCTGCGAACGATATCCTTTGCAATCTCGTAGCCGTGTTCCTCATGAAATTCCATGTGAGTGGCACCGGGGAACTTGGCCTTGGGCGAGGTGGAAATGAGTTTGGTATGGAAACAACCCGCAACGGCGCCCAGCGATGGCAAGATGCACTGCACATCCACAATCATGGCTTCCACAGCGCCGGTCATGATGGCCAGCTCTTGCTGGAGGAAGTTGCCGACCAAGGGAATCCCCTGGCGCATCAGCACTTCATTTCCAGTGCAGCAAATGCCGGTGACGTTGATACCCTTGGCGCCATATTTCTTAGCCAGCGCCAGCAGCTCAGGGTCTTGAGAAGCTGCAACGATTAGCTCTGAGAGGGTTGGCTCATGGCCGTGGACGATGATATTGACTTCATCCGTCTTGAGCACGCCCAGGTTGACCGCCGAGCGCTTGGGAGTGGGTGTGCCGAAAAGCACATCCGAAAGCTCGGTAGCAATCATCGAGCCGCCCCAGCCATCGGACAGCGAGGTGCGCAGCCCGTGCAGAATCAGGTTAACTGGGTCGTTATCCACACCAATGTGGGTACGGTGCATGTTTTCAACCACTTCGCGGTCAATGCCGCGCGGGGTAATGTTCAAGGATTTCCAAAGTGCCTGGCGTTTCTCTGGAGCACGGTGGGTAAACTTTAATGCACCTTCCTGCTGACCAAATTGGGCATAAGCCACGTTGGCAACCTCTTCTGCAATTTCTTCCTTGGTGCGGCCATCGGTGGCAATTCCAAATTCGGTTGCCAGGGCATGGAGTTTCTTTTCATCCTTCACCTGGTAGCCGCTCGTCTTACCTTGGGCGGTCAGCAGCAGGGTGTGAGCAATATCGCGCCCGTGATCTGAATGGGCAGAAGCGCCAGCGGCAATCATCCGGTCTAAAAAGCGAGCCACGATGATATCTGCCGTAGCACCGCAAACGCCCTGTTTGGGTCCTACTTCTTCAAAGGGAGTGATCCGGCAGGGCCCCATGGCGCAGTTGCGGCAGCACAATCCCAGCTCACCAAACCCGCACTGCGGCTGCATGGCCTCAAAGCGGTCCCAAACGGTGGGAATGCCAATTTTCTGAGCATGATCCAGCATCTCATGTGTTGCGGGATCAATACTCTTATCCAAAATCTTTTGAGAATAAGTTGTCATCTTGAGACCTCCATTGAGGGATAAGTTCAGGGTTGTTTGCTTAACGTCGCCTGAGCTTTGACGGCATCCAGGTAACGTTCAGAAGAGGCATGGATGGCCGCTTCCATCACCTCTTTGGGGTGTGTCAGGGTAATGGCTTTGGTCGGGCAGGCTTCTACACAGGCCGGGCCGCCCGGACGATCAACGCACAGATCGCATTTGATGGCTGCGCGCTTGGTGTGCTCTCCAACCTGCACTTCGGTTGTTTGAATCGCACCAAAGGGGCAAACCATCATGCACAGTTTGCAGGCAATGCACAGGTTGGGGTTGACGGCAGTATACGTCTCCGTGCGGAAGGTGGCTCCGGTCGGGCAGACCTTCACGCAGGGGGCATCTTCACACTGGCGGCACTGCGCTGGCATGCGAACTTCAGCAATCTTAATGACCCGGTTGCGCGGGAACAGGGATTCGCCGCCTAATACAGCGCCAAACAACGTCCCTGAACGGGTGTGGGCAACCGCGCAAGCCATTTCGCAGGTATGGCAGCCTTCGCAACGCTCCGGATTGACCATCAAAAATGGTCCAGAAATCTTACTCATGCGCTTCACCTCCTATCCAATTGACAGACGTGATCCGAGAATTATTTTTTAAGTATAGGTCGGCCTATATAGCGTTACAAGCCCCGCCGATACCCGGCAGGGCTTTTCAAACAGGGGGTAAAAAGCACCCATTTGGGGGGTAACCCATCCCTCAAATGGGTGATAGAAAGTTGAGTCAACGGGTGTGACGGTTATAACATCCCGCGCTCTTTAGCCATCAGCACTGCTTCAACGCGGTTATGCACGCCCATTTTGGCCATGATCTCTTTGACATAGCCCTTCACTGTGTTCTCGCTCAGGTAAAGCCTGGTGCTGATCTCGCGGTTGGTCAGCCCTTGGGCGATGAGGCGCAGCACTTCCAGGTCGCGCAGGCTCAGCGTATCGCCGCTGGTCGTCTGGCGGCGGACAAAGTCAGTGAGCATCCCGGCGGCTCGCGGGTCGAGCGCGGCATAGCCCTGAACAACCGTCGCCAGTTGTTCTTTGAGATGCAGGTTTTCAGCATCTTTCAGCAGGTAACCGCGTGCCCCCGCCCGCAGGCAGGCATTGACCAGCGTTTGATCGATGAAGGCGGTCAGAACCAGCACAGCGGTTTGCGGACGCAGCTCCATGATGCGCTGGCAGACGGCTACCCCATCCATATCGGGCAGCTTGAGATCCAGCAGGACAATGTCGGGTTGCAGCTCATTCACCATCAGCAGGGCTTCGGCACCGTCGCCAGTCTCGCCGACAACCTCAAATTCCGGGTCGGGGTCCAGAATGGACCTCAGCCCCTGGCGGACAATTCGGTGGTCATCGACCAGCAGAATATGGATCGGGTTCATTTGACTGTCCCTTCCGGTATGGGAAAGCGGGCCTTAATCATGACGCCCTGGTCGTCATTGTTGGCGATAAAAAATGCTCCTTCGGCCTGGGCGGTCACCTGGCGCATGGTGGCAACCCCAAAATGCAGACCGCTGTCATCATTCTCGAATCCCAACGGTTTCGAGAGTCCCACCCCATTATCCTGGATGGTGACGGTGACCGAATCGTGGTCACAATCCAGGCTGACCATGACGCCGGTAGCACGGGCATGTTTGCGCACGTTGGAGAGCGATTCCACCACAATGCGGTAAACGGCTTCTGAGACCAGTGGCGGCAGGGTCGGAAAGCAAGGCATGGCAATCAGTGTGGCGGCAATGCCGCTTTGGGCTTCAAATTCGCTCACCTGCGCCTGGATCAGTTGCAGCAGCCCATCGCCGCTAGCCAGATAGGGGCTGCGCAGGGCAAAAATGGCACTGCGCAGTTCGTCACTGCTGCGTGCCGAAAGCCGCCGGATAGTCTGCAAGCGCTGCATCAGACCTTCGTCGCATGGGGCATGGTTCAAACACCAGTCGGCTTCTAACCCAATGCTGAAAAGCATCTGCACCACCGTATCGTGCAGAGCCTGGGCAATCCGCTGGCGCTCTCGCAGGCGAGCCAGTTCATCCGCTTTGGCGTAAAGGCGGGCATTTTCAATCGCCACCGTGGCTTGCGTCGCAAAAGCGACCAGCAGTTCTTCATCGTCCAGACTAAACTGCTGTCCTCCGGGGGCATTGCCAACAAAGAGCACCCCCAGGGCGGTTTCCTTGGTCAGCAGGGGCGCCGAAAGGAACGGCCCGACCTCCGGATGTCCCGTCGGAAAGCCCACGGCCTGGGGATGCTTGCGCACATCATCCACGCGCAGGGTTTTCCGCTCGCGCAGTGGCAGGCTGAGGATACTCTCACCGGTTGGAGCGCCTCCCTGCTCATAGGGCCAGCCACTTACCTTGAAATACTGGATGCTGTTGCTGCCTTCATTTAAAACCATCAGCCCGCCCATATCTGCCTTGAGCAGGAGGGAGGCCGAATCGACAATTTGCTGGAGCAGGGGCTCCAGGTCAAGCTGGGCTGCCATTAATTTGCTGACATCGATCAGCCGCGAAAGCTGGGCAATGTGCTGGTTCAGCTCAGCAGAAGCGTCAGAAGAGCCTTGAGAGGGTTCCATGACATTATCAAGATTTCATCGATTCCAGGGCGTCTGTGATGACGACAGCTTCGCGGGCAAGTTGGGGCACAGCGTCAAAAATGGAGGCTCCCTCCTGATCAGCCTGGATCGCCGCTGGTTGGAAGGACAAACTGCCTAGTAGGGGTAAATCACCCCGATTTTCTTCAATAAAGCGCCGGTCGTCTGCGCCTCGCACCTTGTTAGCCACCAGCGCTACCGTCTTGATGCCGATATCGCCGGCCAACTTGGCAATCTGGTGAGCCGTTTCCATACTGCGCTTGCCGGGTTCAACCACCACCAGAAAATGATCCACTGCTCCGGCCGTAGCCCGGCCCAGGTTTTCCAGGCCGGCGTCCATATCGAGAATGAGCTGTTCATTATTGTGCAGGATCAGGTAACTGACCAATGCTTTGAGCATGGCGCTTTCAGGGCAAATACAGCCGCTGCCGCCGCGGTCAATGGTGCCCAGCCTCAGCAGGCGCACACCCTGGTACTGAACACTGAAGCGCTCTGGAATGTCATCAACTTGTGGATTAATTTTGAAATAGGTGCCGTAACTGCCCGGCTTGGCGCCGGTGCGCTCTTCAATCAGGTCGGACATTTCACTGATAGGCGTCACTTTGGCTTGCAAGTCGGCTGGCAAGCCCAACGCAAACCCCAAGCAGGCCGCCGGGTCGGCATCAACTGCAATCACAGATTGCCCGCGTCCTGCAAACGTGCGCGCCAGCAGAGCTGCCAGCGTCGTCTTCCCTACACCACCTTTACCACCAACTGCTATTTTGCTCATCATTAAACTCCTTTGAATGATCTAGCTCATATTGGAATTGGCGAACCGGTTGTTTTATTAAATTATACGGCAGGGTGCTGATCTAAGAAGCCAAATGGGTTTCTTCCCGCCGCCAGCAGAAGGGCTGCTGCCAGTGCAGCCAGCATGACCAACAGCCCCAGCCCATACACACCAGCCGCCAGCACGTGGTCGTATGGCAACAACCCCACCTGACCCAGCAGGTAGTGCCAGTCGTGGATAGGCGCCGCGCCGTCCAGGAGGGCCTGTGGAGAAAACAGCTTGAGCTGTTGACTGCGTGCATCTCCTATATAGCGCGAGACGTCCATCAGGCTTAAACCTAACCAGAACACAAAAAACAGTGCTGTCACCCGCTCCCTCGGACGGCTTAGCCCAACCAGGCTCACCAGCAGAGGGAAAAGCAACTGGGCCAGAGTGCCGCCCAGCGCGCCCATAAACTGACCCAGCAGGCCGAACACCGAGTGCCCTGCTTCGTGAATCAGGAAGGTCAACATCGAAAGTGCCGAAAGCACGAGTTCAATGATTGGCACATGCAGTTGCGGAAACAGGGCTTGCAGCAGTCCGCCAAAAAGGAAGACCGCCATTAATCCGCTGCCCACGCGCCGCATCCAAGGGACGGGTTCTTCAAAATTCATCCTTTAAATTATATATCTAACCGGAAATCGGAGGATTTTCAAGCCTTGCTGGAATGATTGAATACCCATTTCGGGTTATACTGAATGGAGAGACCTGATCTTCCGGCGGGCAGAGAAAGCCGGAATCAGTTGGCCATTGGGGGATTTGAGTGAAGAAG
>CAYLPS010000072.1:0-15795 GCA_964385625.1 uncultured Anaerolineaceae bacterium | reverse complement strand
CCGTTGGGGCCAATCCCGAACAGCTCGCCATTGGGATCTGACAGCATCCAATTACCTTGGTAGGTGCCCGGGGTTTGCGGGGCAATCATATCCACCGAGATTTCAATGCTTTGTGCGGGCATCACAGTTTCTTTTAATAAAACCGATGACGGAGCGCCCATCTGGCTACCATAGAAAAAATTGACCGAATATTCAGCTGTCCAAGTGCATGAGCCGTTGTTGACCAGCTTCCAGGTTTTGGTGAAGTTTTGCCCGGCGGGCATCACCATATCATCCGGGATGGTAATGTCAATCGGGTTGCCTGCTGCTGCCTGGTTGCACAATACGGTCGGTGTGAAAGTCTGGGTCACGGTACTCGCCGTGGGTGTTGTTTGGGTAGCAGGCAAGCTGGGGGTGATCGTCTGCCTGGGAGGCGGTGTTGTAGCAGACGTATCTACCAACAAGGTTACGGTTGCTGAGGCGGTCAGCTGGCTGTTTACGATGGCGGTGATCGTCCCATTGGTCTGCGTCTGGTTTGGCGCGGCAGTGCTGATGGGCAGGCTATCGGTAGGAATGCGGTTGATGACCTGCCATAGGATGAAGATGACCCCGGCTGCCACCAACAGCCACACGATAGCGGTTAATACTCCAAAACGGATGGGAGTACGTTTTTTTTCAGCCACCGTGGAATGTTCCTTACTTGCTGATGCCCAGGCGGCCTGCCAGGACATGGGCGATCTCCCGGGCAGCCTCTGGGCGGGCGGCCTGGCAGCAGGCTTCCGAAGCCAGGTGTAGCTGTTGGGGGTGGTGGAGCCAGGCTTTGATTGCGCTCACGATATAGCTGGTTTTGGGTGCCCAGATCCCCACGCCTTCCGAGATGACATAGTCAACATTACCATCCTCCTGTCCGGGCAGGCGGCTGTATAGGATCATGGGTAGCCCTGCGTTCAGAGCTTCTGATATGGTGCTTGGACCCGCTTTGGTCAACAGGATGTCTGCTGCCCGCATGAAATCGGGCATCTCGTGGACGAAGCCATAGATCAGCGTTTTCATTGGCCATTCCCTGGCTTCCAAGTGCTCTTTGAGCTCACGATTGCGCCCTGCAATGATTACCAGCGTGATGGGTAGATTTGCCTCCGCGATGGCCTTGGCGATATTTGCAATTGGTCCCATGCCCTCTCCCCCTCCCACCAGCAATACGATGGTGCCATCCACCGGCCAGCCAAGCTGGCGGCGCAGTGCCCCTTTATCTCCAACAGGCTGGCAAAAGCGGTCGGCCACCGGCAGCCCAATAACTTTTACCTGGCTGGGGGCTAGCCCTACTGCCAAGGCCCGTTCGCAGGCAGCTTTGGTAGGCACAATACACAAATCTACACCCTGGTGATACCACAAGGCATGCGTCGTGACCAGGTCGGTGACGACCGTGATAAAAGGCGGATGAGGCTTCCCCAGGGCATGCAGGAAGGGGTCGTTTCCCAATGGGTGCAGCGAGACGATCATGTCGGCCGGGTTTTCCCGGATCAACTTACGTACATTACGCCTGATGTATGGGTAGGCGGTCTCGACGATCAGCTTTGCCCGCCGCGTGGTATTGCTGAAGCGGAAGCCCATGCCCCAGGCTTCAGGGACACGCACCATATAGGGATACCATTTAGGGGCTGATGCCAATGGTTTTGGGGCAACGTCCAGGAAGATATCTACCATCTGGGTGGTGATTTCGCCGTCATATTCCAGCTTAAGCGCCTCAATGATCGCTTCGGTGGAGCTTCGATGGCCACCACCTGTATCGGAATATAGGAACAGGATATGGGGGATTTTGGAAGGTTGGTCAGCCATTGCCACTGTCAGGATTCTCAGTGTGTGGAAAAATGGTCTTTATCCTGCGCGCCAGCTGCCGTCGTGGGATTAGAACCCGCCTGCCGCAGCTCAGGCATTCCAGGCCGATATCGGCACCCAAGCGGACGACTTTCCACTCATAGCCTCCGCAGGGGTGAGGCTTACGCAAGCGTACCACGTCATCCACCTGTAGATCTGGCAGCATGACGGCATTATAACACGCAGGCTCTAATCTCTTGGATGGTATAATCCTTGCCTAAGGAGTTTTCAGGACTTGCTTAATTTTTTACCATCACCTTATCAGCTAATTACATACGCAGTTATCCTGCTCACCGCTTTTCCTGTACACGAATTTGCCCACGCTTGGACTGCCGATCACTTCGGCGACACCACTCCACGGGCAAATGGCCGCCTGACACTAAATCCCCTGAAACATCTTGACCCGTTTGGCACACTGTTAATGATCCTGGTTGGTTTTGGATGGGCCAAACCAGTCCCCATCAACCCTTATGTGCTCAACAGGCGCTCACCGGCCGCCACCATGCTGGTATCACTGGCTGGGCCGATGTCCAACTTTTTGATGGCCGTAGCGGCCTCGGTGCCCTTCCGCCTGGGGCTTGTTTCAGCCAACGATTTCAGGTTAGTAGCCAGGGGCATCCTTCCCAGCCTGTCGCTTTTCCTGTATATTTTCGTGGAAATCAACCTGCTGCTTATGTTATTCAACCTGATCCCGCTTTTCCCCTTGGACGGGGAAAAAGTGCTGGGTTATTTTTTACCACCCGCGGGGGTGCGTTTTCTGGAGGAAATCCGCCCGTACAGTTCGCTGATCCTGTTGGGGATATTCTTTATCTTACCTCTGGTAGGCATCAACCTGATTGGTACCGTCCTCCAACCGGCATTAAGTTTTCTGGCAAACCTGCTCACGGGAGTATAAAATAAGTGCGTATCTTATATAGGGTAAGCCAGTTCTGGAATACAATTGCGCATAAAACAGACCCTGGCTTACTGCGAGAAGCCCACGGCCGATTAACCCCGCCGCAGAGGCGGTTGTTCAGCTGTCTGCAACCTTCCGAGCAGAAGCATGCTTTATCCATGTGGCGAAAACTGCTCGACCAGGGTGAAGACCAGCCCGACCTGCTGGTGGCTTCCCTGCTGCATGATGTGGGTAAGCTGCGGTATCCAATGGCGCTTTGGCAGCGCGTGCTGGTGGTTCTGGCAAACGCGATCATGCCAACCCAGGCACGGCAGTGGGGAAACGGGCCCCTAGAAAACTGGCACAGGCTGCCCTCCTGGCGTAAAGCCTTCATCGTGGCAGAACAGCATCCTCGCTGGGGTGCTGAGTTGGCTCAGCAGGCTGGAGTAAGTCCCCTGGCGGTATATTTGATCCGCGAGCACCACCATCCCTGCGGGCAGGATGTAAGTACAATGGAAAGCAGCCTGTTACGCAGGTTGTGGCTTGTTGATAATGAAAGTTGACCGAGGTTTACCGTGACAATCAAAATCACCATTATTGGGATGGGTCAGGTGGGCACTTCCATCGGCCTGGCACTGGGATCACAAAAAGATGCCTTTCTGCGTGTGGGTAATGATAAGGATATCAAGGTGGCCAACCGGGCAAAAGAGCTTGGCGCCCTTGACCGAGTGGAGTTCAACTTGCCCAAAGCGGTGGCGGAGGCGGCAATCGTCATCCTGGCGATCCCCCTGGACCAGATTCACGAAACGCTTCAATTCATCGCCCCTGATCTAAAAGAAGAAGCCATTGTCATGGACACGGCTCCGGTGAAGGCAAGCATCTTGCCTTGGGTGGGCGAGTTGCTACCACCCCATCGCCATTATATCGGCCTGGTTCCGGTGGTTAACCCAGCCTACCTGGACTTGTGCACCACAGGCGTGGAAGCAGCCCGTACTGACCTGTTCAAAAATGGCCTATTTGCTGTCCTCACGCCTAGTGATGTACCCTCCGAGGCCATCAAGCTGGCGACTGATTTTGCCTCTCTGCTGGGTGCTTCTCATTTATACATCGATCAGCTTGAGCTTGACAGCATGATGGCCGAAACCCATATCCTGCCACAGCTGCTTTCTGCTGCTTTGTTGAATGCCACCATAGACCGGCCGGGTTGGTATGACGCCCGCAAGCTTACCGGCCGCCCCTATGCGCAGGTAAGCAGTGCCATCGAGACCAGCGCTGAGACAGGCTCGCTTGTCAGCCAGGCAATGGCAGCCCAGGCTTCCCTGGTCAGCAACCTGGATAATCTAATCAACACTCTGAGTGAGATGCGCGACCATCTGGCTGCAGGTGAAGCGGAAAAGCTGCACCAGGAACTGGATAAAGCTAGGGTGAACCGGGAGAAGTGGCTTAAAGAACGTAGGTTAGGCAGCTGGATATCTGCCGAAAACTTACCCAATATGGAATTGCCCACTGCCGGGCAGGAGTTTAAACGCATGTTCACTTTTGGCAGTGGACGCAAGCCAAAACAACCCAAATGATCTAATTTTTCATGAACGAGGGAGCAAATGGATAAAAAACTTCAATGGATTCAAGATGAAATTCAAAAGCTGAAAGACGACGGCTTATACAATCGTATACGCACGCTCAGCTCGCCTCAGGGCGCCTGGCTGGTGGTAGATGGCAAGCGTGTGTTGAACTTCTGCTCGAATAACTACCTGGGCCTGGCCAACCACGCCATGATTGTCCAGGCTGCCCAGGAGGCGGTGAAGAAATACGGCGTTGGTCCGGCCGCAGTTCGCAGCATCGCTGGCACTATGGATCTGCACCTCGAGCTCGAGCGGAGAATGGCCGCTTTCAAGGGTGTGGAGGCTGCTATTACCTTCCAATCGGGCTTTACCGCCAACATGGGCACCATCCCGGCGCTGGCCGGCAAGGAAGATGCCATTTTCTCTGACGCGCTCAACCACGCCAGCATCATCGATGGCTGCCGGCTTAGTGGGGCCAAGATCATCCGCTATGCTCACTGCAACCCCCAGGACCTGGAACGAGTGATGAGTGCAGAGCGTTCCAAGTATCCGAGGGCCATGGTCATCACCGATGGGGTATTCAGCATGGATGGCGACATGGCTCCTTTGGATAAGATTTATGAGGTGGTGAAGAAATACGATGCTATCTTGATGGTGGATGATGCCCATGGTGAGGGTGTGGTAGGCAGGGGCGGACGTGGTATCGTGGACCATTACGGCCTGCACGGCAAGGTGGATGTGGAGGTCGGCACCCTATCCAAAGCTTTTGGCGTGGTGGGCGGGGTTTCAGCCGGCAACCCGGTGGTGGTCGAGTGGCTGCGCCAGCGCGGCCGGCCGTTCCTGTTCTCCTCCGCCATGACCGTGCCGGATGTGGCCGCCTGCCTGGCTGCCCTGGACATCCTGGAAGGGTCCACTGAGCTGGTGGATAAGCTGTGGGAGAACACCCGTTACTTCAAAGCCGAGATGCGCCGCCTAGGTTTTGACACCGGCTTGAGCACCACTCCCATCACACCCATCATGTTGGGCGAAGCACCCCTGGCGCAGCAGTTCAGCCGTGAGCTGTTTGATAATGGCGTCTTCGCCATGTCGATTGGCTTCCCCACTGTCCCGCGTGGAAAAGCCCGCATCCGGGTGATGATTTCCGCCTCGCACAGCCAGGATGACCTGGATAAGGGCCTGGAGATTTTTACGATTGTGGGCCGCAAATTAGGTGTGATCCAATAACGATCACATTTGTGAGTAGAAGTAGGGGTGCAGCAAGCTGGTAAATAACCCTAGAGGCACGGAATCTGGCACACGTCAACAGGCTTGTGTCCTTGCCTTAGGTTAAATAACAATAGTAGAAATTTTTAAATTAAAGAGTATTTACCCTTACTCCTTAAAAGGGTCGTATGTCGGGTTGGTGCCCGCCCAAATGCAGCTTGGCCGCCCGTCCAGGTTGCAGGAAAAACCATGGCTGCAGCGATGGGCCAGGATGCGCGGCAATTGGTCTGGCAGGTGCTCAGAGGGATAAACCACCTGCGCCTGCAAGCCAACTTGCTGGCCTATGTGCTGGCAATACTGCACTTTCAGGGTCTCCCAGTTTTTTTCAGACATTTCAGCACTCCATTCAATATATAGTATACCGTGAACCCTGCCCATATCAATAGTCTTTTTAATCAAGCAGACTAAAAAGATTTTAATCTAAGTGAAATTTCGCACAGGTCGGTTATCAAACAATCATGTTCCGGGGATACTGCTCAATGGAACCCTGACTTTTTTGAGCAGCTCTTTGAGCACGTCTTCAGTGGTTTCACCACTCAAGGCATTTTCTGGGTTCATCATCATGCGGTGGGCCAGGCAGGCTGTAGCTGTATATTTAACATCATCGGGAATCACGTAATCGCGTCCCTGTAGGGCAGCATAAGCCTGCGAGGAGTGATAGAGCGCCAGGCTGCCACGCGGGCTGGCACCTAACGAGAGTGAGGAATGAACACGTGTAGCCTGGATGATATCTAATATATATCCCCGCATGCTATCCACCACGTGGACTTCCCGTACCTTGCGTTGCAGCTCGGCCAGTTGTGCCCCATCAACCGCCTGCTGCAGGCTATCGATGGGGTGGGCCAGCTGTTGCATCCGCATCATGCTATCTTCACTGGCCGTGTCGGGATATCCCAAGCTGATGCGCAAAAGGAAGCGGTCCATCTGCGCCTCCGGCAATGGGAAGGTGCCCTCGAACTCGATTGGGTTCTGGGTGGCCAGCAGCAGGAATGGTTTGGAAAGCAGGTAGGTGACTCCATCGGCAGTCACCTGTCCTTCCCCCATCGCTTCCAGCAAGGCGCTCTGCGTGCGTGGGGTGGCGCGGTTGATCTCGTCGACCAGCAGGATGTTGCTGAATACCGGGCCTGGCCTGAACTCAAACTCGCGCGTCTTTTGGTTGAATACCGAAACCCCGGTGATATCATTGGGCAGCAGGTCGGGCGTGCATTGTAAGCGCTTGAATTCCAGCCCGCTGGTAATGGCGATAGAGCGTGCCAGCATCGTTTTACCGGTGCCGGGGGCATCCTCGATCAGCACGTGCCCCTCACATAATAAGGCGATCAGCACCAGCTCGATTGCCGAACGCTTACCCACGATCACCTTTTCTACATTGCTGATCACCTTTTCGGTATATTGCTGGATTTCGGCGATATCCCTTTCCACCGGGTGATTTTCCATTGAAATCATATTTCCTCCTGTCAGCCTCTTGCGGGCATACTCACATCATCTATCCTGAGCATCTGCCGTACCGAATTGCGTATAGAGCCCCTATACTGAGCCAGCCACACCAGTCGCAAACGCCATCGCAATCGTTTCCAATTATTAATCATACCTCGACTGGCCCTTTCATCCACCTCCACAGGCCGGTAGCTGATAGATACCACATCACCAATAAGAGCGTATACCTCTTCATTTGCCATTGCTACCGTGGTGGTTAATCCGAATGGTGTGATTTTGGTCATACGCCGTGAAACCAGACTGCCATATTCATAGGGTGTCTCACCCCCATACGCCGTTACTTTTAAGTGTCGCCCATAGTGGTTTAGTCGACGATAGAGCTCTATGGCGGCTGCTTGGGGTTTCAGTCGCATTAAGTAGAGTGTATCGAAAATCCACCACAACATGCTCGCCACTCCAATAAAGCCTAGGATAATGAAACCTACCAGTTTCCCGAGGTTGCTTATGCCTGTCGAAGATGGTGGTGAAACTGGTGACGTTGGTGTAGGCGTGGCACCCAAGGTAGCTTGTCCTGATCGGTTGATGGGTGATAAACCGGCGGTAGGCTCGAACGGCACCCAGCCGATGTTGGGGAAGTACACTTCCACCCATGAATGGGCATCTGCCTGGGTGACGTTGAAGCGATTGGAATTTAGGACATAAGTACCCGCGGCATAACCAATAGCCAGCCTGGCTGGCAAACCGGCCACGCGTGCCAGGACGACCATGGCTGAAGCATAATAATCACAATAGCCTTTGCGCAGGTCAAACAAGAAGTAATCCACCAGGTCTTGATTGGCCGGTGGAAGTGGCACGTTGAGGGTGTAGGAGTAAGTATTTCGCAAATATAGCTCGATGGCATGCGCACGGTCGTAAGGGGTCGCTTCCGCGGTGGTCAGTTCGAGTGCCAGGTCCCTGACACGCGCCGGTACTTCTGCCGGCACGCTCAGGTAGCGTTGCGCCACCCAGTTGGGATATGCTTGCCCGGCACTTCGTAAGGTGGCTTCGTCAGCCACTGAGATCAACGATTGGATGGTATAGCTGTTGGTCCCAAATTGAATACCAAACAGGTCATTATTTGTACGCCAGGCGGCTGTGCTGGCGACATTCAATTTCACTGGTTCGCCAGCCGCATAGACCGTACTTCCATAACCCGCCAACTCACTCACCTGCTCCTGGATCAAGGTATGCTCAGGCAGGCTGCCCGGTTGGAGAGGCCTGTTTGGCTGGTATTGTTGTTGGGCGGTGGCGCTGGTGCTCCAGCCATGGCCGGTATAAATGTCGTAGGTAAAGCTTTTCCAGTACAAAGGTGGTAAGTTACCTGCCTGTATGAGCGAGCTGAGGTCTTGCACTCGCACCGTCATTACTTGTTCTTTAGAAAGCTCTGGTCCAGCGCCCACCAGCAACGCGCGTGGTAGTCCTGGGGTGCTGACGCTGGTAAATGCATTCGGTGCGGGGATGGCAGGTGTTGAAATGCCCAGCGATTTTGCCAACCCACTTTCACCTTGCGCTGAGGATCGCCTTAGCTGCGTGCCCACATGGATGATCTGCTGGAGAGACAGTGATGAGATAGCGGCCGCCAACACCACCAGCAGGAAAGCTAGGCCGAGTGAGATATTTCCCACTTCCCGGCCTTTTCGAGTTGGATAAGCCACACTGTTACGATTCCATTCGTGCTCATGTTTATCATATTGCACTACAGCAATTAATATAAGCGTCAATCCCAAGATCAGGTAGATTGAAACCGAGTTGATCTGCCCATAGGATAGTACGGATAAGTTAAAAATCAGAGCGGGTAATATAGCCACAAGCGCGTTTTTCCTGGCTTCAATCACCCATCCCGACCAAGCTGCCACCAGCCAAACTGCCGCGCTCCACACAATTCCGGCTGCCACCGGGTCATAAGTAGGTTGTCCAGCGGCGACATTATTTATCCAGGTATAGCCCCGCTCTAGTACCACCCCCGTGGAAGTGATAACTTGTGAAAGTGCTGCGCTGAGAGGGTTGAGGTTTGCCCCTTTTAGATTCAAGCTGACGATAATTTCGCTCATCAGTTTGAAAACCTCATGAAATACCACCAGGATTTTTCCACTCAAACCACCCGCAAATAGCAAAGTGAATAACACCCCAAGAATAATCAGCACCAGGGCTGACCTCCAGGCTTTCCAGTCGAAAATTGCCAGTAGCCATCCTGCAAGCATACCCAGCAGCAAGCTCACCCATAATGAAGGCCAGCTTGGTCCGGTGAGCGCTGCTGTTACCCCGGCTACAACCGAGGTTAGTAAGATGAATAACAATAGTAGTATCAACAGGGTTTTCACCCTGGCAACACTTCGCAGTATTGTGCTAAAAGAGTGGCTCACTCCATGTTCAGCCAATTTGGCCTCTCTTGCTGGAGATACCGTTTACCCGCCTCAGCAGAGGTGATCTGCCGATGGCGAGCCAAATCTAAAGTAGAATATGCCTCTTCAAGCAGTGACCCGGGCATCCGTATATACGGGATGCGGTTTTGGGATAATGCAGACACGACTCTTGATTGGTCTGCCTTGCCACCAAAATCAGCCGGGTCGACCAATACGGCCATGCTGCTGCCACCTTTTCGCTGCCGGTTGGCAGTTGCCACCCAAATGGGGTTGCTGGAAGGGGTTATGATGATAGAGGTTCCAGCCCGGTCAACCGGCTTTTGTACCAGCAAATCATGCAGCGGGTGGCTGCCTGCATTTGCCATCGCCAGGGTGCGCATGATGCGCCAGCGCTGCAACATATCGGCGCTGGGTTGCAGCCACACGAATTGCGGCCCCGCCAGCACCAATCCCACTTTACGGTACTCCCTGAGCCCGCGCAATGCCAGGGAGGCAGCCAGCACGATGGAAAATTCCAGTGTGGAATGCTCGCCCAGACCGGCCTGGTCCGCCTGGTTCAAGTCAACGAAAATCCACCAATCGCGCGAGCTGGCTGATTCAAACTGCCTGACGATCAAGGTATCAAAATGGGCTGAGGCTCGCCAGTGGATGCGCCGTAGGCTGTCTCCAGGCACATAATTACGCAAACCCGCTGGGTTGAAATTACGCTCAATAAATCCCCGACGGTAGCGTTCGTCGCCCATCCAACCTCCCGTGGGTATCCGGAGCTGGGTTAATGGCAACACCGGTGGTGTGATCAGGATCGTGCTGGTATGGGGGTCATCCAAACGAATGGTGTAAATGCCGAATGGATCTCCACATCGTAAGTGCGTTGGGCCTAACTTATATAAGCCGCGCCGCGTGAACCGGTGGCTCAGGTTACGCATACGGTAGGCGTGATGCCCAACGTCTGAAACCATGCGCAAGGGTGATTGCATTGTAGGCGAATCATCCGTGATTTCCACCCACACCACTGGCAGCCAGCCCTGGTTGGTTAATTTAACCTGTTCAGGCACCGATTCACCAACGGTTGCCCATGCCAGGTTCACCTTGCGTTCGACACTCAGGTTTTTCCGAATGGATCGCACCCACAGCCAGGCAATCAGCCAGGCACCGCCTGTGCCGATGAAGAATATCAGCCAGCCCTTGAAATTCGTCAGGACGTACAGGATACCCAGGATGATCGCCAATATGGGCAGCAGCGGTAAATTCATGTGCGACCTGGCTTGCTGTCCTGGATTTTTTGCCGCTATTTGATTAATTCGTTCGATAAGCTTCCAAATGCCCACAGTTTTATCCCCTTTGGACATGAACCCTGGCAATCAGCTTATGATTGGCTATGAATGCCGTAATGTATATTCCAATGCAAAATTGCCTGATGGGTGCTTGTAGTATTCTTCGCAATCCCCGCATCGGCGACGACTTATTCAACCTCCGTGAAGACAATTCTACTTCAGGAGGTCCTCGGCGTAATGGCAGGCTGTGAAGTGTCCGGGGCGAAGCTCACGCAATGGCGGTTCATCTATCGAGCAGTTAGGGCGGGCGATAGGGCAGCGCGGATGGAAGTGGCAGCCTGGGGGAGGGTTGATAGCATTGGGAATCTCGCCGGGTGGCATAGGTTCGGTGCGGCGGTGGGTCGGGTCTGGGACGGGTACTGCTTCAAGTAACGCCCGTGTGTAGGGATGCAGCACAGTCTGGTAGACATCCGTCAGAGGTCCCACTTCACATAGTTTGCCCAGATACATGATGGCAATCCGGTCGCATACATATTTTGCTGTCGCCAGATCATGCGTGATGAATAGATAAGTCAGGTCGAATTTTTCCTTGAGGTTCATCATCAGGTCAAGTAAAAGTGCTCGCACCGAAACATCTGCCATGGCGATAGGTTCATCCGCAACGATAAAAGCGGGATGCGTCACCAATGCCCGAGCTAAGACTACCCGTTGGCGTTGACCTCCTGAAATTTGGTGAGGATACAGGCTGTAAAATGTGGTTGGTGGGCTCATACCTACTTCAGATAAAATTTCCAACACGCGTTCACGCCGTTCTGCCGCCGAGAGCTTGGGCATGTGGATTTGAGCTGGATGCTCGATTGCCTCGCCGAGTGTCATGCGTGGGTTGAGTGAAGCTAAGGGGTCTTGAAAGACGATCTGCATGCGTGAACGCATGCGGCGCATCTCTTCAGGCGAGATGCTTTCCAGGTCGGTGCCATCGAAGACCACCGTCCCGCTTGTCGGCTCCAGCAATCGTAATACAAGCCGCCCTAAGGTAGATTTACCTGAGCCACTTTCCCCTGCCAATCCGAATACCTCGCCTTTATGGATGATGAAGCTGACATCATCCACAGCCTTAACCGCAGGAATTTGCCCACCAATGAGTAAGGAAGCAAAAAAACCAGATTGGATCGGGAAGAATTTGCGAATGTGCTCAACACGCACCAATTCTGCAGCTTCAGTAGATTTATCCATGGGTATAGGATTCATGCTCACCGTAGTTGACTCAGGCATGCATCTTCTCCTGGCTTTTCGCCAGCACTGAAGGGTACAACCAGCAGGCAGCTAGTTGATCTCCTTCAACAGCTTCCAGAGGGGGGACTTCTACCCGGCAGATATCCATGACATAGGGGCAACGTGGGTGAAAGCGGCAGCCAGCTGGTGGGTGCGAAAGGTCTGGGGGAGCGCCTGCCATCTTGTAGAGTTCGCCACTGTCAAGTTTAATGTTGGGCACTGAGCGCATCAGAGCCTGGGTATAGGGGTGTTTCGGGTGAGCAAACACATCGTTGACATCACCAAGTTCTGCTAGCTTGGCTGCATACATCACCGCAATCCGATCGGATATTTCTGCTACCACGCCGATATTATGGGTGATCAGTAGGATGGTGAGGCCGAATTCTTTTTGTAATTCCTTAAGCAGGTCAAGGAATTTCGCTTCAACAATCACATCGAGCGATGTGGTGGGCTCATCGGCAATAACAAGCTTAGCTCGGAGCGATAGTGCCAGAGAGATCATTACGCGCTGGCGCATCCCCCCTGACATTTGGTGTGGATAATCCATAATCCGTTCACGCCGAATGCCCAGGCGTTCGACGAGTTCTTCAGCTCTTTTCCTGGCGTCAGTATCAGAAATTTCCGGTTCGTGTGTTTGGATAGTCTCTGTTATATGCTCGAGGATGCGCTGCACCGGATTAAGCGAGGTCATTGGGTCTTGAAAGACCATGCCGATTTCCGCCCCCCGTATATCCGGCATGTCTTTCAAAGGAAGGGTCATCAGGTCACGCCCATCGAACCACAGCTCTCCCTCAGTGATACGTGCTGGACCGGTGTGCAGGCGCATCAGTGCCTTACCCAGGGTGGATTTGCCACACCCTGATTCCCCTACCAGGCCGAGGATTTCACCTCGGCGGATATCCATCGAGACGTCTTCTACAGCTTTAACTGAGCCAGCGCGAGTAGTATATTCAACCGTAAGGTTGCGGATAGAATATAAGATGTTATCAATCATCAACGTTCTCTCAGTTTCGGGTTGAATATCTCGGTCAAACCTTCTCCCATCATAGAGAAGGCCAGTACGACTGCGATGATTGCCAGGCCGGGATAAGTGATCATCCACCAGCCGGTTTGTATGAAACGTTGTCCGCGTGCTACATCGATGCCCCAGTCGGCAATGGTTGGTGGTAGCCCCAAGCCCAGGAAGGAGAGCCCAGCACCGGTCAGGATCGCATCCGCCACATTTACCGAGAAGATAATGGCTACAGAGGGAATCACATTGGGAAAAATATAGCGCTGCAAGATTTCACGGCTGCGCGCCCCGATACTACGGGCTGCTTCAACGTAAACCTCCTCCTTGACAGACAGGGTTTGCCCCCGGACAATACGGTAGTAGGTTGGAACATATAGGACCGCGATAGCCACGATGATGTTCAGAATGCTTGGACCTAGCACTGCCGTAATTGAAATCGCCAGGATCAGGCCCGGAAAAGCATATAGGCTGTCCATAATTAGACTCAACAAACGATCCATCGGACCTCCGATAAAGCCGGCGAAAAGACCAAGCGGAACACCAAACACCAGCGCTACAATAGAGGAACTGAATCCAACAATCAGCGCAATGCGTGTACCCCACAACAAGCGGCTTAACACGTCCTGTCCGATGTCATTTGTGCCCAGCAGGAAACCACCTGCCGTCGAGATCTCGCCGGTTATGGTGTTGGCTTCGCGCAGTGTGGGAAATTTCTGTGCCAATCCCTGCTTTTCCCATTCCGTTGATTGAATCACTGCCGCCAGGTCTGTCCCATCCACCACAGCTTGGAGCGCCTGGTCAATTGTTGCATAGCGATCAATCTGCGGGCGAAGCCTCAACCCCCCGGGTTCATTTCTGAGTTGTTCATCAATAGCCTTGGCTTGCTCGTTCAAAGCGCCTCCGGTTGGCACCCCTATGACAACGGCTACGCTAGGCCGGGGCTGGTCGGCTGGTACAGCCAGATCCTTGAGATCGTTTACTTTCGAATCCGCCGGCACGATCAACACCGGCACTGCCGGATGCTCCCCTGGTGCCAGGAATCTCGGGCCAACAATCGCATCCGGACCATATGGCGCAAACCAGCCTGGAACTATGGCAACAATAATGAAAGCAACAACCATCACAGAGGCAATCGTGACGAACCACCAGTCGGCACCATACCAACGTCGGGCTAAGAATATCCGGCGAACAAAGCCGACGCGTTCGAGTTCGCTCTCCCAGCTTACAGCTTCCGGAGCGTTTTTAGGAAGTTGATCTTTCGTTGCGGTCACGGTTTAGTACCTCACTCGAGGATCAACCAGCGAATAGATGACATCGACCGCCAGGCTGATCAAAGCAACCAATAGGGCGAAAGCTGCGATGACGCTTTGTACAGCTGTGTAATCGCGTGTGGATATTCTTTCCACCAAGTAGCGACCCATACCTGGCCATGAGAAGACTGTTTCGGTCAATACAGCGCCAGCCAGTAATATCGCCACCTGCAAACCAATCAGAGTGATTACAGGGATCATGGCATTTTTCAGTGCGTGTTGGTAAACCAGCACATGTTCGCGAATGCCTCGAGCTCGCCCGGCTGCGATGTAATCGGCATGGAGGGTTTCAATTACGTTGATGCGTGTCATGCGAACGAATACACCCGAAAGGATGAGTCCGAGCGTGACAGTTGGCAAGATGAGGTGTTGGAGGACTGACCACAAAGCTGGCCAATTACCCGAAATCAGGGCATCGATTGTATACAAGTTAGTGACGGATTTTAAGGTCGTGCCGATCACTGGATCGATGCGCCCGGATATCGGCAATATATTGAGACGCACTCCAAAAAAGAGCTGCAACATCAAGCCTAACCAGAAGATAGGCAGTGAATAGATGAAGACGGAATAAATGCGCCAGGTGTAATCGATGGCACGTTTACGACGTGAAGCCGCAAATGTTCCTCCTATAATCCCGATTAACAGCGCTAATATAGCAGCCGGGATCACTAATTCCAGTGTGGCAGGAAAGCGCTCACTCATCTCATCGATGATTGGTCGGTGACCTAGAACCAAAGAATTCCCGAAATGCAGTGTTACCATGCTGAGCAGGAATTTACCATACTGTACAATCAGAGGTTCGTTGAGTCCCAATTGTTCCCGAATGCGCGCCACCATCTCTGGGGTTCCTTTTGGGCCTAATGCGGAGCGCACCGGATCACCCGGCAAAATATGCATCACGAAGAAAACCAGCGTTGCCAGAATAAAGACCATCGGCAAGGTGAGTACGATACGCGTCAAGATATATCTACGTAGTCCAACCGAACCTCGCGCAAAAACATAAATCAACAAGATTAAAGCTGGAACGCCAATAATTAAGGCTATAAAGGCAATAGGAGTCAAGTTTCCCTTTACTATATTACTTGATCAAACGAATGAAACGAGAAACGAGGGGGCGGGGTGAAGCCCCGCCCCTTAATATTGGTGTATGTTATGGTGTCTTGGTGAGTACGGAGTAGTCGAATTCGATCGTACCGCCGATGTTCAGCGTATCCGGGTTTGGATGCGCATTGGAGGCGTGGATGTTATCGCGGTAGACTACATACTCTGGATTGAGGAACAGTGGCAGTGTCACCACCAGGTCGGCGTAGACTTCCTGCGCCTGCTCGAGCAGTTGGGCGCGCTTGGTCAGGTCTGTTTCGATGTCAGACTGTGCCATCAAATCGACCAGTTGCTGTGCCTTGTCGTTGATCGGTTTGCCGTAGTCTGTTCCAGCCTCAGTTGGTGAAACATTTGTACCTTGACCACCGTTGTAGATGAAAGGTTCAAGATAGTTGGATGCATCCGGGTAATCATAGAACCAACCCAGCACACAG
>CAYLPS010000071.1:11447-15989 GCA_964385625.1 uncultured Anaerolineaceae bacterium | reverse complement strand
CCCCAACCGTCACCCCAACGCCAGGCGCCTGCCAGGAGCTGATCGTCAACAATGATTTCAGCAACAACAACGGGTGGGTGATCCTGGATACCGCCTATGATGCCGGTTATTCCAACACTCAATACCACAGCCCCTTCCGCTCCATGCGCACGGGCATCGTGGACCCAGCCGATAACGTGTTCAGCTATTCCGATTTCCGCCAGCAGGTGACCATCCCATCATACGACCACCATGTCACCCTGGGGATGTGGCTCTACCCGATCAGCGGTGAATCGCCGCTTGGGAACCTGCCCCTTCCCACGCGCACGCAGATCTTCGGGCTGGATACGCTCGAATATGATGTGCAGTACCTGCTCGTCCTGGACCAAAATCAGAACTGGATCGATACGCTGGTGTGGATGCGCAGCAACAGCAAGACCTGGGCATACATGCAGTTTGACCTGAGCGACTACTCCGGCCGCACGATCATGTTGCAGTGGGGAACCTACAACAACGGCGTGGGAGGCGTCACATCGATGTACGTGGATGATGTGAGCCTGCAGGCCTGCCCGTAACCGCAGTAATTCAAGACAACCCGGCCCGTATTACCCGGCCGGGTTGTCTTTACTTACCCAGACACCCCGGCGGCTTTTGTGGGCTGGCTTTTTCGCACAAACAATGCCATGCCCCACAGCACACTCAGCACACCGCCAACAACCAGCAGCCAGCCAAGCGCCTGGAACTGGGTGTGCCAGATATCGGCGTAATTGACACCGCCAATCGTGTGGGTGGGAGCCATCCAGTATTGGATAGTGAGGCAGATGCTGCCCACGGTGATGGCAGCTATACCACCGGCAGTGCCTGCCGGGTTGGACTGCGGATGGCGCCCGGTGGACATGCGCTTCCAAATTCCCGTATAGCGGAGGAGCAGGAACAACGCCAAGGTGAGGATATTCACCGCGAGTACCATGTCCACCGGCATCGAGCTGCCACGCAGGCTGCGTGAAACCAGCAGGTGGATCAGCTCGACAAGGCTGCTTCCCGCCAGGGCGATGATGGCGTAGCGGAAGGCGTTTGTGCGCTCGCGCAATAGCAAGGACAGGGCACGCCCGCCCATCACTCCGAAAGCCAGGGTGACCACCACGAATGACAGGTACAGCCATTGGTATGGGGCAATCCCCGAGAAGGAGCCGCCGAAGCCAGTGGGATTGAGGGCCACACAGGTGGTGCCAGCACCTGCCAGCAGGGTGAAAGCAGCTGCCAGGCCCATGAGAACGATAGCCACCGTGTGGAATATCCTGGTCGATGTATCTTTCATGTCATTCTCCTGTTTATGTATAGTGGAGGGTCAGCTGAGCATAAAGCCGGCCACAAAAGACAGGGTCATCAGCAGAAACAGGGCTGGCAAAATGCTCAAGATGATCTCTCTGCTGACGATTGGCCGGCCGGTCTTGAGAAAATAGAGCAGCAACCCGCCCAGGCCGATCATTGCGCCGCCCAGGCCAATCAGCGCAAACCCGGGATGCGTTTCGCCTCGTGCCGCCAGGATGCTGGGCAGCAGGAAAACCACCAAGCCAGCCACGCCATGCACAACCGCCAGGATGACCGTGGAAAGCTTGATGGGTAAATTGATCGAACGGGTGACCAGGACTGCCAGGTATCCGGCGATGGCGAAAACCAGGTATGCTGTGCGCAGGCTGGCAACGTGCTGCCACACCAGGCCCGAGGACAGGCTGAGGGGAATGATGGTGGAGAACATCACCACCACCCGGCTGTTCAGCACCTCGAGACCGAGGATGATGATCAGCAGGCAGGCCACCAACAGCACGCCGAAGGCGATGGTGTAAGCAATGATGGGGATATTCTCCAACCCGTTGATGCCATCCACCACCTGGTAGGCTGCCAAAAGGCAGGTCAATAGTAGCAGGATGCGATTCAGAGGGGATAATTTCATTAAAGATGGTGAAATTTAGCTTACAAGGATAATAAGACCATCGAGGCCAGCATATAAATGGAGGCATATTTAAACAAGCTGAAATTCACCTGCTCGGAAGGCCGGAATACCGTGGCTGCCGAGAGGAGCAGCAAGCCGGCGGATAACACGATCATCAACCGCAATGCCCCCGCCTGGATGCCGATCATCACCCCGGCTACACCAATGGAGGCAGCGGCAATGATGGCAGATAGGGCAATAATGGCCCGTGTGCCCTCAAACCCGTAGCGAGAGGGGAAAGTGGGCACTTGTGCGGCCTGGTAATCCTCAAAATAGCGCATGGTATAGGTGAGGATGTGGGTGGGGATCCAGAACAGTACGGCCATCATCAGCAGCAAGCCCACCAGGTCAATCCTGCCGGTTGCCAACACGCGCCCGGCCAGGATGGGGATGCCCCCCGATATACCGCCCCACAAGATGCTCCAGGATGTCCGGCGCTTGAGCCATATGGTGTAGACAATCACATCGAAAAACAAGCCGGCCAAGACCACAAAACCGTACAGGCTGTTGAGGGTAAACGACCATCCGACACCAGCCAGCGAGAAGACCAGGCCAAGTGCCAATGCCTCGCGCCTGGTTATGGTACCCGAAGCCAGGGGACGGTTATGGGTGCGATTCATGACGGTATCGAGATCGCAGTCGTACCACATGTTCAGGATGGTCGACCCGCTGATGGCCAGGAACAGGCTGCCCGCCAGGCTGAGCAGCAGCGGCAGGTTTAGCGGTCCGTGGGCGCTCATGTAGCCAGCCACACCGGTGGCCAGCAGCAAGCCCGTTTGCAGGCTCTTGATCAACGGAAGATAGGCCTTGAATTTGGTTCTGAACAGGTTGAAGACTGCCATCATTTTAATCACCAGTACTCACACATCGAAACCCTACATCTGGGCTGTAGTAGGTGGGAACTGCGCTGTTTCTCACCCAGATGCGCAAATCCATGTCGTGGGTATCCATCGAGCCGCCGCGTAAATAGCGATAGCTCTGCCCAACGTAGACATCGCCGGTCCATTGCCACACATTCCCAGCCATGTCGTACAACCCATACGGGCTGGCAGAGTTAAGCGTCTGGTAGCCAGCATAATTGCGCCCATCATAAAACCCCACCGGGGAGGTGCGTGAACCATAAGTGCTCATATCTTCGAACGGGTCTCGGCTGGCGTAATAATTGGCATTGTTCCTGGCAATCTCCTCGCCCCAGGGGTAAGGCCGGTTATCTAGCGAGCCTCGAGCAGCTTTTTCCCACTCCAACTCGGTGGGGAGACGATAACTATTATACCCGCAGTATCCCCAAGCTCCAAACCAGGAAACATTGGTCACGGGATGATTTTCATATCCATTTAACACTTGGAATAAGGTGCCATCGAAAATAAAGCGCGAGGATGGGTCATCCAGGGGAACGAAAATATAGACTGCTGGTGGAATCTCGAATTCGTGCCTGAAGCCGTGGAACTGGTCCCCCGGGTAAAAACCCACGAGCTGGTTCCCAGATATCTTGAGCGTGCCATCGGCCAGGGCAGCATTGAGGTAACGCACATATTGCGCCACGGTTACATCGGTGACCATGACCTGGTAGGAGTAATCAAGAGCGGTGGGGTGATCAAACTGCCCGGAGAGAAACCCACCGGCGGGGATGGTTACCCAGGCGTCGGGGTCAACGCCGGTGTCAAAGGTGGGGATGGGGGCGGATAGATCCACCGCGGTGCAGGCGGTGAGTAAAATGACAGAGACCAGCAGTGACAGGGCAGCGATTTTCATGGCTTAACCTCTATAGCCATGTCCTCCTGGCTGGCTTCTTCATACCAGCGGCCCCTGCGCTTGAACAGGTCCACCAGACGCCAGATCATCACCATGGCCAGCACCACTAAAAGCATGCCCAAACCCAGGTCGGCCAGCAGCATCAGCGTGTTGACCAACGGCTGTTGCTCGGCCGGGCTGATGAACAGCCGCTTCATCTCAAACACTGTCACCGAGGCAAATGCCAGGTCTGAAAGGAGGATAACCGACCAACCGAACCAGCGGCGCAGCCCGCCTTTCAGGCCAATCATGTCGCCATAGTAAAGGAGGATGATGGTGGCGACAATCGCAGAAAGGATGTGCCAGTGCCCGGTGAGCTCGATGCGCTCATCACGGGCAGACCACAGGCGGAATACTTCTTCCAGCTTGACCGCCATGAGGATGCCCACCCCGCTGACGGTGAAATTCATGAACACCATCTGCCACAACGTGCCAAACTTGAGCGGATCACTCACCAGGGCTTTAAGCTTCTGCCAGGGGGAGGGTTTCTCAATGCCGACGATGCCCTGGCGGATGAATTTATCCCATCCAAAGATGACCAGCATGAGGGCGGCCAGCATGGCGGGTGTTGCGCCGATGTAGATGATCATGTGGGCCACCGGCTCGGCTGGGGTAACCACACCCCATACACCCACGTTCAGCACCAGTGTGCCAAGGATCATCAGCGGCATGGCGATCTTGTGCAGGATGCCCTTGAAGTCAAGCCAGCGGCCGATGACCAGGGTGATGGCGATGGCGATTAGTGCCAGCATGATGTGCAGGTGGCCGATCACCGCAAA
>CAYLPS010000071.1:0-11347 GCA_964385625.1 uncultured Anaerolineaceae bacterium | reverse complement strand
CACCCCGGCGCAGTAAATCAGGGATAACCCGGCGATATACAAGCCATGAAACGGCCAGATGTGACCCCAATAGGCAAAAGCCATGCCGAAAACCATCACGATGAGGTAGCCGGCCGTGATGAGGACACGGATGGCAGACTTGTAGAAACCCTGCATTTTGAGCATGGCGGTGATCAGGTAGGTCTCGATGGCTACCACAGCCATGGCGATGGAGTGGTAAAGGATGATGATGCGGCCCTCTCGCTCTGCCGGCACCAGGCTCATCCGGAAGATGCTAACCACCTGATCGCGGACGCCCAGGTCTGCCATAGGCCCCGAGAGCATGCCGAAGAAGGCAATTTCCATGGCGATCATCGCAATGGCAATCAAAACCAAGCCCTTGGTTGAATGAAAGAGGTAAGCGAGGCGATCTTTGAAAAACTGCATGTTAGAACCCTGACGAAAAAACCAGGTGAGCCGGATCGCTGACGATGCACGAGCAGTAACTACCCATGTCTTTAGATATTATTCCATAAGTGAGGCCAATGCACCCATGATATTTATCACAAATGTGCCAGCAAAATTCCATATTCGTTCAAGCCGCCGGCTCCAACCGGAAAGCGCGCTAGATTACACTCGCGGCAGGTTGAACGGCCGTGCCTTCGAGGGAAGCCCTGGTCAACTGCTGCCATAGCCCAGGCCAAACCAATAAAACGAGCAGCACCAGGCATGCAATGGGCCCCAGGGCAAAAAGCGAGAACCGACCGAGCTGCTGGGCAGTGGCAATGGTAAGCGGGATGCCCACCACCAGCTCAGTTATACCGGCTGCCAGGCCCACCACTCGCATCCATTCCCTGGGGCGCATGACGATGCCCACAGTAATGGCTGCCAAGCCGATCATCGCCGCCCAATGCGGATATTGCACCAGGCGGAAAATGGGGGCGCCAATGGTGATGATGCGGCTGGTGCTGGCGACGCCGTTCATCCAACAGAAGATGTATGCCACGCCGGTTAGCAGGCTGAACAGGGTTCGACTCCAGGATACCTTCTCGACCACCACCAGGAACAGGAAATACAGCAACAGGTAAGGCCAGAAGAGTGGGAAATATATGGGGGGCAATCCTGCAGACATATACGGCACATTGATGAACCAGCTGCCCAACAACGCCAGTACCAGGGCAACCAGGGTGAGAAAAAAAGCCCAATTTCGGCGCGTGAAATAGCCATAAGCGCTGACCAGGAACAACACACCGCCCAGAATGCCCACTTGAGCCATGAGAGGGTGAATGGTTTTCAGCAGGATCTCGCAGCCAGGCTCGGCTGAAGGGGTATTCATCCCTATCACCTACCACTTCATGAATATGACATAATGCCCGATGATGCCCATCAGGCCGGCGATGACCGCCAGGATAGCTGCGAGTTGGTGTTCTTTTTTCATGTTCATTCTCCTAGATGGTAATTTATGGTACGGGGGTAACACCCGTATGGCACGAACAGCCCTGGTAGTAGGCGGTATCGTTATGATAAGCCACGTACACCACGGCACCCGGGTCGATTTCCAGCTGGCAATCCTTGAGGAAAAGGGGTTCTTCCGTCCAGGGATACACCTTGACATCGCAAGCCACGTACACAATGCCGCTCCAATGATCGTTGCATAGGGCACCCCGCACCACTTTGTCCACCTGCACCGGATGTCCCCCAACCTCCACCACATAGGAGCCAACAGAAGGTGTGGAGGTGGGTAGCTGGCCAGGAGGGAGCGAAAGATATTCCGGAGTGCCGGTAACTGGCGGGCACACCGGCGTGCCGGCTTCACAACCTGCCAGCAGGAATGCCAGGACGGCAAAAAGTGCGGGGATAAATGGCATCAATGGAACAGTCACCGGGATGAGAACTCTTAATAAAATGTAACATATGGGGATGGAAAAGTCTTTAACCAAAGGCAAATCGAAATGGAAATCATCCTCGCATCCACAGGTATAATGGTTTCACGAGGTGAATGCATGGAGACGAAGGAATTGTTGGCACACAATCCGGTATTCAGCTGCCTGACCGGCGAAGCACTTGAAGCGCTGGTGGGTGAGGCGCTTTTACGGCATTACCATCGCGGACAATACCTGGCCCACGCTGGAGAACCCTGGCCAATGCTCTTTTTCCTGGTGAATGGAAGCATCAGTGCAGTGAAAGAATCGCCCGAGGGGCGCAGCCTGGTGGCCACAACCTTCGGCCCGGGGGAGGTTTTCTGGGGAGTTACTTTCTTTCACCCCGATTTATCCATGCCGGTGGCATTGCGAGTTGAACGGCAGACCAGCGTCTATTTATGGTCGCACGAGCAGATGCTACCGGCCCTGGCAGAGCACGGCAGGATGTCATTCGAGCTATGCAGGCTAATGGTCAGCCGTATGCTGCGAGCCAGCGAGATCGTGGAGGAGCTGGCGTTCCAGCCGGTGGCGGGCAGGCTGGCGCGCCTGCTGATCGAATTTCCCGGTCAGGCAGTTGCCGGCCCGGTGGCCCGCTCGCTCACCCTGGACGATATGGCAGAGCGCATTGGCTCGACGCGCGAGGTGGTATGCCGCTTCCTGCAGCGTTTTGCAGACGAAAACCTGATCAAGATCACGCGCACCGAGTTCGAGATCAACAACCGCCAGGGGCTGATGGACATCATCCACAAGGGTAAAAACTCGTAGCCGCAATTTCTCATCGTGGCAAGGCACAATCGACACAAAAAGGGCGACTTTTCAGCCGCCCTCCATAAAATCCAAACTTTCGTTCAGTCGCTTGCCAGCAGCTCTTGTAATTTCTGCCGGGAATGCTGCTCGACCGTGGCATGCAGGCTGCCGCCGTGCGAGTCCATGGTGACCACGGCGGGAAAATCAGTAATTTCAGTCACCCACATGGCCTCCGGGACGCCGAAATCAAGCTTGTAGACACCCAGCACCCGGGTGACGGATTGGGCGATCAGAGAGGCTGCCCCGCCGATGGCATGCAGGTAAACGCCGGGCACTTCCCGGCAGGCTGCCAGAGTCTTAGGACCCATGCCGCCCTTACCGATCACACCCTTGGCATTAAAATGCTTCATTACCATGCCCTGGTAAGGTTCCTCGCGGATGCTGGTGGTGGGCCCGGCGGCCACGAATTTATATTCTTTGGTATCCAAGCCTGCCACAACCGGGCCGCAGTGATAGATCACGCCTCCCGCCAGGTATTTTCTAAGGGCTTCGTAAACATCCAGGTCGTCACCCTGGGGCTCACGGGTCTTGGTGATGAAAGTGTCCACCATCCACTTATGGGCAGCATCACGGCCGGTGATCATGATGCCGTTCAACAATATCGAATCGCCAACCTTTAGGCTGCGGATCGATTCGTCACTCAGGGGCATATTTAATATGTGCATTGGATTCCTCCGTTTACTCGTACCTGACTTCTGTGGCGGTGTAAATCATCTTGCGCCGGCGGTATGCCCAGCACATATATGACACACTGACGAAGTAGCTGGCAGGCAGGCGGTTGAGGTGGGTGATCTTGGCACCCAGCAGGGTAGTCTTGCCGCCGAAGCCCATAGGGCCGATGTCCAGCTGGTTAGCCTCCTCCACCAGGCGCTTCTCGAGTGCGTCGAGCTGCGGGTCGGGGTTAGTGTCGTCCATCTTGCGAAATAGGGCTTCCTTGGATGCATAATACCCAGAGCCGCGATCGCCTCCAATGGCTATCCCCAGGATACCCGGGGCGCAACCCTGCCCCTGCGCCTGGTAGACCGCATCCAGCGCCACCTTGCGTACACCAGCCAGGTCACGTCCGGCATTCAAGGCGACGCTTGGCAGGGAGTATTGCGCACCTACATTCTCACAGCCACCTCCCTTCAGAATCAGCTCAATGGTTAGGGTTTCGCCGCTCACCTCATCAAAATGAATGCTGGGGAAGTAGCGGCCTCCCAGGTTGTTGCCGCTGTTTTTGCCGGTGAGTGAATTGACCGAGTTGGGGCGCAGATAGGCTTTTTGGGTTGCCAGCACAACTGCAGCTTCGATTTGCTGGTGCAATTCATGCGTGCTCCATCCGATCGGGTGATACACGTAAAAAATGGGGGTGCCCGTGTCCTGGCAGATGGGGGTCGAGTTCTGCCGTGAAAGCTCGACGTTCTTGATGATGGTCTCCAGGGCATCCCTGGCAGCCGAGCCTGGCTCTTCCTGCTCGACAGCCCGGTTCAGGGAAGCTTCCACGTCTGGAGGCAGGTCGGTGGAAGTCAGGCGGACCAATTCAAGGATTTTATCGGTGAGATTTGGCATCATAAACTCCTCAAAGTCAGTTTTTATTCACTTTATGCACAATCAAGTCAAAAAAAACAGCCTAATATTCATTGTACACTGCTTAGGTTAGCCTGCAAACTGACAACTGATAATGATTCGGCATGACAATCCGCATTATTATCAGCGCCGGCTGCAGCCTATGGTGGCGAGCCACCGAGCTTGGAACTAACCCTGGGGATAAAAATCACCAGCACCAGTGGCCCAGACAACAAGAGCCACATGGCAGCCGGCAGACCCGCCCTGGCTGCCACCCAGCCGATAACGAATGAAATCCCGCTGGATAGCAGGCCAAACAACGAGCTGACCGCCATCACGGTACCCGAGCGGCCCTGGAGGCTGGCAAACGCCTCACCTTGAAGAACCTCATACCAGCCCAAGGTGACCAACCTGATCAGGATGATCAAGCCGATTTTCGACCACAGCCAGGGTGCCAGCAGCCAGACAGCATACAAAATGGCGCTTACTCCAGCGGACAGGCGCACCAGTTTTGTGCCGGGGATCTTTTCAAGGGCGGGAATCAGGGCAATGTTGGACACCAGACCGGCAGCCATCAACACGCTCATCATCAGGCTGGCCTGGGCCACACTCAGGCCGATCACGTCGGTAAAATACAGGGCCAGGTAACCGGTGAGCACGTCGAGCAGCAGGTCGGAGAACTGTAATAGCACCATCCAGCGAATCAAGTGCAGGTTACCCAAGGCCTTGCCCAACCAGCCCAGCAGCTCCTGAGCAGTACGGCGCAAGGGGATTGTTGGGGAAAATTCCTGTACCAGCGGGATATGCCTCAGCCATGTGATGGCGACCAACGACAGGCACAGCGCGGACATGGCAAAATAGACCCAGCGCCAGCCCATGCCCCGGGAAAAGCCAGTCGCCAGTACCAATGGGCCCACTAGGTTTGCCAGCGAGCCTGCCACTGTCCAGCGCGCCATCATGTGCGGTTCACGGCCGGGATTCAAGTCCATGAGAGTGCCCTGTGAGAGCGACACGAAGGCGCCACTGGCGGGAAAACCGACCACCATTGCCGCCAGCAGCACAGGGAAGGAGGGCGTGAGGGCAATGGCTAACAATGACACTGTGATGGCCAGCCCGCCGGCCAGCATGACCTGCTTCCGGAAGCGAGTATCGCCCAGCAGCATCAGCAGCGGCTCAATCAGCGTGTTCAGGATGCCGGGCAGCCCCAGCAGCAGCCCCACCTGCAGGTAGCTCAAGCCCAGATCACTGCGGATAGCCGGCAGGGCTGCGTTGCCAACCCCGTAATTCAGCTCATCAAAAAACTCGACCAGCATGAACAGCATGGTCAGCGAAGCCATGCTCTTGAGCATGCCGGATAAGATGATAGATTGTTTGGATTTTGCGCGTTTAAACATATCAGCCTCTTTCTCTCCTTTAGATTTGTGTGCAGGGGGTGGGAAGGGAAAGAGGTGGGGCGCGTGTATGGTTATAACGGTTTATGCATCAACGGGGAGGGTGAAAAATGGTGTACATGGGCTAATTATACTTTTGATTTTCGGGATGGGTAGCTGATTTCATCGCCCCAGCTGGTGAGCTCTTCAAAGAACACATCCAGGCACAGCAAGCCAGCTGCCCAGAGGAAAGCGCGGTCACGCTCGCAAATCTCATCCAACGGCATCCAGCGAAGCTCCTGCACGATTTGCTCCCCAGGGGAAAATTCCGGGTCAGTCCCGAGGCACGGCTGCTGCCCGCCGATTTCCACCAGGAAGGTAATGATAGCAACATCCTGGTCGTCGATGTAGTGAGAAAGCAGGCGCACCAGCGTGCCATCGACACAGCATTCTTCCTTCAGCTCGCGTAGTGCGGCCGCGGCAACATCCTCACCGTGCTTCACTCCGCCACCTGGCAGGCACCACCATTCTTGCGCCTCAAAACGATGCCTAACCATCAACAACTTACCATGGCGGTGGACGATGCACTGGGCGCGGGTCATTTCTCCAACATATCCATGTAGGCGTGGCCAACCAGGTCGGTTTGCTGGATGCCCAGCCGGCGCACCAAGCCTTCGGCAATTGCCCGGCCTTCCTCATCAGTCTCACCAGGCTGCAAAATTACTTCCAGCTCGATGAATTTACCCAATCCTTGTACCTCATCCAGATGGATGCGGGTATGGCCCACCATGTAAAGGTTGCGCACCTTCGAAACCACCCCTCGCACCCCGTAGGCCATGGATAGGATATCTTTAAGCGCCGCCGGGTCAGCTGTATCATAGATCTGGTAATCGGAGCGCATAAGCCCGGCAATATCCGGCCGGTGATAATACACCAGCTGGCCATGCGATGAGCTCAGCTGGCGCAGTTTGAGCCGGCCATCCGGGCAATTGAAAAATGTATCTTCCTGGGGGATCACCTGGCAGGCTGTATCGCTCAGCTTTTCGACTCTCTCCTTTAATTCCAGATAATTACGCACACGGGCTTTGATCTCGATATTAACCGCCATAGGCTGCTCCAAGCACGTCACGCACTGTAATCCATCCCCGGCCCGGGAAAATCCTGGCCACCTGGGGTGCAAAAATTGGCGAGCCAGACAATACTTCATCAGGCGAGCCCTGCGCAGCAAGCAAGCCATTCTCGAGCAGGATAAGACGGTCGGCTGCCTGGGCAGCCAGCTCGACATCATGGGTGACAAGCAGAATGGCCATGCCCTCGTGCCGCCAGTTGCGCAGCAGGTTCAGCAGGGTGCGCTTGGCAGTGTAATCCAAGCCGCGGGTTGGCTCATCCAACAAAAGGGCACCCGGGCGGGTAACCAGCACCGCACCCAAAGCTACCCTCTGACGCTCCCCAGTGCTAAGGTCGCGCGGGTAGCGGCCTGCCATCTCAGCCAAGCCCAGCTGCCCGAGCAAATCAAGCAGGGATGGGCTATATGCGCCAGTATCCAGGTGGTGGTTGCGTAAAGTGACAAGCAGCTCCTCCTGCACAGTATCAGCAAACAACAGGGCATTGGGGTCTTGGGGTAAATAACCCACCTGCTGGCAAATCTCAGCCACCGGACGGTTGGCGATGTCGATGCCGTCCACCCAAATCCTGCCGACATCCAGGGGTGCTAGGCCGACAATGGCGCGCAGCAGGGTCGATTTGCCTGCCCCATTGGGTCCCATGAGCACCGTGATCTCGCCGGGGTACAGGCTGAGGCTCACACCGCGCAGGGCTTGCACACTGCCAAAGCTCACCTGCACATCCTTCACCTGGACATAGGCCTGCTTGTGGTTTGCTGAATCATCCTCCATCCGTCCTGTAGTAGGGCCTGCAGGCAACCTGTCGAGAGATTGCTGGGCAAATTTAACAGCTTCATCGATGGTGAGGGGCAGTGGTTCCCAGCCCAACGCCTTTGCCAGTGTAATCATGGGTGGGTTGAGATTGGCTTCACGCAGCACCTGGCGAGGGGATCCAGAGAGCCCGGCGGGGTATTGCCCTGATAGATAGATGACCTGCCCGGCATGGGGCAGGACGCGCTCCAGGCGATGCTCTGCCAGCACCACGGTAAGCTTCAGCTCTCGGTTCAGGCTCACCAGGGTCGACAGTACCTCCTCCGCGCTGCGCGGGTCAAGCTGCGAGGTGGGCTCATCTAGCAGCAGGATACGCGGTTTAAGCGCCAGCGCAGCAGCAATGGCCACTTTCTGCTTTTCACCCCCAGAAAGGGTGTCAAGGTGGCGCCGCCTTAATGGGGCAAGTTCCAGCAGCCGCAGGACTTGCTCGACCCGGGCAGCCATTTCCTCACGGGGCAAGGCTGCATTCTCCAGTGAGAAGGCGATCTCATCCTCCACCCTATCAAGCACGAATTGCATTTCGGGGTCCTGGAACACGAAGCCCACCACGCCTCCCATCTCACTGGGTGAGAGGCGCACCGGGTTCCGCCCATCCACCTCGATGCTACCGCTCAGGCTTCCTCCGCTGAAGTGGGGCACCAGGCCGTTGATGCAGCGTAGTAGGGTGGACTTCCCCGAGCCCGAAGAACCCATCACCAGGCACAGCTCACCATCTGGGATGCGCAAATTCAGGTCACGCAATGCCGGCTGGCTGGCGCCGGGATAGGTAAAAAACAGGTTGGAGATATCGATCATCGGCTTACAGTATATCACCGATAAAAAAGTGGAGCACAGGCTGTGTTGTCGGAGCCCCCAAGCTGAAGAACTGTGCCCGAATTACATGGCGACTGCCTGGTTTTTCTGCAGGAGGCGCTGGCGTTCCTTTTGCAGCAAAGAGGCGATTTTTTTCTCGTCCTCCGGCATGGATACTAATTTCCCCTGGATGTACTCGCAATCAAGCTTGCTCAGTTGGGCCAGCTGCTCCCTGGTTTCCACACCTTCGGCAACCACCGTCAAGCTCAGACCGTGAGTGAGCTTAATTATAGCCTGCACAATTTTCAAGTAATTGGGGTCTGTCAGGATCTTACTGACGAAGGAGCGGTCAATTTTCAGCACCTTAATGGCGGCATGCGAAAGGTAATTGAGCGAAGAATACCCCACCCCGAAATCATCGATCTGCACCTGGATGCCGTGCTCCTTCAAGCGGTCCAGCACTTCAAGAATGATATCGTAGTTTCCCAAGACGGCATTTTCGGTGATTTCCAGATTGAGGCAGGAAGGACTCAAGCCGGTCTCGTTTAATGTGCGGACGATGTATTCAACAAAATCGGGTTGGTTGATATGCTTGCCCGAGATGTTCACGCTTACTGAGAAGGGCGGGTCTTTGTCGAATTGTTTCTGCCACTTCACCAGCTGGGCGGCAGCCTTGCGCATTACCAGGCGGTCGAGCTGGATGATCTGGCCGGTTTCATCTGCCAGAGCGATGAACTCATTGGGGGTCAGCAGGCCGCGCGTGTTATGCTTCCAGCGCACCAGGGCTTCAAACCATACAATGCGCCCGATTTTGACATCGACCACGGGCTGGTAATACACATCCAGCTGCTCTTTTTCGATTGCCTGGCGCAAGGCAGATTCAATCTCCAGGCGCAGCATGATCTGCTCGCGCATGGCGCTATCGAAGATTTCATAACGTGCCCGGCCATTCTCTTTGGCGCGGTACATGGCTGTATCGGCGTCACGCAGCACATCCTCAGGGCGGTCGTAGCCGGTGGTGCTCAATACAATGCCCATGCTGGCCGACATGAAGATAGTGTGGTTGGGCAGCAGGGTGGCCATCATCAGCCTTTTCTGGATACGGTCAGCCACCCTGGTCACGTCGCTGACATCACGGATATCCTCCAGCAGGATCACAAATTCATCACCGCCCAGCCGTGCGACCGTATCCATGGGTCGCAGGATAGCCTTCAACAGATGAGCAGTTGCCACCAGAAGCTGGTCACCAATCAGGTGGCCCAGGCTGTCATTGACATCCTTAAAGCGATCCAGGTCAAGAAAGATAACGGCGTAAATATTGCGCATATCCCGCCGGCTGCGCTCGATCACGTGCTTGAGGCGATCGATGAACAGGGCCCGGTTGGGTAATTCGGTCAGGGAATCGTGAAAGGCATCGTGGAGCAGCTTGGTTTCAGCCTGCTTGCGCGCCGTTATATCCGCCTGCGAGCCTGCCAGGCGCAAGGCCACTTTATCGGAGCCAATGACTGCCATCCCGCGGCTGAGCATCCAGCGGTAAGTGCCGCTGGAATGCTGGATGCGGTATTCGCACTCGAAATGGGCCGACAAGCCCTTGATATGGGCGGAGATATTCGTTCGCAACTGGCCGATATCCTCAGGATGCACCCGGTTGAACCACTCATTGGGGTTGTCAGTAATCTCGTCTTCGGCGTAGCCCAGCATCTGCTTCCAGCGCGGCGAGTAATAGATTTGTCCCTTCTTCAGGTTCCAATCCCATAAACCATCGTTAGCAGCCCGTACAGCCAGGGCATAGCGCTCTTCACTTTCGCGTAGAGCCGCCTCCACCTTCTGGCGCTCGGAAATTTCCTGGCGTGCCTGTTGGTACAGGTCGGCATTCTCCAGGGCCACCGCGGCGTAAGCTGCCAGCGAACTTAACACTGCCTCGTCATTTTCCTTGAACGGCACGTCGTTCTTGCGGTTGTTAACCGAGAGCACCCCCAGGGGCACGCCCTTGGAGAGGATGGGGACATGCAGCAAGCTGTGTACCAGATAGCCGGTGGACACCTTGAGAGGCGCATTAAAGCTTGGCTCTACGGCACGCAATGGCTGCCGTGACTTGATAACCCGCCCAACCAGGGAATCGGTGATGGGGATGCGCATGGTTTTGATCGAATCTTCGTCGATATTCTTGACGGCACGCAGGTAGAGCAAGCCGCTAACTTTATCCAGCAAGGCCAGGAAGCCCTCTTCGGCATTGGTGAGGGAAACACCGGCCTCCACGATGCGCACCAGCACCTCACCCACATCGAGGGTGGAAGTGACGCTCTGGCCCACCCTGGAAAGGGAAGTTAACCAGGCAACCTGCTCTTCCAATTGCTTATTGAGCACGGCTTTCTCGCGCTGCAGCCGGCTTTCAGCAAGGGCGCGGGTGATGGCAGCGGTTAATAAATCACCATCAAGAGGCTTGCTGAGATAATCATGCACCCCTAATCGGAAGGCTTCGGCGGCCACCTGCTCTGAGCCGTGCCCGGTCATCAGGATGGTGGGTATGCGGAAGCCATCCTTTGCCAACCGGCGCAGCAGGTCGAGGCCGGTCAGATCGGGAAGCTGCAAATCGAGCAGCATGAGATCCAGGTTGCCATTGCGCTGCTTGATCACTTTAATTGCCGTTTGGGCATCACGCGCTACCTGGACATCATAACCCATGCCCGGCAGCACTGTTTCCGCCAGAAAATCACTGATCTGCCGGTTGTCATCCACTACTAGAACGATCTCATGGCCCATGGAAACCTTTTATTTGAATCATAAATCTAAATTCTTGGAATAATTTTCACTTCGATCCATGCGATTCAATATTTATTAGCTTCAACGACCAAAAAATTAACGACAAGATGAGCTAATTATAATATAAAGAAACCTTTGCAGAAACCATGCCAATTTTTCTGGCCTAATTTTCCACAATGTGTAAATAATCGTGTAGTTTATGGGACACGGGTTGGCTTTAACGGAACATTTC
>CAYLPS010000070.1:0-16110 GCA_964385625.1 uncultured Anaerolineaceae bacterium | reverse complement strand
CATCCATGGTATTCTGTAAAACTTCCTGCCCACCGGATGTGTCGTATGGAAAAGAATAACTGTTGATCGTCACCCCATTGATCATAGCGGTTTGAACCGTGTATGAATTGCTGGCTGATAATGCAAAAGTCCGTGCTGATCCCAGATGATAGGTGTATATCTCGCCGTTCTGCTCACCAAGGGCAGAGGCGGCAATTTGCAAATCCTTAACTGGCTCAGATAGTGTGAGCCTGACATCAAAATCGGCTACATCGAATACCTGGTGCTCCCCAAATACCCAGGCTGGATGAGCCAGCCAGCCCTCGCCCGAGCGATACGCCGCGATATAAGGGTACCAATCGACCAGGTTCGTCTGGCGTACAGAATATCCATATGGTAAAGCACGCTGATCGCTTGTGGCATCGATAATGGGAGGAATGACCAACTGATAATCAATCTTTAAACCCAGCTGCTCGCCGGGCAGCAAGGGCTGGCGCAGGGAGATATGCAGCTGATCTTTCTCTAATAAATAATCCTGGATGGTTTCCCCATCCTTCCAGTTCAAGCTGTCAAGTGCGAAGCCGCCTTGCCAACGATTTGGCTCAATCATTAATACCAAGTTATCAAGGCTATCCAGGGTTCGGTTTGAATAATCGATTATTTCTGAAACGGATAGGGAGTGGCTGTAGAAATTAAATACTGCCTCCAACTGATAGTGAGTTCCCGTATGAACGGTTGAAGTTGGCAGGGGTGTGGATGTCATGGATGTGGCTGGAGGCGTAGCCGTAGCGATAGGTTGCACAACGTTGGGGGCCATTGAAGGCGTTAAAGTGGGCAGCAGATTATCAAGAGCCCAACTTGTCGTTGAGCTTGATGGAGAAATATGGTTAATATATTGAGTGGGATATGCACAGCCACACAATGATAGCAAGCAAAGCAAGGTGATGGCGGTGATGGCATTGAGTTGTTTCCTGGTCATGCTACATTGTCCAAATTCATTGACAGAGGGTTAAAGGAAAAGCGAGCAATAAACCGAGAGCACCCTCGATCATTACTAAGCGAGCCTGACGCAAAGCAGGCAAATCAATCATGAATTATTCACTGGTCTTGGTCATCTGACACTAAAACGATTTTACGCTGGTGCACCGGCGATGACAGCTTAAAACGTAAACCGATCTTTCCCAAATGGATTATATCCATATCTTCCAAATATTGTCCCTCTGCACTTATCTGTTCAAAGTTCACCCAAGTACCTGCTGTAGATCCGGAATCAGAGATCCTGAACATTTTTTGGGTAAGGCAAATCCGGGCATGCACCGCATCGATGGACGGATCAGAGATAACTAGGGTAGCCTGATGGGGATCCCTTCCCAGAACGACCTCGTCAGCAGTGATTTGCAAACTGGCCGGAATAGTAGGATCATCAAAACCCACCAGTGGGATCAGGTATGCCAGTGCAGCATGCTTCGGTTCACTTTTCGGATGCGCCAGGGGAATAAATGCTTTCCAATGGCTGATGAGCGTTTTTAACCGTGATGGTGCAGATTGGTGCATTTCCACCGGTTGGGTGACGGGGTCTTTTCGCTGTCGTATTCGCTCACGGTGGCTGAGTGGTAGGTTTTTCTCACCAGCCATAGCTGGCTGGCTAACCTGCCCTGGATGTGGCTTGGGCCGTATCCGCCCACCCAAGATGAGTACCAGCACAAGGATGGAGGCTGACACGACGACCGTTACCCCGATGATCAATGGCCGTTTATGTGAGATGGAGATGATCACCCCCTGGGTATTGGACGGTATCGTGATTTTTACGGGATAATCAGCTGACTTCCCTACCAACCCCTGACTATCAGTAACTTCGACGCTCAACGTATGGGTTTCCTCCATGGCATAAGGACGTAAATCCCAGGTAAATTGCGTTAATGGTGGTGTGCTGTTTTCTGCCACGATAGCACCATCAACATATAGGCGCGCCAGCGTAATGTCCCGCTCATGACCATCCGGAAAGCCAACCTGGATGGATAGGTCTTGTTCAGTGGGAAATAATTCAATGCTTGAATCTGTAGTATCTGTGATGGGCTGAGTGGTATACCTTCTGTCAATTGCAGCCGGAAGATTAAGGAAAACCGGTGCAGGCGCTTGTAGGTCAAGCTGAAAGGATTGAGCCGTCGTAGTGATCACCTCGCCGCCAATGTTCACCTGGGCAAACAGTTCTTGTGGCCCGGTGTTATTGATCTGAGAATTGTAGTGCAGCAGGTAGATATGGCGGAGAGGCTCGATCAGGGTCTCCAGGTCGGGGACAGTTTCATCATGCGCAAAAGCGAAAAAAGCTCCCTGGGTCTGCTCAGCCATGCTACGTAGAGAGTCGACCTCAGGTAGAGAAAATACTTCGGGGGCAGCAATTAACCAGACGAAGATGCGAATATGCTGCTGGATAGCACCGGCGACAATGGATTGCAAGCCCAAGGAAACCTCGGAACCGAGGGGGGGAGTAATAAACAGAATGGCGCGCTGCATACCTGGGCGAGGCATGGGATCGGAAGCCACCTGCAACGCACTGGCCAGGACTTCAAGGTTAGGAGAAACATTCTGGTCTGTGGGCGTAAATAAGCGAAGTGGTGAGAGCAGTGAAGAGGGATTGGCTGAATGGGTTACCTGTGGTCCATCGGATGTAAGCAGGCTGAAATCATCTATTCCGGGGGATTGATTGATCCAGGTGCCAGCCAGAAGACCACGCAGAAAATATTCATAACGCGTGACACCCATGCTATCTCGTATGGAAAAAGATGAGCCGGGAGAAATGGCGATGACGAATTGAACGCCGGGTTTATGGGCATCAAGCTCACTGGCTGGGATCTGTACACCATTCTCCAGGATATTGACATCCTGAACGCTAAGCCCGTTGACAAATCTGCCCTGCGGGTCAAAGACATTGAGGAAAGCAGTCATGTGGGGAAAATCATTGATGTCGAGGGAAGTTAATGTTGCCGTATAACCACCTTGAGCTGATGATTTCCCTGCATGACTGATGAAAATAGCGAACAGGATCAGGGTAATGGGAATGGTGCGCCAAGCACGACCTGACATGAAAGGTATTTTAGCACATCAGGAATCAAAAGGGCACGGAAAATTTTATCCGTGCCCTCAAAGAACTAAGGCATGGGTGTTGCGGGCGTTACTTCCGGCAATGGTGGCGGCGTCAAAGTATCCTCAATTTATTCTGGAACAGGCGTGGAGGTAGCAACGATTTCTGGAGCCTCAGAAGTTGGGGTCGGATTTGTGACTGCCGCCTCTGCATCGGCAACTGTGTTGGGCATTCCCGCCAAGATCCACTGTTTATAGATCTCGATCAGGTCTGCTGGTAAGGGTTTGGTGGGGGGCATTGGATTGCCTGCTTCGAGGCCTTCGACGCGGTTCAGCATTTGCATGGTATTGCACAACAGGTCGCCTGCGATGAGGTTTGGCGCGTGATCGCCGGTCTTGATCGTATCTTCGTAATTATCCATGATGTAGTTATTATTGTTTTTCCCAGCCTGATGGCAGGATACACAATAACGTTTCTGAATGGCGGATATTTGCAATTCGTAAGAAGGCACCTGGCCAGGTGCAACAGTAGGAATAGCACCGGCGGCAGCAACCTCCTTGGGGAGTGTTACACGGTCATCCCAGCTATAGCGCATAAACGTGACGATTGCATCGATATCTGAAGGGCCTAACGTGCCACCATATTCACGACCAAAGGGTGTCATACCAAGGTCGGGCTGGCCATAGGCGATGATATTGTAGAGTGTCTGATCATCGCGTGTATACATCTCATCCTTGGTGTTAATGGATTTCAGGTCGTAGCCTTCCAGGCCTTCGACCCCCTGGATAATTCCTCCTTCACCATCTGGGCCGTGACACTCGACACAATTGATCGAGTATAGGTCTTGCCCGGCTAGGAATTGCGCTGAAATTGTTCCGGCTATTGTGCCGGTTTCCTCCTGGGGTGGCATGGTGATCACTGCCAGGAAGGTGAGCACCACGATTCCGACCACACCGGCAGACATAATGCCTATGGCGTACGGGCGCGACTTCCAAAACCGGTGGGGGTTGCGATCGAAGAATGGGAGGAGAAGTAACGCCAGCACTGCAATGATGGGGATAATAGTGGTACCCAGCCATTCCAACTTACCCGGGAAATATTTTAGCATCTGGAAGAGGAAAAGGAAGTACCATTCGGGACGTGGCAAGTAAGCCGAATCTGATGGATCAGCTTTGGGTGCCTGAGATACACCAAACCAGGTAGCTAAAATTATTAATATGATAAATAGGCTAACACTGATAACCAGGTCTTTATAAATGATATCAGGCCAGAACTTAACCCCCCGCTGCTTTTCCAGAGTGTATTTATCTTTGTACTGCTTCTTCTGTTCTTCGTTCACGGCCACCTCCTTTCCTAGTCATCTGCCTTGGGTATTGAAGAGATACCTATTCGGATAACCATGTACAGGTGGATGCCGATAAAGGCAGCGATTAATGCAGGAAACCACCAGATGTGGACCGAGAAGAAACGCGCCAACGTGACTGCCGAAAGATCAGTGCCACCTCGCAGCACCTCGTTAATAAAATTCCCAATAAACGGTACGGTTCCAGCGATGGATGTGCCGACCGTGGTTGCCCAATATGCCCGCTGGTCCCAGGGCAACAGGTAACCGGTAAAACCCATGCCCAGGGTGAGGAAAAGTAGAATCACACCGGTCACCCAGGTGAACTCGCGGGGATATTTATATGCTCCAAAATAAAAAGTCCGCAGCATGTGAAAGAAGACTATCAATACCATCAGGCTGGCTCCCCAATGATGGATACCACGTAACAACCAGCCAAAGCTGACACCATTCATGATATATTGGATGCTATCATAAGCATGGTCGGGGGTTGGAACGTAGTAGATGCTCAGCATGATCCCGGTGATTCCCTGTAACAGGAAAAGGAACAAGCTGGCACTTCCCAAGGTAAACCACCAGTTAACCTTGGGTACATTGCGATCGAGCACGGTATTGTAAATAGTTTGCAATCCCAAACGTTCATCTAGCCAGGCAAAGGTCTTTTGAAACATGCTTAACTCCCGACGAAGTGGATCGAGAGATTATCATCCTCGATTTTCGTTGCGTATTGGTCCAGCGGACGAGGCTGGGGGCCACTTATAATCGAGCCATTAATTCCAAATCTGGCGTCGTGGCACGGGCATACGTAGGCATTTTCTTCAGGTCTCCAATTCACCCGGCAGCTTAAGTGTGTGCATTTATTTGATAGAGCCAAAACTGAGCCGTCTTCTTGTTTGACAATATAGACACCATAACTGTTGATGGTTTGCACCCATCCATCTACAGTTGTACGGTTAAAGTTGAATAGAGTAGGTGTGCCAGCCGTGAAATTAGCTAGGGGGCCAACGGGAATCCAGGCTTCAGTGGCGGTTTTTTGAAATGCAGGGGAAATCAGATAGCCAATCGCAGGGATACCGATCAATGCTCCCATCACTGTACCTGCAGCGGCAGTTATAATCGAGACGAACTCTCGCCGGCTCATATGGGGGGAAACGGGCATTTGTACCTCCTGGTGAGCGATAGATATTTATTAAGTATAAAAGTGGGAAGACGATCTTCCTTTTGGCTGCGATGCGCAGTAAAGTATGCATATTGTACATCAAAGATACAGGAAGATCGTCTTATCCCGCATGTATAATTGTAGAACAGTTCGTGATATGATGATAAGGATAAGTAATATGAATAATCCATGAGTTTTATCACTTTTCTCTAATGTTCATCAAATGGGATAATTGTGAAATCCATTTTCCGAATCTATGATCAACTAGAAGGAGGAGAACATGGCTTATGGGAAATACACCGGCTTACAAGGCTGGGTATATAGGGGGAGTACTCCGTATTACGCGTTCGCACTCCACCGCCTCTCCGCCATGGGGATCATTTTGTTTGTAGGTTTACACCTATTAGCTTCATTTTCAATGCAGCAATTATTAGGCACTTGGGGAACCGCCATTAATACCATTTACGAATCATGGTGGTTCCAAATAATCGTTGTATTCTGCGTGATCTTTCATACTTTTAATGGTTTCCGGGTGGCAATCCTTGATATATGGCCAAAGCTGATTAAATATTCTCGAGAAGCCGTCTATTTATTATGGGCAGTGTTTATCCCCGTCTACCTGCTTACCGTTTACTTGATCGTGACGAATGCCTTTGCAGCAAGTTAGAAACCATGGAGAGATAACTATGCAATCTCGTTACGTTCCGAACCGCGGCCTAAACTTAGATTACATCATGTGGCTGTTCACGCGCATTTCTGGATTGGGCATTATCTTGCTAGCCTTGATTGGTCTTGGTGCAGCTATGGTCATGGGGGCAAGATTGCAAATGGACCTGCCTACCATCTTACGCTGGACATTTATGCCTAACCCGAGTCATGTGGTTAACAGCAACATTCCAGATGTGACCATTGGCTGGGCCACAGATTTCTGGCAAATCATGCAATACCTGGTTATCGCCTTCGTTTTTACCCATGCAGCCAATGGCATCCGCATGATCGTTGAGGATTATACCGGCACCAGCGCCTGGCGACCATACATCCGGGCTTTGATTGCCCTGGCCTGGGTAGGAATGGTAATTATCGGCGTTTATGTCGTCATCGGCTCTGCATATTAAAGCTCTCGCAAGAGGAATCCTACCATTATGAAGATACATCAATTCGAAGTGATCGTCGTCGGGGCTGGAGGCGCCGGGCTAATGGCAGCATTATATGCCTCAAGAACTGCCAACACAGCGGTGATAAGCAAGTTATACCCCACCCGCTCGCATACCGGCACAGCACAAGGTGGTGTGGGCGCCGCCCTGGGAAATGAAGAAGAAGACCACTGGGAGTGGCACACCTATGATTCCGTCAAAGGCAGCGATTACCTGGGTGACCAGGATGCGATCGAATTCATGTGCTATGAAGCCGTGCAGGCGGTGTATGAGCTTGAACATTATGGTTTGCCATTTTCACGAACTGCCGAGGGAAAGATTGCACAACGGCGATTTGGCGGGCACACCAATAATGTGACCGGAAAGCTTGTCCGCAGGGCATGCTATGCAGCCGACCGCACAGGCCATATGATCCTACAGACGCTTTACCAACAATGCCTGAAGAATAATGTCAACTTTTTTGACGAATATCAGGTGATTGACCTGCTGGTTGTCAATGGGGCGGCCGCCGGGGTGGTGGCGATCGAGCTTGGCACCTCTGAATTACATGTGTTCCATGCCAAATCGGTAATCTTCGCCACCGGGGGGCATGGCCGGGTGTGGTCCATCACTTCGAACGCATACTCTTACACAGGTGATGGCATCGCCATTGCCATGCGGCGCGGCATCCCCATGGAAGACTTGGAATTTTTCCAATTCCATCCTACCGGGATCTACAGAATGGGCATTTTAATCACCGAAGGCGTGCGTGGTGAAGGAGGCGTGCTGCTCAATGACAAAGGCGAACGCTTCATGGAAAAATACGCACCCACAGTGAAGGACCTGGCTTCACGCGACGTCATTAGCCGGGCGATGTATCTGGAGATAAAAGCCGGTAGAGGTATTAACGGCAAAAACTACCTATATCTGGATGTACGCCCGGATACGGTGAATAAGTATGCATTGGCTGATGGGCGTAAGCAGCCGGATGGCTCGCCTTATATCGTGACCAGTGAGGAAATCCTTGCTAAATTACCTGATATTGTTGACTTTGCCCGTACTTACCTGGGCGTCGACCCGATTGCCGAGCCCATGCCCGTACAACCCACCGCTCACTATACCATGGGAGGCATCCCCACCAACAAGTATGGTGAAGTGGTCATCGACGAAAATAACACTGTCATGCCGGGTTTCTACGCAGCCGGCGAAGTAGCCTGCGTCTCAATACATGGAGCCAACCGCCTGGGAACAAATTCTTTGGTGGACCTGATTGTTTTTGGCAAGCATTCCGGATTGAAAGCGGCTGAGTATGCCCGCGGGGTTGATTTTCAAACCCTGCCGGAGAATCCCACTGAATTCACCCAGGCGCAACTGGATGCCATCAACAACGCAAAAGGGAATGAAAAAATCCTGGATATCTCAAATGAGATGAAGGAAATCATGATGGATCGCGTGGCGATGTTCCGCACCGGTGAGGGCATGCAATCTGCTCTGGAGATCGTCCGAGAGCTCAAGGAACGGTTTAAGCACATCCCATTGCACGACCGTGGTAAGATATTTAATACTGAAATGATCAACATATGGGAACTGGGTAACCTGCTGGATATTGCGGAAGTAGTTACTGTTACCGCCATTGCCCGCACTGAAAGCCGTGGCGCTCATGCCCGGGATGATTATCCAAAAAGAGATGATGTCAACTGGTTAAAACATTCTTTGGCATGGGTCAAGCCCAATGGAGAGATCGTGCTGGGATATAAGCCGGTAGTGATCACGAAATACCAGCCCAAGGAACGGGTTTATTAGATGAGGTGCCAGCCATGAAAGTTTCAGTAAAAGTCTACCGCTTCAATCCTGAAAAGGATAAAAAACATCACTTCGAAACATATGAGGTGGAAGCAGAGCCCACCGATCGTGTGCTGGATATGCTGGAATATATTAAAGGTTATTATGATGGCACATTATCCTTCCGACGGTCCTGCGCACACGGCATTTGCGGCTCAGACGCAATGCGCATAAACGGGCGGAACTACCTGGCCTGCAAATCGCTGCTAAAAGATTTCAATACGGATAAAATCACCATCGAACCCATCCTGGGGCTGCGAGTGATTAAAGATTTGATCGTGGATATGGAAATATTTTTCGAGCATTATCGTTCGGTAAAGCCGTGGTTTATTAACGATGAACCCCCTCCTGAGAAGGAAAGGTTACAAAGCATTGAGGAACGCGAGCGATTCGACGATACCACCAAGTGCATTCTATGCGCCTGCTGCACCACTTCCTGCCCCATTTTCTGGGCAAGTGACACTTATATCGGACCACAGGCAATCATCGCCGCCCACCGCTTTATATTTGACAGCCGTGACCAGGCAGCTGCTGAACGCTTGCGGATCTTAAATGACCAATTTGCAGTGTATCGCTGCCATACAATCTTCAACTGCACCGAATGCTGCCCTCGGGAGATTGAAATCACTCAGGCAATTGGAGAAGTAAAAGAAGCCCTTTGGACTGGCAAAGTCAAATAATTATTATCAATTTTATAGCGTGCTTCCCAGGCGGAGATAATGCCTGGGAAGTATTTCTTAATGAAGTTTCCATGCTATAATCTCGGGCGAACGCCCCAGTAGCTCAATGGATAGAGCGAGGCTCTCCTAAGGCCGAGGTTGTGGGTTCAACTCCCGCCTGGGGCACTTCTAGTTGTCATACCAATTAATCATTCACCATGTTTTTAACCCTCGTCAAAAAATAAACATTCGGGTAATATTATCAATGATGAACGCCTGGGTGCCCCCCTCACCCAGACGTTCATCATTTTAACCAACAGTGTTACTTTTTTGTTACCAGCTTTCCTGATAAATCATAAGGCATCGCGCCGTTAATACGCACCGGCAAAAGCTCGCCGGCGGGCACGTCCCCCTCTACAATCACCAATCCATCAATCTCCGGGGCATCACGGTAGCTACGCCCCATGGACAAACCATCTCCTTGACCTTCAAAAAGCACCTCCAGCGTTTTCCCCATAAAACCCTGGTTTCGGGATAATGAGATATCCTGTTGAAGGGTCATTATCCGATCGTAACGCTCTTCCTTCACTTCCAAAGGCACCGGATCGCCCAGGGCTTCGCTGGCAGTGCCGGATTCGAAGGAAAATAAAAATGTCCCTACCCGGTCAAATCTGATCTCTTTGACAAAATCAAGCAGAGCCTGGAACTCTAGCTCTGTTTCACCTGGATAACCAACAATGAAAGTTGTGCGCAATGCCAGGTCTGGCATGGCTGAGCGCATTTTTTCCAAAGTGCGGTAGACCCATTCCACATTTGAGGGGCGTTTCATCCGGCGTAGAGTATCCGGATGAGCGTGCTGTAAAGGCATGTCCAGATATGGCAAGATTTGCGTATTATTGGCCATCACATTGATCAGGCGATCGGTTACATATCCTGGGTAGGCATACATAACGCGGATCCAATCGACTTGCGTTGCCGACTTTACCAGTCCTTCCAGCAGTTGAGCCAGTCCTTCCTTCATCCCGAGATCGTAACCATAATCGGTGGTATCTTGAGCAATCAGATTTATCTCGCGCATGCCCATGGCTGCCAACTGGTTGACTTCATCTATAATCACCTGCATAGGCCTGCTGACGGCGGGACCTTTAATAAGTGGAATCGCACAAAAAGCACACGGCCGCCGGCAGCCATCAGCAATTTTCATAAAGGCGCTTTTCCCCTGAATGCCTGCTCGCAGCACGCCATGCTCATCAGTTCCCACTGAAACAGCCTCGGGAAGGTGATAAAGTGGTGTGGGGTGTTGTCCAAGCCGTAAGGCTTCCACCACCTCGAGAATATCCATCCAGCGACGTGTGCCAAGGATCCCATCGATTCCATGCACTCGCTTGGTTACCTCCATTCCGTAGCGTTGGGTGAGGCAACCGGCGGCAATCAAAAATTGCCCGGCTTGCTTCTTATCAGCCAGCTCCTGCAATACCTGATAGGATTCTTCCCGGGCTGGCTCGATAAACCCACAGGTATTGACGATCAAAAATTTTGCATCGGAGGGTTCGTTCGTAGACTGGTAGCCAGACCTTGCCAGGATTTGCGCCATGGAAGCCGAATCAACGGTATTCTTGGCACAGCCAAGTGAAATCATATGAAAATAATTATTCTTCATGACAAATCAGTTTATGGGAAAAGTGTAGGGGTAGAAGTACCTGCCTGGATCGTCGGCGTGGGGGTAGGCGTGATGGTTGAGGTCGGGGCTGGTGTGCTGGTGAGGGGCACAGCCGGAGTTGCTGTCTGAACACCTGCCATGGAAAAGATACGCTCCACTACTTCACCATAGGACCCCAATTGACCCAGGTCTTGCTGGTTATAATACACCTGCAAGCTTGAGCCGTCACCTGTCAGTAGCTCAATGCGTTCATTCCCAGCAAAAGAATAAGCGCTGCCAGGCACCACCCGATCTTCGAAAACTATCTCGCCATCCACAGTTACACGCATCCATGCGCGTTGCCGTGCAACGACATATACTTGAACAGGGGCATTCTCGTTTCCTTGGGCTGTTCCAATCACGACGGGTGTCTCTGTCATGGCTGTTACCAAGGTTCCGGTAATCGGCAAAGTGTTATCGACCAGGATGGGGACAGAGGTAACCGGGTTACCCGGAATGGAAGTGGTGGTTCCAGCAAATGCCTCGCCTGGAGTGGAGAGTAAAATTTCGGAAACAGGAGGGGCGGTAGACGAAGATGCCTGCCCGGCGTGCAGGCTCGAAATGCGAAGTGCACCCCATATAATGAAACCTAAAATAAAAAGGATTAAAAAACTTCCCGCAAATAAGTCCATAGAGAATATGCGTTTTAATGCTGACGGCCTGGCTGGTGTACTTTCTCTATCGAAACGATGTTGGCCGGGAGCAAAAACACTACTGACTGCCTGCCGGTCGTATAAGCTGGCCTGTAAACCATCCGCGAACTTCAGCAAAATGGTATCTGTGTCTAGCCCAAGGAAAGATGCATAATTGCTCAACATGCCCCTGCCCTGGACGGGTGAAGGCAGGTGGGCGATATCGCCCATTTCTAGTGCCCGCAGGTAATGCATACGAATGTGGGTATGGCGTTCAACGTCTTCGATGGTTAATCCCATTAACTCGCGCTGTGATTGGAGTTTTTGGCCGAGTTCAGTAAAGATGGCCTGCGCGCTCGTCTGAAGGACATGGATTTCTTCTACAGGTGCAGCGGGTGAAGAATCGGCCAGGACACTTGCAGCACCCGTTTCCAATTCACCGATCAGCGACGCCGAATCCAGCTTAAGGTAATTACTGTAGGTACGTAAAAAACCGCGCAGCTGGGCGGTGGAGGGAAGCGCATCAAATTGATCAGCTTCTAATGCTTCAAGGTAATGAAAGCGAATATGTGTCGCCTGAGCGACCTGATCAATACTTAGAGACTGTTCTTCGCGCGCCTGACGGAGCTGTTGACCAATGGACATCGACTGTATTATACAGCAGGCTTAAACTGTAAAACGGGCGCTTTTCAAAAGCCTGCGTAAAGCGTCCAGCTATCACATGCCTAAATTATAGTGTTACTCGGCTTCCGGTTCGGTTTCAGGCTCTAATTCTGCCGAGGTCTGCTCATTTTCGGTCGTGGTAGCCCTGGTGCCTATAATGGTACTGACTGCCTCACCCTCACGGTACACGATAACATCAATCGTTGGGACTAAATCAACGGTCAGGCGGATGTTTACTTTGTATTCGCCCAAGATGCGTAACGGCTGTGTATCGATCTGCCGGCGGGCAATATCCACACCGGTTTTCGCTTTTATCGTTTCGGCGAGCATTTGTGTGGTTACCGAGCCATATAATTTCCCTGTCTCAGAAGCTTTCGCTGGAAATGTCAAAGTCAACCCGGCAATTTGCCTGGCTACTGCATCCATTTCTTGATTAATGATGGCGCGTTGCACGTTGGCTTTTTCTTTAATGCGTTCGGTCATTTTGAGCGCCGCGGGAGTGGCCAATATGGCCATCCCTTGAGGCAGCAGATAATTTCGCCCATAGCCATCTGCAACCTTTTTAACATCGCCAGCCCGGCCTAATTTATAGACATCTTTCAGGAGGAGTACTTTCATTTTCTCAAGCCCTTTCTTTATACGAAAAAATTATACCCAGGCGAAGGGTACAACGCCACAGGCAAGCGTGGATTTTACCAGGAATATTAAGGCAAGTCAACGATTATAATAAATTCATGCCTACACGTTTTCGTTCGCAGCGGGTTGAAGCTATTATCCTGCGGCATGCAGATTGGGGAGAAGCCGACCGCCTGCTATGGCTGTTTACTCGCGAAATTGGGAAAGTGAAAGTAGTCGCCAAGGGAGTGCGAAAACTGCGCTCACGTAAGGCGGGTCACCTGGAGCCATTCACCCGTGCTGAACTGTTGCTGGCTAAAGGCCGGGATTTCCCCATCGTCACCCAGGCAGAGGCTATTGATGTGCATTTAGCGATACGTGCAGATTTGGTGCGAGTGGCCTATGCATCTTATGTGATCGAGCTGGTTGATCGTTTCACCTATGACGAAGGTGAAAACATCGCCTTATTCCGTTTGTTGAGCGATACCCTTTCACGCATAAACCAGGAGGCGGAGCCCACTTTCGCCGTGCGCTATTATGAGATAAGGTTTTTAGATTTGGTTGGCTTTCGACCCCAGCTATTCCAGTGTGTGAATTGCGGCAAGGAAATACAAGCTGAAAATCAATATTTCTCATTCGAGAAAGGCGGTGTTATCTGCCCGCGATGTGGCCCGAAGGAAATTGAAGTGCGCTCCATTAGCATGCCTGCCTTAAAAATCTTACGGTACTTTCAACGCATGAGTTATAGCGAGGCGAAACGTGCCAGGCTATCACAAATGGTTGACCAGGAGCTCGAAATTTTGATGCGAAATTACCTCACTTATCTGCTCGAACGAGGTTTAAATACACCTTCATTTTTACAGCATGTCAGGATAAACCCCACTTCAATAGAATAATCAGATCTTCAGCCGCTGACCAGCCTTTTCAACTTTTTACTTACTGATGTTCAGCTCATCGATGCTTGTGGTATATATCACATTCATCACATTTATTTCGTGAACTATTACACTGGATTGTGCATACTGGCACAAGTATGCTATAGAAAGAAATTTCTTAAATCCTGGAATCTAACATTTTGATACCATTCTATAACGCTCTTATAGGTAATACCGAATTTAATCCTGGTGATTTTTTGATGTTAACGCTTCATCGCCATCAATATTTGTCAGGTGCCCATTTTAACCAAAAGTAATTTTAAATATGAGGAGAAACACCGGATGAACCCAACCAGTCGAGGAAGTCCTAAAATCGGTGTATATATCTGTCACTGCGGCACCAACATCGCCGCCATGGTGGATGTGGAAGCTGTGGCCAAATATGCGGCTTCACTGGAAAATGTAAAAGTGGCTCGTCATTATGCCTATATGTGTTCAGATCCAGGCCAGGCGCTGATCAAGGATGATATTCAAAATAAGGGCTTAAACCGGGTGGTGGTAGCTTCCTGCTCGCCTTTGATGCACGAAACCACTTTCCGCAGGGCATGCAGCGAGGCAGGATTAAATCCATTCCTATTTCAGATGACCAACATTCGTGAGCATTGTTCATGGGTATCAGACGATCCATTCTCAGCCACGCAAAAAGCCAAAGCATTGGTATCAGCAGCTATAAAACGGGTGCAATACCAAAAACCATTGGATGCGCGCCAGGTTGCGATGAAGCAATCTGCTATGGTGGTGGGCGCCGGTATAGCCGGGATTGAAGCCGCATTACGACTGGCAGATGCAGGTAAGCACGTCTATCTGGTGGAGAGGCAGCCAAGCATCGGCGGGCATATGGCCCAGCTGTACAAGACCTTTCCAACCCTTGATTGTGCAGCCTGAATTCTCACCCCAAAAATGGTGTCCGTTGGGCGCCACGAAAACATCACATTACTGAGCTACAGCGAGGTTGAAAGCGTTTCAGGGTATGTGGGTAACTTTACAGTTCGAGTACGCCGAAAGCCGCGTTATGTGGACGAAACCACCTGCACCGGTTGTGGAACCTGTGTTGAGAAATGCCCATGGAAGAAAATACCTTCCGAGTTCGATCTGGGGCTGGGTAATCGATCGGCGATATATTTCCCATTTCCACAAGCAGTGCCACGTGTACCTGTCATTGATACGGAAAATTGCGCCTATTTCCAAAAAGGTAAATGCCGGGCTTGTGAGAAATTCTGCCAGACCGGTTCGATTAATTTCGACCAGAAGGAAGAGCTCCTCGACCTGGATGTTGGTGCAATCATCATTGCCACCGGCTTCAAGGATTTCGATGCCAACCGTATCCAGGAGTATGGTTATGGACAGCTGGACAATGTGCTTACCAGCATGGAACTGGAGCGCTTGATTAACACCGGCGGACCGACCACCGGCGAGGTCCGACTAAAAGATGGCCGAAAGCCCGAAAGTATCGCCATTGTGCACTGCGTGGGAAGCCGCAATAAAGATTACCATGAATACTGCTCGCGAGTGTGCTGTATGTACTCCCTCAAGCTGGCCCAGCTGGTGCGGGATTATGTAGGGGCAGAAGTGCATGAGTACTACCGTGATATGCGCGCCTTTGGCAAAGGTTATGAAGCCTTTTACGAACGCGTAGAGCATGCAGGGGTGCATTTCACCCGCTTCGACCAGGATATTCCGGGCGGCGGCTTGCAGGTAAACCGCCACAATGGGCAATTGAAAGTGACCAGTACCGATCTGTTCAGCGGGCAACCCATAGAGCAACTGGTGGACATGGTGGTACTGAGTACTGGCGTTGAGCCCCAGGCGGATGCTGCCCAGGTGGCCCAAACCTTCAGCATCAGCAGAGGCCCCGATGGTTTCTTCCTTGAGAAGCACCCCAAGCTGGCACCCGTGGAAACGACTACTGACGGTGTATATCTGGCAGGCGCTTGCCAGGGTCCAAAGGATATCCCCGATAGTGTAGCTCAGGGCGGTGCAGCAGCCTCAGCGGCATTATCGCTCATGGATGCAGGTTATGTAACCCTGGAACCATTCACCACTTACATTGACCAAGACAAATGTGGGGGATGCCGGACTTGTGAAGGGCTTTGTCCCTATCACGCCATCGAGATGGTGGAAGTAAATGGGCGTACAGTTGCCTATATCAATGAGGTATTGTGCAAAGGCTGTGGGGCATGCGCCGCTGCCTGCCCAGCCCAGGCTGCCATACAGAATGGCTTTACGCAGGATCAGATATTGGCTGAAATCGATGGCATTTTAGATTTTGAGCTGTTGGGAATGCAACGATGAATCTCGAAAAAGTAAGGACAGGGGTTTACATTTGCCACTGTGGCACCAACATTGCCGGGAAGGTGGATGTGGCCGCAG